>QBZE01000004.1 GCA_003282445.1 OCS155 cluster bacterium AG-333-G23
CCTTCCTTTATTTACATATAATGCTCTTAAAGTCCCAAGAGTTTGATCAATTAAACGTAATAAAAAAATGTATATGACAGCTAAAAAAATATTCATATTCTTATTTTATGGCTAATTGAAGTTCTTCATAAACTTTTTTCATTTTTTTATGAGTATCTTTAGTTAATTGATCTATCGTATCTTTTGTATAATTCGTCATATCAATTGGTTCTAAAGTTTTAATCATTGCTTTACCACTACTAAGAAAGTTTCTTCCTCTTGGCCATATATCACTTGTTCCTGCAATTACTACTGGAAGAATAGGCACATTATTATCTAATGCTATATGAAAAGCTCCACTTTTGAACTCTTTAAAATCATCTTTAGGGACCCTCGTACCTTGAGGATAAACCATAAGTGACCATCCATTTTTAAATAAATTTTTTGCTTGCGCGTTTATTGACTCTTTATCGTTCGGGTTATTTCTATCTACTTTGATAAAATTAAATGCTTTAATTGCTGTTTTAAAGAAAGGAAGTTTATACACTTCTTTTTTAGCCATGAACACCCAATTAATTTTAAGAAATTTAAAAAGTATCATATTGTCTATATTTGATAGATGATTTGATATAACTACATACGGTTGATTTTGTTTATACTCAACTACCTTTGTAAATGTAGTTTTTGCTCTTGCAGCCCACATCCATGGTTTTACCCAAGATTGTGCAATATAATATTTAATTTTTGTATATTTATTAAACAAACCAACAAACCAAATACTATAAGCTACAGGGATTGTATATAAAGCCATTATTAATAGGTTTATCCAAGATAAAATTTTGTTCTTTAACATGCCTTCTATAATACATAAGTAATTGATTGATTAATAAAGTATGAATGAGAAAAAGTTATTAAGAAGTAACCTTGAGGAAATTAAAGGTATTAAAAAATTATCAATAGATAACATAAAAATAATTAATAATTTTATAAAGAACAAAATAGTATGCACTTACATCCATACAGATTCTGAAGTTCACATAACTAATGATTTAATCGGTTATAAACAATTAATTACTTCATATCTTGTTTCATCAGATATAGAGTTATGTTTATATAAAGAACCATTTATTAAAAATGCTTTAAATATATTAGAACCAGAAAATCCAATAAAAATTAAAGAAGTTGATGTTTTTTTAGTACCCGGATTAGCTTTTACTACTAGTGGTAAAAGATTAGGCAGGGGAGGTGGATATTATGATAAATTATTAAGCAAATATCCTGATACTCTAAAAATAGGTATAACTTTTAACGAAAGAATAATGCAAGATTTACCTACTGAAAGTCACGACATATCTATGGACTATGTTTTTACAAATGACAAATATTACAAATCAGAAATATAGTAATATTTAAGAATGGATTTAAGTATTAATGTAGGGTATTTTGGACCACATATAACTGATGATCACAAATTAATAAAAGATCTAGATGAATTAGGTGTATCTTGTGTATGGACTGCTGAAGCTTACGGATATGATGCCGTTACTCCACTTGCATATTTTGCAGCATTAACAAAAAATATGGATATTGGTTCAGGAATTATGCAAATTCCAGGAAGAACTCCTGCCATGACTGCCATGACTGCTGTTACCTTAGATAAAATGTCAAATGGAAGATTTAGGTTAGGACTAGGTGTATCTGGTCCACAAGTTGTAGAAGGTTGGCATGGAGTTCCATATGGAAAGCCATTAGCAAAAACAAGAGAATATGTTCAATTAGTAAAAGAAATGTTTAAACGTGATGGAAAAATTGAACATCAAGGAGAATATTACACCCTTCCCTATACTGAACCTGATTCAACAGGATTGGGTAAACCACTAAAGATTATTGAAAAACCTTTAAGAAGTGATATTCCTATATATATAGCAGCAATAGGACCAAAAAATATCGAACTAACTGCCGAAATTGCAGATGGATGGTTACCATTTATGTACTCACCTAGTCAAGGTGATGATATATTTAATAAATATTTAGAAAAAGGGTTTAGTAAATCAGAAGATAAAAATAAAAAAGATAAATTTAATATTGTTGCAACAGTAAATGCAAAAATATGTACTGAAGAAGAAAAAGAAGACAATTTAAAACTTGCAAGAAATGTATACACTCTTTACGTAGGAGGTATGGGAGCTAAAGATAAAAACTTTTATTATAATTTAGTGTGTGATTATGGCTATGAAGAAGAGGCCAATCAAATACAAGAATTATATTTATCAGGAAAAAAAGATGAAGCTGAAGCTATTTTTCCATCAGTATTATTAGATGACTTAACTTTGGTTGGAACAAAAGAAGAAATAAAAGAGAAGTTTAATATATGGAAAAATTCAAATGTTACAGAACTTTCAATTGGTTTACCTGTAGATCTTGAAACTATAAAATACTTAAATACTTTAAATGAAATGTATTAAGTGTAAAAATAAATGGAAAAGAACAAAAATTACAGAATTTGTTTCTTTTTTATCAAAATGTCCAAAATGCAAAAGTAGAATAATTCTAAGGTACTAATGAAAAAAATTATTTATCTAATTTTATCAAATTTATTTATTTTTATAATTTATCCAATCATAAGGTTTACAAATAAGAAATACTATGAAAAGAAGATATTACCTTCAGTTATTAATTCAACTTGCAATTCACGACCTATTAATTATCAAAGAAAGAAAGTTGTTCCAAATGCCGTTGGAACAGTCTTAGAAATAGGCATTGGTAGTGGTCATAATCTTCAATATTATGACTCAAGTAAAGTTACAAAAATATATGGGGTTGATCCTTCAAACGAGTTAAACAAATTAGCTAAAGATAAAGCCATTAAATATAATCTAGATGTCAATTTTATAATTGCATCTGCAGAAGAATTGCCGTTAGATGATAATTCTATTGATACAGCTGTAACTACATTTAGTTTATGTTCAATACCTGATAGCCAAAAGGCTTTAAATGAGATATATCGAGTTCTAAAACCAACTGGAAAATTAATATTTAGCGAACACGGACTTTCTCCAGATAAGTTTGTAGCAAATATCCAAAATGGTATAGAATTTTTCTATCCAAAAATATCTGGTGGATGTCACGCTAATAAAGATATTCCTAATCTTATAACTAATGCAAAATTCAATATAGACAACTTAGAGACCATGTACTTACCTGGTACACAAAAGTTTCTAGGTTATAATTTCTGGGGAACGGCAATAAAATAATTTATACGATAGATAGTATTGCTTTTACGCAATCTTCAGGATTATCTTCTTGTATAAAATGACCACCTTTAATTATTTTATGTTCTTGATTATTACATCCAGGAATATTTTTAGTAAAAGCTTTATCTACACCTCTAAAAATATTGTCTTCATCACTAAATATACATAGAAATGGCTTTTCCCATTGTTTTAAGATTTCCCATGCATCTCTATTTGGTTGAGAGCTTGGATTATCAGGAGTAACTGGTACTAACATAGGAAATTGTCTTGCAGCTTCTTTGTATGATTCATCAGGAAAAGGCGCATTATATCCATCTATAGCATCTTGATCTAATCCTTTAACAGTACCTCCTTTAACTATGCCTCCAGCGTGAAAATTTTCAACAGTTTGAGCGTATTTCTTCCAATTTTCAAAATCTTCACCAGGAGAAAAATCACCAGTAGGTAATCCCGTATTAGAAACTACAATACTATTAAATCTTTCATTGTTATCAACTACCATTCTTAAACCGATCAATCCTCCCCAATCCTGTCCAAAGAGAGTTACATTTTTTAAATCTA
Source organism: OCS155 cluster bacterium AG-333-G23 (assembly GCA_003282445.1). Taxonomy (GTDB): domain Bacteria; phylum Actinomycetota; class Acidimicrobiia; order Actinomarinales; family Actinomarinaceae; genus Actinomarina. The sequence continues at coordinate 3,795 of QBZE01000004.1, forward strand.
AATCATTCAACCAGCTATTCATCCACATGACATATTTTTCATATGTATACGCGTTTCTATCACTTAATTTATCTGATTTTCCAAAACCAGGTAAATCAGGAACAACAACTCTTAATCCACTCTCAACTAATGGATTTACAAATTTTCTGTATATATAGCCCCAATCTGGTTCACCATGTAAAAGAAATACTGTTTTGTCATTTTCTTTTCCTTCATCTATATAGTGAATTCTTAACTCACCATATTCTGTTTCTAAATTATAAAAATTTTCTTCATAATCCCAATTTTTAAGATTACTAAAATCACTAGGACTGTTTTTTAATATATCTACCATACTTTTATTTTACAGATTATGAATAACATTTGTAACTACACCCCAAATATATGCTTCACTTTCTTTTTCTAAAAATATAGGTTTATATTCAGGATTATCAGGCTCTAAGATTTTCTTATTTCCTTTCAGTTTGTATCTTTTTACCGTTAACTCACCATCTACAACTGCAATTACTACTTTTCCATCTTGAGCTTTAAGACTTCTATCAACTATCAAAATATCATTAGGGAAAATACCAGCGTTAATCATAGAGTTACCAGAAGCACGAACTAAGAATGTTGATGCAGGATGCTTTATTAAATATCTATTTAGATCAATCTTATCTTCTAAATAATCATCGGCGGGAGAGGGGAACCCAGCTGCTACACGATTTCCATACAGTGGTATCTCATACAATCCTTTATTTATAATTTTAGAAACATAGGAAGCCTTACTTACAGGAATTCGCATGGCTTTTGTTGCTTCTCCATACTTCCCTTGCCCTTTTGGTCTACCGGCTCCCTTACGAGCTCCACCTCTTGTCATAAATAATGTCTTTCTTTTTCTTTAGAATAGTGTACAGTATTCAAAGGAGTAAGTGAATGAATAATAAAATATTTGCCTTAGTTGACTGTAATAACTTTTACGCATCTTGTGAAAGAGTATTTAACCCAGAGCTAGAGGGGAAACCAATTGTTGTTCTGTCGAATAATGATGGTTGCATTGTTGCACGATCTAATGAAGCAAAAGCACTAGGGATTCCGATGGGAGCCCCCTTTTTTAAGTATGAACAGTTAATGAAGAGAAATAACGTATATGTATTTTCTTCGAACTATACATTTTATGGAGACATGTCTGCAAGAGTCATGACATCTCTGCGCTCAATAGTTGGTGAAATAGAAGTTTACTCAATAGATGAAGCATTCCTTGATATTACTGACTTTTATTATTGCGATTTAACAGAGACCGCAAAAGAAATAAGGAGACTAGTTAAGCAGTGGACAGGCATTCCAATATCGATTGGCATAGGGGCAACAAAAACATTAGCAAAAGTCGCTAATAGGCAAGCAAAAAAATATGAATCATCCAATGTTTTTGATATTAGAGGTGAGTCTGAGAGAGTTGAAGTTTTAAAAGATTTAGAATTAGAAGATATTTGGGGAATTTCCACAAGATGGGGTAGGAGGTTAAGAAAGATTGGGATTCAAAATGCTTATGACCTATCTACAGGCAACCCAAGGCAGATACGTAAAGCTTTAAGCATTGTTGGAGAGAGGATTCATTATGAACTTAATGGAAAGTCTTGTATCCAGGTAGAAGAAGTAAAAAATAAAAAGAATATTATTTCATCAAAATCTTTCGGAAAGAAAGTAACTAAGGTTCAAGAACTAGAGGAAGCCGTTTCTATGTATACAGCTAGAGCTTGTGAAAAATTAAGAGAACAGGGATCAAGAGCTCAGGGTATCTATGTATTCTTAAGAACAAGTCCTTATCTTGAAGAAGAGAATAAATACAGCAATGGTATGTCTTCATACTTCGATATTCCAACTAGTAATACCTCGAACATTATTAAAGAAGCCAAGCGTTTAACAAATAAGCTATTTATTTCAGGTTATGAATATCAGAAAATAGGAGTGATGCTACTCAGTATTGCAGATGCTAAAAATGAACAGTATAGTTTTTATAAATTTGAAGATTATAAAAAATCAGATACAGTGATGGATTCTTTAGATAGTATTAATGGAAAGTTTGGGACAGGGAGCCTCTTTCTTGGGGCGCAAGGAATTCATAAAAATTGGAAAATGAGAGCAGATAGAAAGTCAGCATCGTATACGACTAAAGTAGATAACCTACCAAGAGTTACTTAGTTATTTATTAAGTTCTCTCCAGAACTTTCTAGTTTGTAAATACCAAATAAAACCAAACAAGAATCCCAACAATGGAAAATATCTAAATAAAAGTAAGATATCGTATTTTGTAGCTAGATAACCTATTAATAAATTTGAAATAGTATACATTGAGAAATAAAAAGTATAATCTATACCTGCGATTCTTCCTCTTAGTTTGTCGGGAGTTAATATTTGCAATCCATAAGAAGAAAAAGCCCATTGAACACCACCTCCACAGTGTGCAATTATTAACAAAAAAACAGTTAGATAGAGTGATGTCGAGAAAGGTATGAGAAAATAAAAAATACCCCAAATCATAATACCCGGACCAATAGTTGATAATAGTTTTCCATCACTAGATCCATAAAAATATCTAAAAAGTAAAGGTCCTATAAATGCACCTACACCTCTTGCTCCCCACATCAAACCAGAACCGTAATCTCCAGTTGAGTAAATATCAACAGATAGAATAGTAAATAATGCAAGAAGTCCAGCTGCAGAAATTCCGAATGTACCTTTTGTAATAACAAGGTAAAGTACATTTTTATTATTTTTTGCAAAATTTAATCCATCAGATAATTTAGTTTTTTCATAAGCTGTTTTTTTGTTTCTATCTTCAGTTAAATTAGTTTTTATTAAAAAAATTAAAATTGCAGAAAAAACAAATGATAAAAAATTAATTGTAAATAACTGATTTCTAGTAAGTATAGATGAGAGGAAACCACCAAGTCCAGCACCTAATCCAGCAGCTATTCCCCAAGTAGAAAAAAATAATACGTTTGCTTCAGGTAATAATTCTCTTTTTACAATATTTGGTAATGCTGCATCTGACGTAGGCATATAAGCTACATTCACTAATAGCAACATAAAATAGGAAGAGAGTATGTAGAATACATTTTCTGTACTGACAGCATACATTACAAATAAAACAGCTAGAGCACTTAAAAATTCTGAAATTGTTAAAATTACTCGTCTATCATATTTGTCTGCCAAGTAACCACCAAAACTTGAGAAAAGTACCATAGGAGCACTTTGAACTATTAATACTGTTGAAGTTATTAATGCGTTATTTGTTAACTCATAAACTAACCCCAATAATGGAACAACTAAAAACCAATCACCAGAAAATGTAATTAGTTTTGCATAAAATAATTTCTGGAAATCTCTATTTTTTGTGAGTAGATATGAATATTTATCTAAGTTTTGCATCAGTCTTATCACTGTAACTGAAAACTGAAATAAGATGTATACTTAAATAATTATGAAAACAATATTAATTACAGGTGGCAGTAGGGGAATAGGGTTAGCAATTGCAGAAAAGTATTTAAATACAGAAGAATATAATGTTGTTGTAACTGGAAGGAAAGAACAAACATTAGAAGAGTTATCTAAAGAAGTTGATAATAAAAACTTTCATACTATTGCAGCTAAAGCTGATGATGAAGAAGCTGCGGATAAAACTTGTAAAGATGTGAATGAAAAATTTGGAAGTTTAGATATTTTAATTAACAACGCTGGCACAAATCCAGCAGGTGGTGCATTAATGGATGTAGATATTGGTGCAGTACAGAAAACATGGGATGTGAATTTAATGGGGCCATTGTTATGGTCTAGAGCTGCCTACAAAAATGAATTAAGTACTGCAATAATGAATATTTGCTCAGTAGGAGGTATTGCACCTTCTCAATTAATGGGTGCATATAATGTTTCTAAAGCAGCATTAATTTATTTAACTAAACAACTTGCATACGAACTAGCTCCAGATATTAGAGTAAATGGTGTAGCTCCAGCAATTGTTAAAACTAAATTGTCACAACTTCTATGGGAAAATGAAGAATTTGCAAAAAATCTACATCTATTAAAAAAATTAGGAGAACCTGAAGATATTGCAAATGCTGTTTATTATATGTGTTCAGATGATGCGGGTTGGGTAACTGGTGAAGTGTTAACTATTGACGGTGGTTTTTTGTTGAGTGGAAACTCAATGATCTAATCATTCCAAACACTTAAACATATTTCGTCATTGAAATGTCTTTCAATTCCTTTACCAAAAAATGTTGGTTCTTTAATTACAGCCTCAATTAACCATATTTTTGTACCTTCATCTAGATGACCACCAAAAGCATTACCATTCTTATCAGCTACAGTCATATGAACATGAACAAAAGGTTCATCATCAAGCATAGAAATATTACCTAAACCATTTAATACTTCGTGACCCCCATCAAATGTATGTTTATCATATTTTTTATTTTCCTGATTCATATACATAACATTTACATTTTGTACAGCTCCAATAAAGCTGATTTCTGCTGTTTTTATATTATTTTTTTTGGCATAGTCTGTTAGTGACTCAAGTAATAGTTGGTCCTTTTCAAACTTTATATAGTGTACTTTTTGCACCCAATTAAATAATTTTATAAACATTTAATTATCTTATCATTTGTATCAATTGTTCAACACTTCTTTGGTCGACCCTTTTTGATACGTCCTGGTCTACTTTAAAACTTGTACCTATTATTAAAATATCGGCAAGATCAACATATTGTTCAATATTTTCTTCGTTAACACCAGATCCAATAGCAAGGCTACCTTGCGGTACTATTTTTCTGATTTTATTAAGATCTTCTATATTAATTTCATGTCCAGTTCCATCTCCAGTAACAATTACAACATCAGCACCAGCTCTCTCGATCAGCTCTTCTGCATGATTTTCTATTTTAGATCCAGCAGGAGGAACTGCATGTTTAACAAATACATCTGCATATATTTCAATTTCTTTATTTAATGAATTTTTAAAATTTGCAATTTCATGAGCTTTTCCTTCAATTATTCCTTGATCTGTGTACATCATTACATTATTTAATACATTGATTCTCACAAAATCCGCCTTAGTTGCTTCAGCTATAGATAAAGCCGCTATTCCATCATTTCTAAGAACATTTATACCAACTTTTATATCTCGATCATATTCAAGATTTTCAACTACAGTTGTAAAATTTGCTAGCGTTCTTTTAGAAATGTCATCTTTTACAAATGGAGTATCACCAAAATTTTCAATAATAATTCCATCAACACCACCGAATACTAGATTATTAATATCTTCTTGAGCAGATTCGATTATTTCATCTAATGACAAATAATTTCCAGAAGATCCTGGCAACGGTTTTAAATGAACAACTCCGTATATAATCATCGGTTATATTTTTACGTGATTAAATTTAATAAATTTTTCAGCAAAGTCACCTTCAGCTGAAAGTGTTGGTTTGAAACTTTTATCAACTCTTCCTGTAATTATACGACACCAATCGCTTGCATTTCCTTTTACGCTATTTTCTGACTTTTCATTACCAAATTGCCAAGCTTTATATTCAGGCCCAATTAATTCAACTCTTAAATCTTGAAATTTTGTTTTATTTTCTTTACTAACTTTTTCTGCATTTAGCCAACCAAATAAAGCGACATGTTCAATTCTTATTGTGTCTTCGTAATCTTTCTTCATAGATGCATAGATATCAAGACCATGTGCCCAAGTTTCTGCTAATTTTGACGAAGCAAATGTTAGATAATCTATTTCTTTATGCCACCATTTGATTTTCCTCCCTGGAGTAGAATCAGCTAACGTTTCAACTACTTTTGCTCTTGAAAGCCTCCACCATTCAATTACATCTTGTGGTCTCATATCTTTACCTTTTTCAATGCAACTGTTTTCAAATTTTTCTAGCCCTTTTGGACCTTTGTAAATAGAAAAGTCAGTACCTTTTTTCTTTAAAGCGTTGAATGCTAAATCTTCTAATCCAGCAAGATAACTAACATGATTAGTAATTGTCCAATTCTTAAAACTTGTTTTAGTACCCCAATTACGAACTGGAATACTTTGTAAATATTGATCTAGTAATTGTTGTTCCGCTACTAGATTACTTAGAATTTCTTTCACTATATAAGTCTAATTGTGAAATAACTTTAAAAAAAGAGGAAGATTAAATAAAAGTACTATGAAAGTAACCAATATTAATTAAAATCTAAATATGAAGAAATTAATAAAATTATCAATTTACTTAGTTTTTATTAGATTCGTTATTTCATTATTCAATGAAAATAGTTCTATAAAAGAACAGATAGACAAACTAAAAGAAGAAATCACTAATTTAGAAATAAGTGATTTAGATCAAAAAATTAAAGATTTTCAAAACAAAATAGATGGTTTTAAAGACAAAAATCAAGAATCCTAAGGGTATCTTATTTGGCGTTTACTAGGTAAATCATTTCACATTTGGCCAACTTGGTTAGTTAAGTTTGTAACTTTTATTCATACAAAATTAATAAAATTTAATCATACAAAAATAGGTACGTTGATATTAGGTGGAAATATTTTATTACTAGAAACAAAAGGTAGACAATCAGGGAGAATAAGAAAAGTACCACTTACATATGCAGAGATTGATAATGGATTCATAGTAGCTGCTTCCTATGGGGGAAGAGATAAAACACCGAATTGGTTTTACAATTTAGAAAACAGCAATACATTTGTTACTGTAGATAAAGATAGATTAAAAGTAAGAACTGAACTTGTTCAAGATAATGAATTAGAGTACTTTTGGAATAAATTAATTGCTATATACCCAACATTTAATATTTACAAACAAAGAACTAGTCGAAAGATTCCACTTGTAAAGATGATTAAAGTTTAGGTTTTAAGCTAGGTCCAGATCTAACCACTGTGTTCCACAATGTATTGTAGTGATCCATATCATCAGTATCTACGTGTGGGAGTACAAAGTTTTTCCATGCTTCATACAAAGGATCAGATGAATTTTTATATATATCTAAACCTACTGGTATTCTTTCAACTATTGTTCTTAAACTCATAGGAGTTTCTATATTGATACTTATATCATCAGACATAAATGAATTATTAATCTCAATAGCAAGTTTGATTATTAAATCACTAAATTCTGATTGTAAGTTAGGATATCTTTTTTTAAATATTAATTGTAGTTGATCTTTATTAGGAAAAGGCTTATCCCAGATAACCCATCTATCGGCAAATGCTTTATTTAAAGTTTGTGTACCTGAGTAGTCTCTTAAGCTAGTTGGATTCATTGTACCGAAAATATAACAGTCGTCTCTTAGTGATATTACCTCACCGTTTGGTAGTTCTAGTTTTTTATGTCTATCAAGCAAAGAATGTAAAGCAAACAATACTTCAGGTCCTGCAGCATTTAATTCAGATAAATTAACTATTGCCGGACCTCTTAAAGCCCTTGTTAACTCACCATCTTGCCATTTACTTTCAGTTCCACCTTTACCATCACCGTAAAGCTGGACTGAACCAAGTAAAGTAACGTCCCTTACTTCACCAGATAATGGAATTCTGTAATAGGGGTATTTTAATTTAGCTGCAAATTGTTCTATATCATGATCTTTTCCTGTTCCCATATGCCCTTTTAATGCAACATGGATAGGAATTTCATTTTTAAAAGATACGTTCTTTGAATTTATTAACTGCGCTAGCCTGAATTGAATCCCAAGATCAACATAGTTTTTATCTATATTTGGAATTCTTTCAGCTCTTCCTTCGTAGTCTTCTATTGATTTAGATAATTTGCATTCATCTAATTCAACTTTTTCGCTATTTATAGGATTTGTAAATTCTTTTTTTGCCATTACGCAGCACCAATATTTTCTTTCATGTTCTTAATAAGTATATCTTTTGTGATGTTTACTATCGAATATATTAACTCTTCTGGTTTAAATATTTGAGTGTGATTGATATATTCTTTCCATGTACCTCTTTCTCCAATTCCAATTCCAACAACATCGATATTATTTTTTGTTGCATAATTTATAGAATTTTTTAAATCACTCAAAGAACCTCTTGTCATTCCATCTGAAAGAACAACAAGCATTTTTGAGTTAGAGGGATGAGTAAGTAATCTTTTACTAGCATACATAATATTCCTTTCATCAACGTTTGTACTTCTTTCAAACATGCTGATTGGAGGTATTTCATTTTTAATATCAATATTATCTATTGAATCTCTTAGCTTTCTTGAAAAATCAACCAGACCAATAAATTTTTCATAGTTGTCTTTCCAACTGTCTTTAAAATCTTTAACAAAGTAATGATTTGTAGTATTGAAATAGTTTTCCGCATTAGAACCATAATTTGTATTTAGCATTGAAGATACAGACATTTTTCTAGAAAGATAGTTTGTTTCAGTCTCGCTTTCATCTGAAACGAATCCTCTATTAAAAATAGCTAATTCAAAATCAATATTTAATTCATGGCATATTTGCGCTAAATAACTAGCTCCTATTAAACCAGCAGATAATGACCAGGGGTAAAATTCACCTTTCTTTTTTTCTAACATAGAACCGCTTCCGTCAATAAGTAGTGAAACAGCGTAGGATTTATTTGATAATCTTTGTTTCTGCTCGAACATTCTTTCGTATCTTCCTGAAGCTAACATAAGTGGAACATGTGGGGAAAGATCGCCTTGATCATATCCACTTATCCTTTGTCTTTTTTGATTATGAATAAAATATGGTTTAATTTTATTTGTTACTTTAAAAACTGGTAAGTTCCACTCTTCTAAAAGATTATTGTAAGTTAAAGAACCCGAACTATATAGTGAATCAAAATTATTAGGTAATTTAGTAGACACTAATTTAGATACTTTTCCATCAGGAAGGTAAATTGTTTCAGAAGCACCAACTTTAGTAATATGATCATCCATTAGATTTTCCTTATTGTTATCTTTCTTATCTTCATTGTTACCAATAAATTTTTCTAAAGCATTTCCTGTTGTTATATTCATGGAAGAGGGGATAAGTGTTTTGTTTAGATCACTAATTATTGTATCTTCCATAGATTCTACAATTTCTCTTTTTTCACCTAAAGAATATTTATCAAGATCTGGTAAAAGATTGTGTCTTTTACAAATATCAATAATTTCTATCGTACTTTCTATAACATCATTAATTAATATATCTTCAGAGTTTAAATTGTTAACTATAGGGAGTGATTCATCTATAGCTTTTTTAATATTTGACTTATATATAGACATATCAATTTCTATATAGTTTGTTATTTTATGAAAAAGCAATGTAAGAAAAATATTAAAATCCTTAAGTGATATTATTTTCGATTTTTTTTCAATATAAATTTCTTTTAGTATGCTAAACAAACCATTAAATTTGTTAACAAAATTTTTCTCTTCAAGTGAGTGAATAATTATTTCAAAAACATACTGTCCAAAAGGTCCTGAGAGCACTTCTAATACATCTTCAATGTCTTTCAGACCTTCTATTTCGTCATTAAAATTCTTAAAATCTATTTCAGGTTTAATTTCATATTCGTTTATTGAATGAATTGACTCATGAACTACAGTTCCAATCAGAACATCTTTTTTATTTATATTTGAATTTTCTATTGAATTTACAAGAATGGTTGGATTTATTGTTACTTCATTAGAATTTTCACTGGAAGATTTACCTAATCTTAAAATTAAATCTTTGTTGTTACTTTCTGACTGTAAGAGTCTTGTAATAGCAGGTTTTATTTTTTCAAATTCTAAAATTACTTCGGCCTCAATATTATTCTTTGTAGACTTCATTATTTATAACATTATCATTAAAGACTGAACATGTTAAAAAAAATAGAAATTAATAATGATTGATAATATTAAAAAAATTGCAATATCTGGTGGAAATGGAAAAATGGGTAATCTTCTATCAGAACATATTAAAAGTAAAGACTTTTTTGAAGTTTCTGGAATATATGATCCTATTTCAGAAAGTAAGGAATATAAAAATTTTAAGGATTATAAAAAAGTAGAAGCTGATTATCTTTTTGAATTTTCTCCATCAAACAAAATAAATGAAAATATAGAAATTTTATGCAAAGAACAAATAAATTTTGGAATAATAATTGGCTCATCAGGTATATCTGAAGAAAGTATAGAAAAGTTAAAAAACTTGGGGGAGAGGTTGCTAGTTGTTGTAATTCCTAATTTTTCAATTGGAGCAAGTTATCAGAAACTTATGTCAGTTATTTTATCTGATGTATTTGTAAATAAAGAGATAATTGAGAAACACCATTCTCAAAAAAAAGATGCACCTTCGGGTACAGCAATTGATTTAGCTAATAATATAAATTCAAAAAATAATGAAATTAATGATCAAAAGTCTGAAAACATAATAAATGTGATTAATAATATAAAAATAGAATCAATACGATCTGATGAATTTTTAGCTGAACAAATTGTAAATATGTCTAATGAATATGAAATATTTAATACAGAGCATATAGTTCATGATAGAAAAGCGTATCTATCTGGAATTAATTTAGTTTTAGATTCTCTTGAAGATTTAGATGGATATTATTTTGGCTTAGAGAGCATTTTAAAGAACAGGTTTAAAATATAAATATGGTTGAATTTGGGAAACTAATAACAGCAGCAATAACTCCATTTGATAAAAATGGTGTAATCAACACTGATACTTTATGGAGATTGTGCAGGAAATTAATTCATGATAAATCTGAATCTTTAGTTCTAACTGGAACAACTGCAGAATCACCAAATCTATCTAAAGAAGATAGAGAAATTATATATTCAACAGCAAATGACTCTGTAGGAGATAAAGCAAAACTAATTGCAGGAACAGGTACTTACTCAACTAAAGAATCTATTGAGTATACAAAATTAGCTGAAGATTTAGGTATGGATGGCATAATGATAGTCACTCCATATTATTCAAAACCTTCACAATATGGAATATTGAAACATTTTGAAGCAATAAGCAATACTACAAATTTACCAATTATGGCTTACAATATTCCTGGTAGAACGGGCACGCTTATAGAACTAGATACTTTAGAAAAATTAGTGAATGATATCTCTATACATTCAATTAAAGATGCAGTAGGCGACATTAAATTTTCTAAAGATCAAATTGATTTAATTGGTGAAAAAGTAAAAATTTACTCAGGAGACGATGCATTAACATTTGACTTTGTTAAAAATGGTGCAGTAGGTGTTGTCTCAGTTGCTTCACATGTTGTTGGTAATGAAATATCTCAAATGATTAGCTATATTCAGTCAGGCGATATTAATAAAGCAGAAGAAATTAATACTTCATTACAAGAATTCTTTTCATTAATTTTTGAAGAACCTAGCCCTGGCCCTATCAAATATATTTTATCTCAGACCTGGGAGGACGTAGGAATGCCTTTATTACCTATTACAGCTATAAGTGATGATTTAAGCTTGAAATTACTGGATAATTATAAAAAAATTCAATAAATAAAAGCTTTTTTCCTCTAAAAGTATGATATAATGTATTTGTGGCTGTGAAGACATCCACTCGCAAAAGGGTAAATGGGCGTAAGCGGGTGTCTAAACAAAACAATTTAATAAAAGTTAACAAGGGCTTTAAAACACTTAACTCAAGTATTAAAACTCTATTTTCTAATTTTCTTGGTTCCCATCAAACTCTTGCAATATTTATGTTTGCATTGGGGATATTTGTAGGTTTATCTTCTTTTGGTAAGGGAGGGCCAATTGGAGAATTGTTACATGGCCTTCTTACATGGGCTTTTGGTTATGCTACCTATTCACTTCCATTACTACTTTTTTATGGCTCAGCAATTTTAATTAGAGATAAAGAAGTAATTAAGTCTCAAAATGTTTTTACAGGTACTATTTATGTTCAAATATGCTCAGCTTCGTTATTTCATTTTTATATTCATTCTGAACCATTATCAATAAGTGTAGGAAGCAATATATTACAAAAAGCAGGTGGTTTCGTTTCAGCATTTATAGTTTATCCACTAAATAATATGCTTGATCAACAAATGACCCATGCAGTTTTATTAATTGGTTTAATTATCTCAGTGTTAAAAATGACAGATATTGACTTAAAAGATTTAATTGGCGGGGGTCAAGCCATAATTATTTATATTTATAAATTTATATTTGCATTTTTTAAAGCTAGAAGAGAAGTTTCAAAAGTTAATTTTGAAAATATCCTTGAAGTAAATGAAAATGTTAATACTGATGAAGAAGAAGATATAAAAAATAATGTTCTTAAATTAAAAACAAAAAAAACTAATAAAAAGAAAGATGAATCATTAGAAAATACATTAAATAATAAAAAAGAAGTAAAGAAATACAATAATATTCAGAAGAACAATAATAAATACATTTTACCACCGCTTAAGTTACTTAAAAGTGGTTCATCTGTTTCAACCTCTAAAAAATTATTGCAACAAACTGCAACAGATTTAACAAACCTACTTAAAGAGCATGGTGTTGAAGCTGAACTTACAAATATCGTACCAGGTCCAACTGTAACTAGATATGAAGTTGAATTAGCTCCTGGTGTAAAAGTTTCGAAAGTTACTTCTCTTTCTCATGATATTGCTTATGCACTAGCTACACCAGATGTTAGGTTGCTTGCTCCAATTCCAGGTAGAAGCGCAATAGGAATAGAAATACCTAACAGGCAGAGAAAACTAGTTTCACTTGGAGATGTACTCTCATCTACCGAAGCTAAAAAAGAATATCATCCATTATCAGTTGCATTAGGATTAGATATTTCAGGAAAACCAAGACTTTTCAATTTATCTGAATTACCTCATGTCTTGATAGCTGGTCAAACTGGTGCTGGTAAATCTTCTTGTATTAATTCAATAGTAACTTCATTATTAACAAGAACTAATCCTGACGAAGTCAAAATGGTAATGGTAGATCCAAAGAGAGTAGAACTTGGCCAATACAATAATGTCCCACATTTGTTAACTAAAGTTATTACTAATCCAAAAAAGGCTGTAGATGCATTAACATGGGCTGTTTCTGAAATGGATAGAAGATATGATTTATTAGCTGAAGGTCAAGTTAGAGATATCAATGGTTACCATGAAAAGTTTGATGCAGGTCTTTTAGATCCAGAAAAATTTGATAGATTCCCATACATTGTTGTTTTTATAGATGAGCTCAATGATTTAATGATGGTCGCAGGTAGAGAAGTAGAATCTGCTATTGTACGCCTAGCTCAAATGGCTAGAGCTATTGGAATACATTTAGTTGTAGCAACTCAAAGACCATCTGTTGATGTTATTACAGGTGTTATGAAAGCAAATATTCCATCAAGATTGGCATTCTCAGTAGCTTCAACTACAGACTCTAGAGTTATATTAGATCAATCTGGAGCAGAGAAATTAATTGGGTTAGGAGATATGTTAGTAGTAACTGCTTCAAATCCTAGATTAGAAAGAATTCAAGGAGCATGGGTAACGGAAAAAGAAATCAAAGATGTAGTCTCATGGGTTAAATCTCAAAAAGATGCAGATTACAATCCTGCTGTTATAGAAGAACAGAAAAAGATTGTAAGCACTACTGAAAATGATCTTGGTGAAGACGAAGTATTAATTCAAACTGCAAAAGAATTAGTAGTTCGTTCTCAATTAGGTTCAACATCAATGCTTCAGAGAAAACTAAGAGTCGGTTTTGCTAGAGCTGGAAGATTAATGGATATTTTAGAAGATCAAGGAGTAGTCGGACCCTCAGAAGGTTCAAAAGCAAGAGAAGTATTAATAACTGTTGAAGAATTTGAAACACAAAACTTATCAACTATTGATGATGAGCAAACAACTGAAGAGAAAAACTCAGATGAAAATGACACTTCAGATGATGAAAATTGGTTTGAATAAATCAAACAATAATTTCTCTACCTTTAATAATTCTTCTTCTAATTGCTGCTGATATTGTATCAACAATTAATACCATTAATATAGTCACAACAAGTACAGTTCCTGCACGTGGAAAGTCTCTAAATCTCAATTGATTAATTAATTCTGCACCAACACCACCTGCTCCAACAATACCTAACACAGCAGATGCTCTTAAATTTATTTCAAATCTATATAACCAGTAGGATGTAATTGTCGGCATTACTTGAGGAACAACACCAAAAAAAAGAACATTAAGTTTAGATCCACCAGAAGATTTTATAGATTCTAATGGACCATCATCTATGCCTTCTATTACTTCTGAGGATAGTTTTCCTAAGGTACCTATGGAGTGTATGCCAACAGCTAATGTTCCCGTTAAAGGTCCAAGGCCAGTAATTGGTAGTAAAACAAAAGCTAATATTAATTCTGGAAAAGCTCTTATAATATTTAAAATTTGTTTTGTAACCCTGCTAATTGTATTAATTGAAGTATTATTAGCTGCTAAAAAAGATACAGGAAAACTAAAAATAGCACCTATTACAGTACCTGCCCAAGCAATAAATAAAGACTCAGCAACTTTTGGTACAATTCTATCAATTGCCTCTTGTGATAAATCTAGAGGAAACATTGCTGAGATAAGTATCCATATTTTACCTGGTGCTGATAAAAATCTATCTGGTGTAATTTCAAGTCCAGAAGCTGACCATATTGATCCTACAACTATTAAAAAAGTTATTAAATATTTAAGTATTTTTTGATTTAATGGTTGTGAAGGAATCTTCATAATATTTTCCTTCTTAGCCAAACACTAAACTGTTCAATGCCGATAACTATAACTAGAATAAAAATAATTATTGGAGAGATTCTATCGAATCTCAAGAATATTCTTTGAGTCTCTATAATTCTACCAACACCCCCAGCACCAACTAAACCTAAAATTACTGACGCTCTAATACATAGTTCAAATATATATAAAAAATAAGCTGTGAAATTTGGAAGAATTTGTGGCAATGCAGAACTAAAAACAGCTTGATTATGCTTAGCTCCACTAGCTTTTGCTGCTTCTAAAGGTCCTAAGTCAATACTGTCAATTGTTTCTGATAATAGCTTTCCCATAATAGCCATTGAAAACATAACTAACGCAAGTACACCTGCAAAAGGTCCTAACCCAACTGCAACTGTAAATAACATTGCCCAGAATAAATCAGGAATAGTTCTAATAAAATTTAAAAAAGATTTATAAATAAAGTAAGTGGTTGTAGTTTGATTTGTAGCTCGTGATGCATAAAAAGATAATGGGAGTGCAATAAAACAACCAAGTATGCTGGCTAGGATTGCTATTTGAATTGTTTCAATTAGTGCTTGAGAAGCATTTTCTATTGCCCAATCCCATTTTGGATTAAATAATGTATCTGTAACGAGTCTTCTATTAGCAAAATTTCTCTTAAAATCTTCTAAATTGAATCCAATTTGAAAAAAAGAAAAAATACTGAACGCAATAGTAAATGGATAACCTATAACAGCAAGTAAAGAAGGTAGTGGCTTCTTAGGTACTTTATTCATCTTCTCCTAATAAATCTGAAGATTTAATAGCTCTTCCATATATATTTTCAAAATCTTGATCACTTACATCATTTACTTTTCCATCGTAAACTAGTTCACCATCCTTTAACCCAATCAATCTTTCACCAAATTCCTTAGCAAGATCTAAAAAATGAAGATTTACAATTGTTGTTATACCTAATTCTTGATTAATTTGTTTTAAATATTTCATAACAACTCTTGAAGTAATTGGATCAAGCGATGCAACTGGTTCATCTGCAAGCATTACTTTAGGCTTTTGAGCTAAAGCTCGAGCTATTCCTACTCTTTGTTGTTGACCTCCGGAGAGATTTGAACCTCTGACATATGCTTTTTCTAATATTTCTACTTTGTTTAAAGATTCGAATGCAATATCTTTATCTTCTTTTGGCCAGAGGCCAAATATAGAACGAATAGTTGAAACTTGACTCAATCTTCCAGTTAAAACATTTTTTAAAACTGAAGACCTATTAACTAAATTAAAGGTTTGAAAAATCATACCAATATCAGAACGTATAACTTTTAATTCTTTTTTCGAGGCATTTGTAACATTTTTAGAATCTACTAGTACTTCACCTTCAGTTGGCTTTACAAGATTGTTTATAGTTCTTAAAAGAGTAGATTTACCTGCACCAGACATACCTACTATTATTACAAAATCACCTTCTGTGATATCTAAGGTTATATTTTTTAGAGCTTCTACACCACCAGGGTAGGTAACGCTAATATTTTTAAATTCAATCATAATTTATCAAAAAAAAACTAGGGCAGTTTTTACTGCCCTAGTTTTAAATATATTAGTCGTCGTAAAGACCGAATTCTTCTGCTGCTTCTCTAACAACGTCAAATTCTGAATTAACAGCTGGTACTAAATCAGTCCAACCATAAATCTCATCCATCATTGCTGCACCTTCATCAGTAGCAATATATGTAGCTAAAATATCATATATTTGTTGCTTAAGATCTGCAGGTAAGTCTGTACGAACTGCAATAACATCATTAGGAATTTCATCAGTTATTCCAAATGCAATAACTTTTTCACCAACATCAGGGTTAGTTTTTCTTAATGTTCTTCTTGCATCATCATAAGTAACACCGAACTTAGCATCACCATTATAAAGTCCTGCGATTACACCATCATGTGAACCAGCATATCTTTGAGTGATATCACTTCTGTAATCTATTCCAGCATTTTTAAGTTGTAAAGAAGGATAAAGATATCCAGATGTTGAACCTTCTTCAACAAAAAGTACTTCTTCACCTAACATAACTGATAAATCTGCTTCGCAAACTAGTCCCGGACTTGTTGTAACTCCGTCTCGTACTTCAGGAATCATTCCATCATCACCAAAACCCCAGCCAACTTGTAATGCTTTTACATCAGGTGGCATAGTTTCAGAGCCAGTTACTAAAGTAGCAACTCCATCGATGTTTTCATATGCACCAATGACAGGTGTTGACTTACATACACTTGCATCAGTCGTCCACCATGTTCCATGGTAAGAGCCTGAACCATATCTTACAGATTTGGCTATTGCCTCAAATCTTGTAGGGAATGCATTCATAGCAGTTACATAACCCAATGTAGCAAAAGCACCAACATCGGCTTGTCCAGAACCCATTGCAACTAGTAGACCTGAATAATCACTTGTTACGATTCCTTCAACTTCAATTCCTAAACCATCACTTAAAACTTTCATCATAGGTTGAATGTTATCTAATAGTTCAGCTTGTTCTGCACTTGGAACAAAGCCAAAAATAATTTTATCTATAACAGGCGCAGCTGTAGTAGCTGGCTTATCTAGAGTTTCGACTTCTTCAACAACTGCAGGTTCTTCTACAACTTCTTCTTCTGCTGCTCCACCACAAGCGGTAAGCACCATAGTTAAAGAAAGTAGAATAAGAAATGATTTTTTCACATTTTCCTCCGCTTAGTTATAACTTCATACTACTTATTTACATTCTAAAAAGTTTGAAATTAGGTAAATTATTAAAATCCATTTACAGGTATGTATCCATACTCTCTATAGATAACTTCGCCATTTTGATCTAAGATTATTGTTATTGGCTGTCCAATTACTTTATATTTATCTCTTATTTCTTGTGTTGATAAACCAATATTCAAAACTCCATTTAAATTATTTTTTACCCATGAATTAGTAGAAACCAAATCACTATGAGCTAAAGCCAAAACGTCATATTCTTCAATTAGTTTATCTATATTAGCTTCTAAGACAGGCAACTCCTGTCTGCATGTTCCTCAGTAGTCCGCCCAAAAAACAATTATTGTATTTTTATTAGTTAGATTTTCATTAACAAATTCTCCATCTAAATTTTGATATGTTAATTCCATAATAGGAGCAGTAGCCATCTCGCTACTTGAAGTAGATGTACAAGATACTAATAATATAAAAATTAGAACTAGTTTTTTCATATGTAATCCTTAATAATATTACACGGTAATATTGCTAATCTAAAATTATGAAAATTGGATTGTTGACAGTAGGAACTGAAATATTATTAGGAGATACTCTTAATACAAACTTATCCAGTTTAGGTAATATTTTATATAATTCAGGATTCACTCTTAGTACAGAATTAACAGTTTCTGACGATGAAGTAGAGATTACGGATGGATTTAAATATGTAGAAAGTAAAAATGATGTAATTATTATATGTGGCGGCTTAGGACCTACTGAAGATGATATAACAAAAGAAGTAATTTCAAAATATTTAAATCTAGAGTTAATTCTTGATAATAAACATGTATCTTGGATGGAAGAAAGATGGAAATCGAGAGGAATAATAATGCCTGAAACAAATATTAAGCAGGCATTAATACCAGATGGTTTTAAAAAATTAATAAACACCAAAGGAACTGCACCAGGGCTACATTTAGAAACCGATGCTAAGAATGTATTCATTCTACCTGGGCCTCCAAATGAATTTATCCCATTAGTTAGAGATGAGGTAGTACCATTTTTGGAAAGTACTTACAAAGGCAACACAAAAGATTACCAATTTATTTTATTTTATAATCAAGCAGAATCACATTTAGCTAGTGAAATAAATAAATTTAAACCTAAAGATATTGACCTTGCATATTTAGCTAGCAAAGGAATCATTAAATTAAGATATGATAAAAATTCACTTTCAAAGCAAAATTATGAAAAGTTTTTAATTGATATAAAAGATAATTTTGGTGATGATATCTTAGCTTTTGAGAATGTGGATATTTCTTCAATATTATTTGAATTACTAAAGTCTAATAATTTAAAAATTACTACCGTTGAAAGCATTACAGGGGGTTCAATAGCCTCTAAGTTAACTCAAAATTCAGGAATAAGTAATAATTTTATTTCTGGAGATATAGTTTATACATCCTTAGCTAAATCAAAACTCTTAAATGTTGATCTAGATACTGATGATTGGGAAGAACTTAGTATCGAGCTATGCTTTGCATCTTTAAAAAAATATGATTCAAATATTTCAATTTCTATATTGGGGGAGGCAGGCCCCATAACAAGCAGTCAATATCCAGTAGGAAAAATATTTATTGCTATAACTAACAATGACAAGACACAAGTGACAGAACATAAATTAAATGGAAATAGAAGTGAAATAATTGAAAGAGCTTCAAATAAAGCCATATGGGAACTTATTAAATTTATTAAATCCTTGTATTAGAACATATGTTCTAGTAAAATATGTCTTATAAAGATGTTTTAATTAAAGTTAATTAATCTATAAATAGGAGATAAAAATGGATAAAGACAGGGCAAAAAAACTAGATACAGTTTTTGACCAAATAGAAAAGCAGTTCGGCGAAGGTTCCTTGATGAAACTTGGTACTGATAATGTAAAAAAGGTACCCGCAATATCAACAGGCGCTTTATCGATAGACTTGGCTTTAGGAATAGGTGGAATACCTAAAGGTAGAGTTGTTGAAATATATGGTCCTGAAAGTTCAGGTAAAACTACACTCTCTTTACATGTAGCTGCTGAAGCTCAAAAAGCCGGTGGGGTAGCAGCATTTATAGATGCAGAACATGCATTAGATCCTGTATATGCATCAGCACTCGGTGTTGATATAGATGAGTTATTGGTATCCCAACCCGACACTGGAGAACAAGCACTTGAAATAGCAGATATGCTTATTGAGTCTGGAGGTGTTGATATTGTAATAATAGATTCAGTTGCAGCATTAGTACCAAAAGCTGAAATTGATGGTGAAATGGGTCAATCTCACGTTGGTATACAAGCACGACTTATGTCTCAAGCATTAAGAAAGTTAACTGGATCAATTAATAAAACACAAACTACAGTTATTTTCATTAATCAAATAAGAGAAAAAATTGGTGTTATGTGGGGATCTCCAGAAACAACAAGTGGTGGTAGAGCTTTGAAATTCTATGCTTCCGTAAGAATAGATATAAGAAGAATCGAAACTTTAAAAGTAGGTGCTGAGATGATTGGCAATAGGATACGAGCAAAAATTGTTAAAAACAAAGTTGCACCTCCTTTCAGAGAGGCCGAATTCGATATTATGTTTGGAAAAGGAATATCAAGAGAAGGAAGTCTTTTAGATGTCGGAGTAGAACACGGTATTGTTAGAAAAGGCGGTGCCTGGTTCACATATGACGAAGTTCAGCTTGGTCAAGGTAAGGAAAATTCTAAAAATTATCTACGAGAGAATCCAGATCTTGCTTTGCAACTAGAAAATGATGTTTATAAAGCAGTTGGAATGGTAGATATCGAAGAAACAGCGAATGAGGATGTTGTTGATGAGGGTTCTAAAGAAAAAAAAGAAACTAATAAGAAAAAGTAGTATTTATTTAATTAAAACTTTCATATAATTTAAATGTGAAAACAACTTTAGAAATTAACAGAACAAAAAGTATAAAACCATCAAGGAATGGCTTAAAATACTTCGTTAAAACTTTCGGTTGTCAAATGAATGAACATGACTCTGAACGCATTGCAGGATTGTTTGAACAAGATGGCATGATAAAAGCTAATTCAATTGATGATAGTGATATATTATTCGTTAATACTTGTACGATACGTGAAAACGCAGACGATAAACTATATGGGACTCTTGGACAGCTTAAAGTATGGAAAAATAATAATTTAAATCGAAAATTATTAGTTGGTGGATGCGCAGCTCAAAAAGATAAAGAACTTGTAAGAAACAAAGCTCCTTGGGTAGATGTTGTAATTGGGACACATAACCTTACTGATGTAGTTCATTTACTCAATCAATCAGAAGATTGGGGTCCAATAACTGAAGTAACAGACAGTATAGAAACTTTACCTACAGAAGCTCCATCTATCCGTGAATCTGAAGTTTCAGCTTTAGTAACTATTCAAATAGGTTGTGATAATTCATGCACATTCTGTATTGTCCCTAGCGTTAGAGGGCCCGAGATTAGTAGAAGACCATCAGATATATTAAATGAAGTAACAAATCTTGTTGAATCTGGTGTTAAAGAAATTACATTACTTGGCCAGAATGTTAATTCCTATGGAAGAGATTTAAAAATTAATGGGAAGTCAAAACCCTATTTCTCAGAATTACTTCATATTTTAAATGATGTAAAAGATTTAAAAAGAATACGCTTTACCTCTCCACATCCAAAAGATTTTAAAGAAATAACGTTAAATGCTGTAAATACTTTAGAAAAAGTTACAAAGCAAATTCATATTCCACTTCAAAGTGGAAGCAATCGGATATTACGTAGAATGCAACGAGGATATAATCAACAAAAGTTTATTGATAAAGTAGATTTAGCTATTAGATCAATAAATGATGTTTCTTTAACGACCGATGTTATTGTTGGATTTCCTGGTGAAACTGATGAAGATTTTGAAGAGACTCTTTCTGTTCTTAAATACTCAAAATTTGATGCTGTATACATGTTTCAGTTTTCTCCAAGACCAGGCACAAAAGCTAACGAATATAAAGATGAGTTTATCAAAAAAGATGTTATTAGAGAAAGATTTATGAGGCTTAAAGAAATTCAAACTCAAATAAGTCATGATAGATATAAACGATTTATAGGAACAAAGCAGACATTACTAGTTGAAAACTATTCAAAAAAAACAAATGAGTTTATGTCCGGGAAAATAGATGGTGGTCAAACTACTCATATTCCATCAAAAGATATAAAGATTGGCGATTACGTTAATGTTTTGATAACTGAAGCTAGTCCTTTTGCTTTAAAATCTGAATTAATCTAAATTGCTATATTTTCTAACTGGTACGACGGCATCTGGTAAATCAGCTTTAGCTCACAAAATAGCAATAGAAAAAAACATTCCTATTCTTTCTTTAGACTCAATGGCAGTTTACAAAGGTTTAGATATATTAACTGCAAAACCTACTGAAGTTATGAGAACTGAAGTTATGTATTATGGTCTTGATATTGCAGATACAGATCAAAACTTTTCAGTTGTTGATTATTTGAATTATTTGATTGATAAAAATATACCAAAGTTATCTTTCGAACAAGACATCCTTGTAGTAGGTGGTACTGGATTATATTATAAATCAATGATTGATAGTTTTGAGTTTAGACCAACAGATCCTGCAATTAGAGCTGAACTTGAACAATTGAACTATGAACAGTTATTAAAATTTCATGAGTTGCATGAAATTAAGTTACCTAATTCAGAATTAAATAAAAGAAGGCTTATAAGAAATATTGAAGATAGTATTTTAGAACAAAGTAAATATATATTCCCTCCAATAAATGTTAATGAAGAAACTGTAGGTATTTTTTGGAATAATCCTAAATATAAACAAAATATTAAATTAAGAACAAAAGAAATGATTAATCAAGGTTTAATTTCTGAAATAAATAAAATAAATAAACCATCTAAAACAATTCTTCAAGCAATAGGAATGAATATAGATAAAGATATAGAAGAAAACATTAATATTAAAACTATGAAACTTGCTAAAAAACAAATAACGTGGTTCAAAAAAGAAACTAGATTAAAAATGATAGAATCTGATGATGATTCAATAATCTACGAAAACATGATGGAGTTAATTAATGATTAATCCTCAATACATGTCAGGTACCGGCAACACTTTTCTTGTTAGCGAATATGAAAATACTAAAACTGATATAGAGATTATATCAATAGTTGCCGATTCACTTTTTGACATTGATGGTGTAATCTTTGTAGAAAAAATAGATACTTTAACTGTAAAAATGCATTATTACAATAGCGATGGTTCAACTGCAGAACTATGTGTCAATGGTATAAGATGTGTAGCTAAATATGCTCTAGATAATTCAATAATTGATAGTAATGAAGTAACAGTCGTAGCTCCAATTGGAAACATAAAAACAAATATAAAAGAAAACACAGTATCAATAGAAGTATCAACTCCATCATACGAAGAAAATAAATTACTTATAGATGGTCTTGAATGCATTAAATCTAATATAGGTAATCCACACTTACTTGTTGAAGTAGAAAATGTAGATAAATTTGATTTAGAAAAGTTTGTACAAAAAGTATATGAAACAAAAGAATTTGAAAACGGTGTAAATGTTGAAATATTTAATATGTTTGATAAAAAAATAATAAACGCACGAGTTTATGAAAGAGGGGTTGGAGAAACAGATGCTTGTGGATCAGGTGCTATTTGCATGTTTTATTACTTATATAATACAAATCAAGTAAACAATAATTCTTTAATTTTTTATCCTGGTGGAGAGTTAGAAATGAGTATTAATGAAAAGAATGTAACACTTAGTGGTGAAGTTACATATCTCTAAATAAAGAAACTACCTTACCTATCTGTGTGATATTTTCATCTATTTCTATATTGTCATAGTTTTTATTTGCAGGAATCAAGTATCTTTTATCAGCAATAGTATCAACATATTTAACTGTTGCTTCTGTGTTGTGAATTAAAAAAGCTCCTATATCGCCATCAGCTGGAATCATAGATTTATCTATAACTACTAAATCGTCATTATATAGTCCAGCATCTATCATTGAGTCTCCATTAATTTTTAAAGCTATCAATTCTGTATTTATTTCATTTCCAAAATAAGGTAATTCACCTATATAATTTTCTTCAGCCATTAGTGGCTGTCCAGCTGATATTTCTCCAAGAATCGGAATACCATATTTCGAATCAACAGTTCTACTAGTTATAGATCGTGATATATTTTCCGATTTATTTAAAAATCCTAAATCTATTAGTTTTTTTAAATGATATTGAACAGTACTTGTAGACTTTAAACCAACTGCTTCACAGATTTCTCTAACGGTAGGAGAGTACCCGTTACTTTTAATTGTTTTATCAATGTAATTAAGTATTTCTTCTTGTTTTTTGCTAACCATATTTCATATAATAGCACATATGTTCGACAAAAAATGTCATAGTAAATATTTATATTTAAATTATGAAAGAAAATGTAATTATTGTTGTTTTTGTATTGATCTTTTCTTTAAGTTCGAACAATTTTTTAAACAAAGTTATTAAAAACCCAATAAATAAGGAAGTAGCTACAATAAACATTGCTATTGCTGATAATTTATGGGATTATTTTTCTAGATTTTCCGTAAATAATTAAATTTTATTTGGTTAATAGATTTGTGAAATCTAAAATACACTATATATGGTATGCCCATTTGGTGGAAATGATTGTGTAACTAGTGTAATTGACTCTAGAAAAAATAACGAAGGTATACGCAGAAGAAGAGAATGCTCTACGTGTGGACAACGTTTTACGACATATGAAAAAGCAGATATAAATCTAATGGTTCTAAAAAACAGTGGCGAAATTGAAGAATTTAGTTATGAAAAATTATATCAAGGCATAGAAAATGCTTTTGGAGGCATTGACATTAGTGCTAAAAAGCTAAAAACGCTTGTAGATAATGTGCATAAAGAAATTAAATCACACGGAAAAAAAGTAAAATCAAAAGTTATTGGGGAGACTGTTCTTAGTCATCTAAAAGGAATCAACGAAGTCGCTTATTTAAGGTTTGCTTCCGTATATAAAGAATTTTCAGATGTAACCGACTTTGAAAAAGAAGCTGCAGAATTTAACTAAGGTAAAGTATCTAAACTATTGTATAGATTAGTCTTATTTATTTTAAATACTTCCAGTGCATCATTAAAACTATTTTGCTCTATTTCTTTGTTCATATTAATTGCTATCAAAAGTGCATTTGATACATCAGTCTCATTATTTCTTAATGAAGCAATTAATCTTCCGTGTAAATCTTCAGCAGATTTAAGTGTTTCACTTACAAGGAGTGTATGATTTGTAAATTCATTAATTTCTGGTAATTTTTCATAATTCAATTTACTTGTAGCTGAAATTTCAGATAACTGATTCGATAACAGATCTATATCTAATTCATCTGAGATAATTAGTAAATCTTCGTATATTAGAATTTCAGATAATAAAATTCTATAACTAATTAATTTATCAAGATCGTTAACTAATGTGAAAACATTATTTAAATTGTTATTTAAATTATTGTTAACATCTAGATCATCTCTGTTTTGAAGATTTCTTTGATATTCCATGATAGTTGATTCAATTAATTGTAAGTTTGCGCTTGAATTTGATACATCATATTTAGAATAAAAATTATCAGTAGAGATTGTAATAATTTCCGGGAGTGTATTTATTAATTCATTAGATTCTTTTGTTAATGTTTCATAAAGATTAATTATTTCATTCTGTCTATTTCTGTTACTAATAAATATTCCAGTAGCTGAAACAATTAAAAATATTGTTGCTGTAATTAGAACTGCAGGAACTACCCATTGTCTTCTGCTTTCAATGTCTGTCCATATTTTCTTTATTTGAGATGTAATATTAATAGGTTCAAAAGTGTTGGTCGAAGCCTGCTCTATTGACGTCTCTTGTTCTAATTCTGATTCTAATAAAGGATAGAATTCTGTATTATTTTGATGATCAATTAAGATTTCCTCACTTTCAATGTCAGATGTTATTAAATTTTCATTAATTTCCTTTACAATTTCTGGCGAATGACTTAAGTCAGCATTTGTATCAAATCCTAAAATATCTAAAATTCTTATCTTATTTGGACTTTTAGCTTTATTTATAAAAATAAAATCTCTAATATTCATCATTGAAAGGTTAGCATTGAATAAAAATTTTGATATTAATATTGTACTACTTAATGAAAATGCACAACTTCCATCTAAACAACATGAATTAGATATAGGTTATGATGTATATTCATCAAAAAAATACGAACTTTTACCAAAAAAAGTAACTTTTATTGAAACGGGCATTTCAATTCAGCTACCGGCTGGGTGTGGTGGATTTATTTTGCCTCGCTCGGGCTTAGCTTCTAAATATAGTATTACATCAATTAACTCTCCTGGATTAATTGATCCTGGATATACAGGAGAAATCAAAGTCCCTTTAATTAATCACTCAGATGAAGTTTATAATATGAAAATAAATGAACGATTTGCACAATTAGTTTTAATAAATGTTAATAATGTAGAATTTAAAATTGTGAAAAAATTAGATGAATCAATTAGATCTGATAAAGGTTTTGGTTCAACAGGTTAAATCTTCAATTCCAATATAAAGAATTTAGCAGTAATATTAGATAATTGCGGAAGTAGCTCAGTTGGTAGAGCGCAACCTTGCCAAGGTTGAGGCCGCGGGTTCGAATCCCGTCTTCCGCTCATGGCGACGTGGCGGAGTGGCTACGCAGCGGTCTGCAAAACCGTTTACACGAGTTCGATTCTCGTCGTCGCCTCAAAGAAATGATAGCTATTACTGGATCTGGTGAGTTTTTACCTGGTATTAAAAATGCAGATAAATCATTATTTAGTACTATTGATAATCCCTACGTTTTAAGTTTTTCAACAGCAGCAGGGAAAGAAAGCATTGAAAGGCAAGAATACTGGAAAAATCTTGCAGTAAATCATTTTAAGTCATTAGGTTTACGTCATAAACATATTGAAGCAAAAAATAAAAATGAAATTGATAATAAGCATGTAATAGATGAAATGTCTAAGGCAAATATTGTATATTTTTCAGGTGGCAACCCACAACATTTAATTAATTCAATTTCAGCAAAAAATTTTATGAATGAATTAATACGTATAAAAAAAATTGGAATTCTTGCTGGTTGCAGTGCTGGTGCAATGATAATGGGTGAAAAAATGATAAAAGGTACCGGTTTAAATTTTATTAAAAATTCAATTATTATTCCACACTATGGAGAAAGTTATTATTCATGGATTTCAAATACAGTAAAACTTCTTAATAAAGGAAAATATAAACTTATTTGCTTAGAAAAAGATACATACTTTACAATTACTGAATCAAATATAAAAATAATTGGTGACAATAATATTCATATTATCTATAAAAATAATCAGACAACATATTCTGATGGTGACATATTAGATTTATCAATATTAGAATTATAAGAAATGTGTGGCAGGTACTATTTAGAAATTTCAAAAGAGGATATGTCTTTTGTAGGTAATATTGATAGCTTTGAATATAAAACTAATTACAATATCTCTCCACAGACAACTGTGCCTGCAATTATTAATAATGAATTATTAAATACTACATGGGGATATTTTCCTAGCTGGCTTAAAGAACAAGACAATTCAAGACCACTGTTTAATTCAAGATATGAAAGTTTGTTAGAAAAGAAAACTTTTACTTCAGCCTTTAGAAATAATAGATGTTTAATTCCACTTTCTGGTTGGTACGAGTGGAGAACTGAAAATGAATCTAGACAACCTTATTTTTTTCATAATAAATACAATCTTCAGATATTTACCGCTGGTCTTTTTTGGAAAAGATCTAATGGAGACATTGAAACTTCAATTATAACTACGGAAGCTGATTCACCACTTGATACTATTCATAACAGATCTCCTTTAATTCTTAATACATCTCAAATTGAAAGTTGGTTATCTGATAAAGAAGTAGATTTAATATACGAGGACATAAAAAATGTTAACTATGAAGATATTTTATTCCATAAAGTGGATAAAGCAGTAAATAATACAAAAAATACAAATGCTTCTCTAATTAAAAAATTTGAGGAAGTTCCATTTTAATGAACTCACAATCACCTATATACTCCTTAAAATTTACAATTGCATGGATATTTATTTATATTCTTCTAATAATTATGTTATTACAAATATTAAATTTTTTTATTTCTATTTATTTAGGGTTATGGATACTTAATTTATTAATAGAAATAGTTGAAAGATTATTCCTTAGATTTGGAAAAAGAATAATTACCGTTGAAAATTAATTATTTTTAGATTTAACTATTAAAGTAAGATTTAATGACGGGAGATTAGCTCAGTCTGGCAGAGCACTTGCTCGACAAGCAAGGGGTCACAAGTTCAAATCTTGTATCTCCCACAAATATTATGAATAAAGAATTAAGATCAGCACTAACATCTATAGTTTTTCTATTTTGTATATTCTTACTTTCCTTTTTAGGGTCTAATGTAGTCTCAACTATTCAATCAATTAACAGTTTTGCTTTTCTATTACTCTTATCCGTGATAATTCAAGTAATATTTTTTATTCCATCCTTTATTCTAAAAACTGAAAAGTTATATGACTTGATAGGAAGTACAACATATATAATCGTTATCACCATTGCTTATTTATCTGTAAATACTAAAACTGCAACTGATACAATCTTATTTCTATTTGTTGTTTTATGGGGAACAAGACTCGGTACATATCTTTTTAGAAGAATTCAGAGAGATAGTGAAGATGTTCGTTTTGAAAAAGCAAAAAGAAACTTTTTTTGGTTTCTTCAATATTGGATGGGTCAAGCATTATGGGTTTCAATAACTTCATGTGCAGCTGTAATATCTATCTTAAATACCGAACCAAATACTTTAGGCATAAATGGAATAATAGGTATTTTAATATGGTTAATTGGATTCAGTTTCGAAGTAATTGCTGATTTTCAAAAAAATAATTTTAAAAAAGCTGAGAACACCAATGATAAATTTATATCAGATGGACTCTGGTCTATTTCAAGACATCCAAATTATTTTGGGGAAATTACTTTATGGATTGGTATTTATATTATTTCGTACACTTCATTTAGCGGTTATGAATATCTGAGCATTGTCTCTCCAATATTTGTCTACATTCTTTTAACAAGAATGAGTGGTATAAATATGTTAGAAAAAATAGCAGATGAAAGATATGGAAATATAAATAGTTATATTGAATACAAAAACAATACCCCAATTCTTATACCCAATATTTTTAAATTGTTTAATAAGTAATGCTAAGAAAAATTGGACTCTTTTTTGGGTTTCATATCAGTTATGGTCGTATATTTATAACAAGAAGGTTAGAAAGTATAATATGGCTGGGAATCATTTTTTATTCCACTTATAATTATGTTAAATAAAAGGATCTAAGTGGTAAGTAAAGAAGCACAAAAAAGTATTGAAAGATTTAAAAGATTTTCTAATTTAGTAAGCTCACTTTATAGAAGTCCAAATGAAATAACTAAATGGAGAATATTTTTATTTAGGTGGCTTATAAATTTACAAGGCACATTATCACCAAAGATTAAAAACACTAATAAAGAAGTAATTTATCTAGATGGAATTCGTACATTAAAAGTAAGTACTCCAAATTCTAATTCCGAAAGAATAATACTTTATTTTCATGGAGGTGGCTATGCAATGGGGAGTCCCGAATCTCATTATGGTCTGATAAGTTACTTAGCTGATATTACTAAAACAACTATATTCGTACCAGATTACAGATTAGGACCTGAACATAAATATCCTTCTCAATTAGAAGACGGTATGAAATCTTATGAATTTTTAATAAACAATTTAGGTTATGAACCTAATCAGATAGCTTTAAGCGGAGATTCAGCGGGTGGCAATTTAGCACTTATAACCCTTTTAAATCTTAAAAAAGAAAATAAACCATTACCAAATTCTTTGGCATTGTTATCACCTTGGGCTGATCCTGCAGGGAAAGGTGAAACTTATAATTTAGAAATGGCAGATAGAGATATCCTTCTAGGACCTATGATGAAAAAAATATGGAATAGTGATGATGAATTATATAATTTTTATTTAAAAGATGAAGATGTCGATATGGATAACGAATTAATATTTCCGCTTAAAGGAGATTATACAAATTGTCCACCAATTATGATACAAGTTGGAACTGAAGAACTTTTACTCTCTGATTCTCAAATGTTAAAAAAAATACTTGAAAGAGATAATTGCCAACATGAGTATTATGAATGGGAAGGTATGTATCATGTATTTCATATCGATGTAACAATGCCTGAAACTATTAAAGCATTTAATCAAATATCGAATTTTCTTAACAAAAATTTAAAAGTTCTTACATAATAAATTTAATTCAATGTATGAAACGATAAGTAAAGAAGCAATAAAAGCTAAAAAAAAATATAAACGTGTTGGTTTCGTAATAAGTGCTATTTCTCTAAATCCACTAAAGATGTCAAAAATAAAAGTTCTAATACAAAGGTTCTATTTATATTTTGTTATTGGTTTATTTTCAAAAAAAGCAAAGGAATCAAAGTTCGAAAAAATAAACATGAATGGAATTAGATCCTGGAAAATTACAACACCTAATTCTGATCCAAATAAAATCTTACTTTATTTTCATGGAGGTGCTTATATCGCAGGAAGTTCACGAGCTTATTATCCTATGATATCTCATATTGCTGATGTTTCTAAATTTACTGTATATATGCCAGATTACAGACTTGCTCCAGAGTATTTATATCCAACTCAATTAGAAGATGGTGTTAACGCTTATAAATCACTTATTGAAGAGTTTGGATATTCTCATAAACAAATTGCTATTGGTGGAGATTCAGCTGGAGGTAATTTAGCATTTGTAACAATATTTAAATTAAGAGAAGAAGGCATTGAGCTACCAAAGGCAATATTTTCATTTTCACCCTGGGCTGACCCCGCAGCAACGGGAGATACTTATACAATAGAAATATGTGAGAAAGATTTGCTTTTAGGTCCAGTATTTAAAAAAACTTGGACTAAATATAAAGCAGATGCTTATTTAACTTATTACGTACCAGATGAAGTTATGAGTGAAAATGATCCATATATTTGTCCAATTAAAGGAAGTTTTAAACATTTTCCACCTACATTAATTCATGTTGGAAGGGATGAACTTTTACTTTCTGATTCAAGATCTCTTAAATTTGGCTTAGATAGAGATAATGTAGAACTTGAATATAAAGAATGGGATAATTTATGGCATGTGTTTCAAGTAGAATCGATAATTCCTGAATCTCAAGAATCATTTAAATTAGTAAGTAAATTCTTAAATACTAATATTTAAGAAGTCAGAATTCTTATTGAAAGAATTATAGAAATAAATACTATTACTGGTCGTACAAACTTTTCACCATTTATGATTGCTAATTTTGATCCTATGTAAGCACCAATAATTTGTGCTACAGCCATAATTAAAGCTAATTCAATAATTACGTAACCTTTATATTGAAAAATCAAAAAAGATGCAAAATTAGAAGTTAAATTAAGTACTTTTGTCGCAGCTGTAGCTTCCATTAAATTACGTTTTTTTATAATTAAAAATGTCAGTACAAAGAACGTTCCAGTTCCTGGACCAAAAAAACCGTCATAAAAACCAATAATTAAAATTAATGGTGCAAAAGCTAATATAAGAGATTTTGAAACATCTAATTGATTATTTTTATTTAGAATTAAAAAAATTGCTGCTGCTATTAATAAAATTGGTATCAACTTAGTAAGTAGATCATTTGATAACTGACTTACTAATAATGTTCCTACTAAAGACCCTATAAAAGATAATGTAATTAAATATTTTATATTTTCTTCTTTTAAGAGACCATTTTTAAAATAGTTATAAGAAGAAGTCGCTGTACCAAAACATGATTGTAATTTATTTGTACCAAGAGTAACTAGCGGATTTAAACCTATAAGAAGCATAGTTGGAACAACTAACAAACCACCTCCACCAGCAATAGCATCTATTGCTGACGCAACTAATGCAACAAAAAACAAAATTATATAAACAGTTACATCATCATATATAAGATTCATTTGATAAAATTACTTACAGTTATTTTCATGGTTATTTGATAATAATTGTATATTAATAAAAATGATACAAGTAGTAATAGCAAGATCGATACAAGGAATTTTATCTGGAATAGGTATAGGTACTATATTCTTCTGTTATCCCATAGTTAAACATCTTGTATCAGAAAAATATAGAATTAAGTTTAAAATTGAAGAATTCGGAAAAGAATTATTTACCTACGAAACATTAAAATATTTAAAAATTGGATTAATGTATGGATTTTTATATGGCTTTATAGTGGGAACAGTTATAGGCCCATTTGGTGCAGTTAACGGACTTTAGTGTCATACAAACCACCAAAATATATATATTTTTATTTATTATTTATATTTCTAGTATTTACACTTTCAATATTTTCAAATCAAACATTAAAAGAAAGAAACCTCGGTATTTACAATATAAATGAATCATCACAATCAAGATTAGATTTAAATATAAAAAACGTTTCAGAATTAAAAATAGAGATTATTGATATTTACCAAACAAATAATCAATCACTATGTAAATCTGGAGAAATATTTATTTATGGAACGCTTAGGAATAGAGTGAATAATGACATAGTTAGAATTAGATTACAAAACATTAAAGTAACAAATCAACTTAAAATAATTTCAAAATCAACTTCTATAGAACCAACAAGAAATTATCAGCAAAGCCCAGTAGTTATAGTTTCAGAAAACTTTGACTGTGTTAATGAAGTTATTACTTTAATATTTGAAGAAAAAATTAATATATCGTATGTTCTTATTAGGACATCAAAGAACTATGAAACTTATAATCAGATAAAATCAATTAATATTAAAGCTTATTAAAAACGAATAACTTAAAATAAAATCATGGAATATTTTGGAGCCATAGATCAAGGTACAACAAGTTCACGATTTATAGTATTTGATAATAAAGGAAATATTGTTGAACAACATCAAGAAGAATTTACTCAATATTTTCCTGATGAATATTCAGTTGAACACAATCCAGAAGAAATATGGATAAGCGTAGTTAATTGTATTAACGAAGTATTAAAAAAAATAAATATAAATGATATTAAATCTATAGGCATTTCGAACCAAAGAGAAACAACTGTTGCCTGGTCCAAATCAACAGGTAAACCATTATTTAATGCAATAGTGTGGCAAGATACAAGAACACAATCAATATGTGACGATATATCCAATAACAAAAATGTTAAGGAAGATATTAAAAGAACAGGTTTACCTATCGCAACTTACTTTTCACTTTCGAAAATACTTTGGCTTATCGATAATGTATCAGAAGTACAGAGTTCACTAGAAAAGGATGATTTAATTTTTGGAACAGTTGACTCTTGGCTAATTTATAAATTAAATGGTACTTTTCAAACTGATGTAACTAACGCAAGTAGAACTTTATTATTTGATTTAGATAGTTTGAATTGGAATGATAATTTATTAAATGAATTTAATATTCCTACTAATTCTCTTCCTATAATTAAGCCTTCTCTTCATAATTATGGAGAATGCAAAAGTATTTTAGAAGGAATACCAATAACAGCTGTATTAGGAGATCAACAAGCATCCTTATTTGGTCAACACTGTTTTAATAAAGGAGAAGTTAAAAATACATATGGAACAGGTTGTTTTGCTTTAACTAATACAGGTGATGATATTATTTATTCAAATAATGGTTTACTTACAACTGTTGCATATAAATATGGTGAAAGAAATGTTAAATATGCATTAGAAGGATCAGTTGCCATAGCTGGTGCTGCAGTACAATGGTTAAGAGACAATCTCAATCTTATAGAAACAAGTGAACAAATAGAGTCTTGTGCTCTTGAAGATAAAAACAACGGTGGAGTATATTTTGTTCCCGCTTTCTCAGGTTTGTTTTCACCGCATTGGGATGAAACTGCCAGGGGAGTACTTGCTATCTCACAAGTGATAAAAGATCTTGATGACCCACTATTAATAATTGGTTATGCACTAGGATTTGCTGCAGGAACTATTTCAGGATCTTATATAGAATCATCAATAGCTATTGGAGACGTAGTAGTAAGAATATTTTTACAAAAAGGTAAAAATAGTGATTCACTTACAAAGGAATTAAGATCAAATGGATTTGGAGTAACAGTTCTAAATGGTGAAGGAATGGAAGGCGAAGTTAGTATAGCTTGGTGTGTTACACCAAGAAAACAAGTAAAAAAAGTACTCAGTATTGTATCAGAAATAAGTCCAAACGCATACGTGACTACTGAAGCTACAAGCCCTACTTATTTGACAGATAACAAGAAATAGTTAAATTCCTTTTTCGAATTCATCCTCAAAGGATACTCTTTTTCTTTTAGCATTATCATTTCTATTTCCAGATTCTCTTCGTCCTCTGCTTGAATTTCCTCTGTCAGAACGATCATTTCTTCTAGGTTTTGAGTCTCTATTTCCTCTATTTGAACCACCAGTATCAACTGATTCTTCCGGTATATCTAGATCTTCAAGAAGTGACAAACTTACTTTTCCATTTTCTATTGAATCAACATGAACTTTTAATTTATCACCTACATTGACAACATTTTCTGGATTCTTAACCCTTTTTTCAGAGTGAAATTTAGAAATATGCAGTAATCCATCTCTTCCTGGCAAAATATTAATAAAAGCTCCATATGTTGCTACGCTTACAACCTCACCATCGTAATCCGTGTCTACTTCAACTTCAGGTGGATCAATTATCAACATAACCATTTCTTTTGCTTCTGCTAATGAGTCCTCTTCGGTAGAACCTAATGTAAGTATTCCTTCATCATCAATTTCTACACTTACGCCAGTTTCTTCTTCAATTTTTCTAATATTTTTACCTTTAGGTCCAATTACCTCACCAATTTTATCTTTTGGTAACTCAACTGTTTCTAACCTAGGCGCATTACCTGACAAGCTTTCAGCTGGTTCAGAGATTGCATCTTCCATAATATCTAATATGTGATGCCTTGCGTCCATCGCTTGATTTAATGCTTTTCTTAAAACATCAGAAGGTAAACCTTCAATTTTCATATCCAATTGAAGTGCTGTAATCATATTCCTAGTTCCAGCAACTTTAAAATCCATATCACCGAGAGCATCTTCTGCTCCTAATATGTCTGTTAAAGTAACGTAATTGTCATCTTTTGAAATTAATCCCATAGCAATTCCAGCAACATGTTCTTTTATAGGTACACCTGCAGCCATCAAAGATAAGCTTGATGCACACACAGAAGCTTGAGATGTTGATCCATTAGATGATATAGCTTCACTTACTACTCTGATAGTATAAGGAAAATCTATCTTAGTAGGTATTACAGGGACTAATGCTTTTTCTGCTAAAGCACCATGTCCAATTTCTCTCCTCTTTGGCCCTCTCATCATATATGCTTCACCTGTTGAGTATGGTGGAAAGTTATAATGGTGCATATACCTTTTAGAAGTGACAGTATCTATCGTATCTAACATTTGCTCTAAACGTCCCATACCTAAAGTTGTCACATTTAAAACTTGTGTTTCTCCTCTAAGAAATAAAGATGAGCCATGAACTGTTGGTAATAAATCAATTTCAGCAGAAATATTTCTAATATCAGTTGGAGTCCTTCCGTCTAACCTTGCTCCGCCAGAGATCACTCTATCCCTAACAACATTTTTAACAATTGATTTAAAGGCTAACTTTATTGCTTTTGAGTTATCTTCATCTTCATTTAAATATTTTTCTACTGCAGATTCTTCTAATTCTGACTGCTTAGTACTTCTCTCTTTTCTATCAGTTATTGAAGTAATAGTTTCTATATCAGATTTAAATGCTTCCTCTAATTCAGACAATAATTCTGGTGTATAGTCTTCAATCAGAGGCCAGTCTACATCTGGTATTTCATTTTGTGATACTAATTCTGCTTGTGCTTTAATTAACTCAGATATATATTCTTTTGATTTATCAATACCATCAGCAACAATGTCTTCTGTTGGTGTAGTGCTTCCAGATTCTATTTTATCAAAAGCAGTTTCTGTTGCTCCTGCTTCTACCATTACGATATCTACATCATTATTTTCGTTTAAATTACCAGCAACAACCATGTCAAATACTGATTCTTCCATTTCTGAGTTTGATGCTTGTACAACCCAGTCGTCATTTATTAATGACATTCTTACTGCTCCAATTGGTGAATCTAGTGGCACACCAGCAAGCTGTAAGCCTAGTGATGCAGCATTTAATGCAAGAACATCATATTCATTTTCATTGTCAACACTTAAAACTGTTGCAATAATTTGTGTTTCACATCTAAACCCATCATTAAAAGACGGCCTAAGGGGTCTATCAATTAATCTGCAAGCTAAAATAGCTTTTTCAGTTTGTCTTCCTTCTCTTCTAAAAAATCCACCAGGAATTTTACCTGCTGAATACATTCTCTCTTCTACGTCTACTGTTAACGGGAAAAAATCTATTCCTTCTCTTACAGTTTCATTTGCAACGGTTGTAACTAATACATTTGTTTCTCCAGAAGTTACTACAACAGCACCGGGAGCTTGTAAAGCTAATTTACCAGTTTCAAATTTAATTTCTTTTTCGCCAATTTTACATGTAACATTTGTTACGGACATATATCCTCTTTTCTAGACAGAGGTTATTAATTGTCAGCCTTCTTTAAAAGCTCCCAATTAATAACTCTATGTCTTATTTTCTATCTTCTTATACCAAGTTTATCAATTAATTCACGATATCTGTTTATATCTTGATTTTGTAAATACTCAAGTAATCTTTTCCTTTTACCTACGAGCATTAAAAGTCCTCTTCTAGTGTGGTGATCTTTCTTGTGATCTTTAAGATGTTCAGTTAAGTGATTTATTCTTTCACTCATTAAAGCAACTTGTACCTCAGTAGAACCAGTATCTGTATCAGACTTACCGTATTCTTTAATTATGTCTTGCTTAGTATTCATTCGAAATAATAATAGTAGTCGTTATATCTAAAGTGAAGAATATTACTTATTCTTTAATTTAGATATATCAATGTTTATTTGTTTAACTAACTCTTCAGGAGAACTAAATTTAATTTCATCTCTTATAAATTGATTTATATGAATAACTAGATTTTCACCATAAATATTTTTGTTAAAATCAAATATATGAGTTTCAATTTTTATTTTTTTAGTATCTGAAACCGTCGGTGTTATACCAATATTTAATATTCCTTCATAAAGTTTTTTATCTATTTTGCAGGCTATACCATAAACCCCAAATTTGGGTAAATATAAATCATAATCTAGTTTTATATTTGCTGTAGGAAAACCAAGTTGTGAACCCATCCTTAAACCTTCTACTACTTTTCCAACTAATTCATACTTTCTTCCAAGAAATTTATTAGCTTGTTTAATATTTCCATTATCTAAATATTTTCTAATTTTTGTAGATGATACTTTTTCATTTTCTATTAAGTAATCTTCAAGTAAAATTACATTATCTTCACCGAAATAATTTATTATATTATTAACATCTCCTGTTCTATTTTTTCCAAATTTGAAGTCTTTACCGACAACAATTTTATTTGTATTCAAATTTCTATTTAAAAATTCTAAAAATTCATCTGATGAAAGTTCATTGATTTCGTCAAATTTTAAATAAATAAGATTAGTTGGTTTATATTCGTCAAAAATACTATTTCTTTTATCATTACCAAGTAATGGTTTTAGATTATTATCAAAATAAATTTTTGGAATTTCATTAAATGTTACGATTTGAAAATTATTATCTATTTCTTTGGTTTTTTTAATTAATTCTATGTGTCCTCTATGCAGTCCATCAAAAGCACCTATACATGTGACATTTATTTTGCTTTCTATAACTTCATCTTTTTTAAAATCTTGATAAGTTTTCATATAATTACTTTATCTGGTTTGAAATATTTTTCGTTAAACGGGACATATGTAGCAACTACATTATCATCATATTCAAGAATATAAGTTTCTTTTGTTTTGAATAAGTCATTGTTCATTAATTCACCATTTTTAATATTAATTAAATCTTTTTCATTTACTTTAAGGATAGGTAAATCAATAATTTCATTTTGAGAAAGTGGATTAGGAGTGGTTTTAGGATCAAGTTTTTTAATATCATTAATATATGAAATATGATTTATATCTATATTGCCTATTGATATTCTTTTTAATTCAGAAACAATTCCGAATGTATTTATATCTTTTGCAATATCACTAATTAAAGATCTTATATATGTACCTTCACTGACTTTAACTTTAATTTCAGCTTTTTCCTTATTTAAACTAAGAATTTCTATTTCTTTAACATTGATTTTTCTTTTAGGAATATCTATTTCTCTGCCTTCTCTTGCATACTTATAAAGTCTTTTACCTTTAACTTTTATAGCTGAATATTTAGGTGGAATTTGGAAAGATTCACCTAATTTATTATTTACTGCTTCACTGAACTCTTCTTTTATTTGATTTAAATTTATATTATGGATTTTTTTAAATTCAGAATCAATATCTAATGTTTCAGAATCATATCCAAATAAACTCTTAACAACATATGTTTTTTCCTTATTTGAGATATAGTCGAATAATTTTGTATATTTATTTGTCGCAATAAGCATTGCACCTTCTGCATTAGGATCTAGTGTTCCCGAATGACCGACTTTATCAAAATTATATATTTTTTTAAATTTTGTACATAAATCTTGAGATGTCCAGGTTTTTGGTTTATTAATAAAATAAAAGTTTGAGTTAAATTTTAATTGCATTCTTAATTTTTTCAATAATTTCTTTTTCAGAAAGTGTACTAGAAAATCCACTTGCAGCCTTATGACCACCCCCGTCAAATAATGAAGCTAGTTCTTGTACATTGAAATTATTTCTTGATCTTAAACTTCCTTTAAAGGATCCGTCAGATTGTTCTTTTAATAATAAAGCAATATTTGCATCTTTAACTAATCTAACAACATCAATTAAAAAATCTGTTTCTTCTGGATCTATATTGTATTTTTTATAATCTTCTTGGTAAACAGTAGAATATGTGAATTGAATTTCCTTTTCTAATACAATCCTATTTATTATTTCACTTTGTAGTTTTAAAGCATTAAATTCAATAGAACCATAAATATTTTCACTTATTAAAGCTAAGTCAGCTCCAATTTTTAATAATTCAGAAGCAATGTTAAATACTTCAGATGTTGTATTTGAATATTGAAACCTACCGGTATCTGTAATTAAACCAGTTAATAAACAATTAGCCATAGTTTTATCGATAGCAAAACCTTCTTTAATTAATTGTCTATACAGAACCTGAGTTGTACTCGCAGCTTCTGAATCAACAATTTGAACAGTTCCAAAAGTAGGGTCAATGTGATGGTCAATTACAATAATGTTTGAAGCTTTTAATATAACTTCTTCATATTTTCCTAACCTTGAAGGATTGCCGCAATCAAATACAAAAACCGTTTCATAACTATCTTTCATGTTATTTGTAATTAAATAATAAGGAAGGTGATCTAAATTAGATGGAAGTTTATTTTGAATATCAAAATTGATATCAGCTTCTATATCTTGTTTGTCAAAAAGTATCTTTAAACAAAAAGATGCACCAAGAGCATCTCCGTCTGGATTTATATGACCTGTAATTAATATTGGGCCTTTATCAAAAAATGTACTTATTTTATTATTCATTAACAGTGTTTATTATTTTGTTTATTTTATCAACATGTTCAAAAGTTCCATCAATCTCAAATTGAATTCTAGGTACGTATTTTGTAGTTAGTTGTTTAGCAAGTTCTCTTTGAATTTTTGAACGATTCTTTTCGAGTGCGTTAATCAACTGACCTTTATTGTTTTCTATATTTGATACATATATAGTTGATCGTTTCATATCAGGAGAAGTAGCTACATGAGTAATGGTAGATTTGTTAATAATTGAGTCAGAATTTCTTAGAAACTCATTTGAAATAATTTGCTGTATTAATGGATTAATCCTATTAATTCTTCCACCACGTAATTGTTTTTTCATTTTAGATTTCAACCTCACCTAAAATTTCAATTATGTCACCATCCTTTATGTCTTTATAGTCAACTAAACCTATTCCGCACTCCAAACCTTCATTTACAGATTCAACATTATCTTTAAATCTTCTTAGTGAGGCTACATTACCTTCATAGATTACAATTCCATCCCTCAATAATCTTGCTTTAGCATCCATTACTACTTTTCCTTCACTTACAATTGATCCAGCAACAACTCCAACCTTAGGTGCTCTGAAAGTAGTTTTCACTTCTACCATACCAATAACTGCTTCTTCTGTTTTAACAGTCATCTGTCCCATTACAGCTTCTTTAATGTCATCTAGTAACTCATAAATTATTTTATAAGTTCTAATATCTATACCTTTACTTTGTGCCATATTTCGAGCTTGACTATCTGGTCTAACATTAAAACCAACAATTATTGATTGTGTTGCTGAAGCTAAGTCAACATCAGATAAAACTATTCCGCCAACTCCAGAATGTACCACTTGTATATCAATTTCTTCATTTGATAATTTAAGCAAACCATCTTTTAGAGCTTCTACAGATCCATTTGTATCAGCTTTTATAATTATATTAATAGATGACAGCTCACCTTCTTGTAGTAATTTCATCATGTCATCAACTCTAGATTCAACAGAGTAAGTAGTTTCTTCAAAATTTTTGAGTAAGTCTTTGTTTTTTTCAGCTACTGTCTTAGCTTCTTTTTGTGATTTAACAGATATGAATTGATCTCCTGCCGTTGGTGAGTTATCCCATCCCATAATATCTACAGGTGTACCTGGTGTTGCTTCCTTGATAATCTTGTTGGAATGGTCAAACATTGATTTTACTCTGCAAAAAGATGAACCTGCATATAAAAAGTCACCTTGATTTAAAGTTCCTCTTGTAACTATAACTGTTGATACGTTGCCTTTTCCTATTTCCATTCTTGATTCGATAATATATCCTGAAGCTTCGGTTTCGAATACTGATTTCAGTTCTTCAATTTCTGCTACTAGTGATAATGTCTCGAGTAAGTCATCAATGCCATCTCCTTTTAACGCAGATATTTCTACTACCGGAATATCTCCACCAAGATCTTCAGCTATTATCTCGTATTTTGTTAAATCTGCTTTTACTAATGCTGGATTAGCATCAGGTAAATCACACTTATTTATTGCAACAACAATTGGAACATCAGCAGATTTTGCATGATTTATAGCTTCTATAGTTTGTGGCATAATTCCATCATCTGCTGCAACAACTAAAACAACGATATCAGTAACATTGGCTCCCCTAGCTCTCATTTGTGTAAATGCTTCGTGACCAGGTGTATCAATAAATGTAATTCCATGGTCGCCAGACTCTATTTTGTAAGCACCTACATGCTGGGTTATTCCACCAGCTTCGTTTTCGGCAACTTTTTCTTTTCTAATAAAATCTAATAAACTTGTTTTACCATGATCTACATGTCCCATAACAGTAATAATTGGTGAACGTACTTTTAAATTTTTTTCTTCGTCTTCAAAAATAACTTCATTAATTATCTCAGATCTTTTAATTTCAACTTTTGTAATAAACTCAGGAATGAAATTATATTTTTCTAAAAGCTTTTCTATCTCATCATTACTTAAATTTGAAGTTACTGACTGCATTATTCCTAACGACATTAAATCGGCTACAATTTGTGTTGAATCTTCATCTATCAATTCTGATAGTTGCTCGGGAGTAGATCCCTCAGTAACTTCAATTATGTTAACGTCTTTTTCTTCAACTTTTTCATCTTCTTCTTGAGCTTTTTCTTCTTCTTCTAATTTTTCCTGATTAGATGTATCTTCTTTCTTATTTTCTTCAACGATTTTATCTTCTTCATAAGACAATACAACTAATTCCTCTTCTTCGGGGGTTAGGCCAGATGAAGCTGTTTTTACTTCTATACCAAGTTCATTGGCTTTATGTAATATATCTGCTGAAGCTACTTCTAATTCTTTAGCGAGTTGATGTATTCGCTTTTTAGCCATAAATTATTCTTCCTCTTCATTAGATTCAGCTTCTATTTCTTCTTGAGGAGAATCACCAAGTCCTTCAATATCTATTTTATAACCAGT
Organism: OCS155 cluster bacterium AG-333-G23; assembly: GCA_003282445.1. Lineage (GTDB taxonomy): Bacteria > Actinomycetota > Acidimicrobiia > Actinomarinales > Actinomarinaceae > Actinomarina. The sequence goes on from QBZE01000004.1 coordinate 45,600, forward strand.
TAATTTTGCTGCCAGTCTAGCATTTTGACCTTCTTTTCCAATTGCTAATGACAATTGGTTATCTCTAACAACAACTTTTGCACTTTTTGTATCCTCATCAATTTCTACCTCTTCAATGTCTGCTGGTCCTAATGCTTCAATGATAAATCGAACTTTATCTTCTCTCCATTCAACAACATCTAGTTTTTCACCTTTGAGTTCATTAACTATTTGTCTTACTCTTGAACCTCTTGAACCAACACAAGCTCCTTTTGGATCAACATTGGGATCATTTGAAAATACTGCAATTTTTGTTCTACTACCAGCTTCTCTAGCTATAGCTCTTAATTCAACCGTACCATCTGTCAACTCTGGAACTTCTAGTTCCAGCATACGCTGAACAAATTCTGCTCTATTTCTGCTTACTATAATTGGAATTCCTTTAGCTTCAGTTCTTATTTCAGTAATTAAAGCTTTTATCCTGTTTCCTCTTTCTAATCTTTCAAAAGGTATTCTTTCACTTGATGGTATAACTGCTTCAGCATCTTGAAGATCAATAATGGTTTGATTAAATCTTGAATCAAATTGTGTCACTATACCAGTAATCAATTCTCCCTCTCTGCCTATATAAGCGTCTAATACAGTCGCTCTTTTTGCATCTCTTACTTTTGTTGTCATCATTTGTTTAAATGATTGTGCAGCTATTCTGCCAAAATCTTCATCATTAATATCAGGTTCCCATTCACTGATAACGTTTCCATCATTATCTAATTCTTGGGCATAAACTGTAATTTCTCCAGAATCAGGATTTAATGTTACTCTAGCTTCTTCTGCTGCACCTGGAATTCTCATGTATGCTGATCTGAATGCAGATACTAATGCCTCATACATGCTTTCAACTGCAACTCCTTTTTCAAGAGCCAGTGATTCAATTGCTTGTTTTATATCGCTACCTAATTTCATAATTTCCTTAATTCTTAATTTTCTCTTTAAATTTTATTAAATCTAACCTTGCTTTTTTAATATTATTTATATCAATCTTTATAATTTGCTCATTAACCAAAAGATCTATATTTTCATTCTCTATATTTATCAATGTGCCTTGAAAACTATATTGATTATCAATAGGATCTATTAACTTTACTTTTATATATTCATTTAGAGATATTTCATAATGTCTTGATGTCTTTAATTGTCTTTCTAAACCTGGACTAGAAATTATTAATTCATAGGTTCCTTTTTCAAGATTTACCTCTTCAAGCAACCTCTGTATCTGATGATTTAGTCGCTCAATTGTTTTATAGTCTAAATTTGTTGATGAATATACATATATTTCAATCTTTGAAACGGATGGATAATTTACAATATTTATATCATAAAGTTCTAAATTTTCTTCAATTAAATAATTAGAAACTGTAGAGATTATGTCGTTTTTATCCAACTCCATACTCCCTCCAATCATAAAAAAAGCGGGTTTGCCACCCACTGTCATGTAGCTAAATTGTCTATTTTATTTTAACAATAATTAGTAATTATTGAAAGAATTTTTAATAAGCTTTTGAAAAAATAGCAAATTTACCATCTTTTTTATCATTTATTGATTGCTTAGTGTCTTCATTGTTTATCGGGTAACATCTAATTGTCGCACTTGTTAATTCTTTTATTTCTAATTCATCATCCTTGTTTTCAGACCAATAACAAGTAACAAAACCTTCTTTATTATTTAATGCTTCTATTAAGTCTTCTTTCGAATCAACATGCATTGTGTTTTCTTCCATATGATTTTTAGAAATATCAAACATATTTTTTTGTATATCAATTAATAATTGATCAATTTTGGATTTTAATTTATCTATAGAAACTTCTTCTTTTGAATTATCTATATCTCTTCTAGAAAGAATAACTTTATTATTTTCAATATCTCTTGGGCCTATCTCAATTCTTATTGGTACTCCTTTTAGCTCCCACTCATTAAACTTATATCCAGGAGTTACCTCTTCTCTATCATCAATACTTAATCTATAGTTTGATAACATTGTTTTTATATTTTCTACATTCTCCATAACTTTGTTTTTATCATTTTTTGAAGGGATTATAGGAACTATCACAACTTGTATAGGTGCTAAATTTGGTGGTAATTTAAGTCCTTTATCATCTCCATGAGCCATAATTATCATTCCAATAAGTCTTGTGCTAACACCCCAGCTAGTTTGAAATGGATTTTGTAATTTATTATTTTCGTCTGAATATTCTATTTCAAATGCTTTTGAAAAATTTTGGCCTAATTCATGAGATGTTCCTGCCTGTAAAGCTTTCTTATCAAGCATCATTGCTTCTATTGAATAAGTTTTCTCAGCACCAGCAAACTTTTCAAGTTCAGATTTTAATCCCTTAGTTACCGAAACAGCAGCAATATTTTGAACGAATTCTTCATAAATGTTTAGCATTTGTATTGCTTCTTCATTTGCTTCTTCTTTAGTTGCATGGGCTGTATGTCCTTCTTGCCAAAGAAATTCAGAAGTTCTTAAAAATAATCTTGTTCTCATTTCCCATCTTACGACATTAGCCCACTGATTTATTAATAATGGTAGATCTCTATGACTTGATATCCATTTTGAAAACATATGATTAATTATGGTTTCTGAAGTTGGTCTAACTATTAATGGTTCTTCTAGTTCTTTGCCTCCAGCATGAGTTACTGTAGCTAACTCTGGTGAAAAACCTTCAACATGTTCTGCTTCTTTTTCTATAAAGGATTTTGGTATAAAGAGTGGAAAATAAGCATTCTTATGTCCGGTTTCTTTAAACCTATTATCTAAATATTCTTGTATATTTTCCCAAATTGCATAACCATATGGCCTTATAACCATTGTTCCTTTTACTGGGGAATAATCTGCAAGCTCAGCTTCTTGAATTATATCTGTATACCATTGATTAAAATCTTCTGACATTGGAGTAAGATTTTTCATCATGTATATATCTTATAATAATTAAGTGTCAATATCTTCATTTGATGTAATCTCTACTACAGACTTAGATTTTAATTTAAAATTATTAATATCGCCTTGTATATCAATTAACGCTTCGACATCTTCTTGTGCTATTTTTGCGGCGTCTTTATCAGCAGCAGCTAACCTTGCTTCGATTCCCTCATTTGTAATGAGTTCACCTTCTTTTACTAAAGAACTTACCATATCTTTTTCATCTACAACTTTAACTACCTGGCCTTTAATAAATAAATGTCCCTTATTTCTACCAGCAGCAATACCTAAATCTGCAGATTTAGCTTCACCAGGACCATTAACAACACAACCCATAACAGCAACTTGAATAGGAAAACCTTTTTCTTCTAAAGCTTCTTGAGCTTCATTGGCTACCTTAATTACATCAACTTCTGCTCTTCCGCAACTAGGACAAGCAATAAGATCTAAGGATTTTCGTTCTCTTAAATTAAGATATTCTAATAACTGTCTTCCATATTTAGCTTCATCTACAGGATCAGTAGTCAAAGAAAGTCTAATAGTATCCCCTATGCCTTCTGATAATAATGTAGATATTCCAGCAACAGACTTAATTAAACCGCCTGGTAATGGACCAGCTTCAGTAACTCCAAGATGTAAAGGATACTCAACTTTTTCTGATAATAATCTATATGCTTCAATCATTAACGGAACATTTGAATGTTTTACGGATATTTTTATATCGTAAAAGTCAACTTCCTCCAAATATCTAATTTCTTTTAATGCTGATTCAACCAAGGCTTCAGGTGATGATTCAGGATATTTCTTTGCTATGTCCTTATCTAAGGAGCCTGCATTTACACCAACCCTAATAGGAATTTTTGCTAGTAACGCCTCTCTAGCAACTTCCTTAATATGTTTTTCATCTCTTATATTTCCAGGATTCAAACGTAAACCTTGAACTCCAGCTTCAATAGCAGCTAATGCAAGTTTGTATTGAAAATGTATATCAGCAATTATGGGTACTGGGCTTCTGGTAGATATCTCCACCAATGAAGTGGCAGCATCTACTTCATTACATGTGACCCTTACTATATCTGCTCCATTACTCGCTAGTTCATATATTTGCTCTAGTGTCTTTTCTGTATCTTTAGTTTTGGTTGTAGTCATTGACTGAACAGTTATTGGATAATCAGATCCAACACCTACTGATCCTATTTTTATTTGTTTAGTTTGTCTTCTTTTCATAGTCATAAATTTATTGGATTAGTTAAGTCTAAATAAAATGCAGTAATACCAATAAAAATAAATACCCCAACTACTACTAATGCAATTGGATATAAATTCTTTTCAGGTACTTTTTTTCCTGTAATTCCTTCAATAATTGACATTAAAACTCGACCACCATCTAAAGGAATTAATGGAATAGCATTAAATACAGCTAAAAAAACGTTAACAAATGCTAAAAGACTAAAAAAGTTTGTGTAACCATAAGCTGCGATCTGGCTTCCAGCCTGTGCTAGACCTAGGGGGCTTAATGGCCTTACTTCATCAGGAATATTTCCACCAGAATAAGTTCCTAATAAAGTAGCTATGTTCGAAGGACTTAAAAGTGTAAATATTCCATCAACAGCAGCAATTGTCATATAATATTCTGTTTGTGTCGTGTAAATAAACGACTCTATTAAAGAAAGATCCTTATTAATTATTTTTGGAGATATACCAAGATAACCCTGTTCTTTATTGTTTATTGATCTATTTTCTAAAATTGTATTCGTAATAATTATATTTTCGTTTCTAATTAATTTTATTTCTACGCTTTCAGATGGATTCATCTCAATTAAATTTACGAGTTCATTCCAATTTTCTACTTTTACTCCATTAAATTCATAAATTGTATCACCTGGCATCAAGCCTGCTATTTCAGATGGTGATTCTGATTTATCATTTATTGAAGAACCAACAGTAGAAATTTCTAAAGATGGCTCACTGATTCCATTTATGTTAATAACAAAAAAAATAATTAACCAAGCAGATAAAAAGTTAACAACTATTCCAGATATTGATATATATAATTTTGTAGTCCACTTAGATGTATGAAATAGTTCTTCATTATTAAAACCAGATACATCTTCAGACTCATCCATTCCAGGGATTTTTACATAACCACCTAAAGGCAAGGCTTTAAGACCAAATTCTGTATTATTCTTTTTAAAAGAAAATATCTTAGGACCAAAACCAACAAAAAATTCTGAAACAGCAACCCCTGATCTTCTTGCTGCTAAAAAGTGTCCGAATTCATGTAAAACAACAAAAAAAGTAAGAAATAATATAGTCAAAATACCATTCATTATTTATTTCACCTAAGTGTTTAAATTATAAAATTGAGACACCAGTAATAGAAAAGCAAAACTTAATAAATAAGAATCTACCCTATCAAGAAATCCACCATGTCCTGGAAGAGTGTCTGAGGAATCTTTTATCCCTAAAGAACGTTTGATTCTAGACATAAATAAATCACCAATTACACCAAACAGTATAAAGAAAATAGAAATGACTATTGTTTGTAAGAAATTAATATTTAAATTTATATAAAAATTAATAGACATAAATATTGAACCAAAAAGTAAACCAAAAACTAATCCTTCAACAGTTTTATTAGGTGATATAGATTCAACAAGTTTTCTTTTTCCTATTCTTCTTCCAGCTTCATAAGCTGCGACATCTGATACAGAAATAGAAATAATGGCAAGATATGTAAATAATATGTTATATTCAATCAATATGTATGCAACAGAAAGTACGCCTAGTGAAAACCAAGTATGAAAAATAAAAACTGAACCAAATTTGTCATAAATACCATAATTTATAAATGTTCCCGTATAAATAATTAAACCAATTGGAAATATGAAATAAGCATAATGTACTTTAGATATGTCATAGAAATATAAAATTATCAATGGTGCGATAGGTGAATAAATCAATAATGAATATGGAATATAGGCATCGTATTCAAAAATATCGAACCATTCTTTTGAACATATTAAAGATAATAAAATTAATAGTAAAAAAGCTGTTACTTTACTTATGAAAAATAAAGATAAGACAATAAAAAGAATTAATCCAGTAACAACTCTTGGATTGTTTTTTATGAAATTATTTTTATTCTCTTCTTCATAATGAACTTCTGATTCATTAGGAACTTCAATCACACCAGGCCAAAAAGTGCCATCATCATCTGAAGCAAAAGTTAATTTATACTTCGAGAAGTTCATCTTGTTTTTTTGAAAGAATTTCATCTACTTTCCCTATATAAATATCTGTTAATTTTTGTATTTCACTTTCTACTCTTTTTGTATCATCAGTAGAGCTATCAGACATAGAGCTTGAAACATTATCAATACCATTTCTCCTATGAGATCTTATTGATATTTTTGCTTCTTCTGATTCCTTTGAAGCTACCTTTGTTAATTCTTTTCTTCTTTCTTCAGATAATGCGGGTATGGGTATTCTTATAATGTCTCCGTCAACAGCTGGATTTAATCCAATATCTTCATTTTGTATAGATTTTTCTATTTCGTTAATTGAGCTTTTATCAAAGGGTTGTACAACGATTAATTTTGGGTCTGGAATATTTATTGTTGCCAATTGTTGAAGAGGTGTTTGTGTTCCATAGTAATCTACATTAATATTTGAAACTAAACTCGGGTTCGCTCTTCCTGTTCTAATCTTAGATAGGGAATCAATAAGATGATTTATTGAAAGCTTCATATTGCTTTCTACTTCTTTTACTATCTGTTCTTCCATTATTATTTAATAACTGTTCCCAGTTTATCACCAGTTAATACTTTATAAATATTATCCTCTTTAGTTCCATCAAAAACTCTAATTGGCATCTGATTTTCTTCACATAAAGTTATTGCAGTTAAATCCATAACTCCTAATTTGTTACTAACAACATCTTTATAAGAAATGTTTTTATACATTACCGCATCTTTGTTTTTTTCTGGATCTTTGTCGTAAACACCTTCTACTCTTGTAGATTTAATTACTTCTTGTGCATCTATCTCAGCTGCACGTAATGATGCTGCGGTATCGGTTGTAAAATATGGGTTGCCAGTTCCGGCTGCAAAAATAACTATTCTCCCCTTTTCAAGATGTCTTATAGCTCTTAGCCTTATATATGGTTCAGCTACTGCAGTCATGTCTATAGCAGATTGAACTCGTGTTTCATTTCCGTTTCTATCTAAAGCGTCTTTTAATGCAATTGCATTTATTACAGTTGCTAGCATGCCCATATAGTCTGCATTTGCTTGTGCCATATCTTTAGCAGATTCATGTACACCTCTAAAAAAATTGCCACCACCAACAACTATTGCGATTTGAATTCCGTCTTTACTTGCTCTAGATATTTCATTAGCAATTCTGTTTAATATATTTGGAGAGATACCAAAATTTGTTTCTGAATCAGCAAAAGATTCGCCGGAGAGTTTTAATAGAACTCTCTTACTCATTTATGTACCTATCTCTATATGTGAAAATTGCTTTATATATATTTTTTCACCTAATTTTCCGGACATCTCATCAATCATATTACCTACAGTACCTTCATATAATTCAGGATTGCAAAATATCTGTTCATTTAATACAGTATCTGAATAAAAAGAAGTTATTTTTCCATCAACAATCTTATCTATGACTTCTTGTGGTTTTCCTTCATTTTCCGATTGTTTTTTTATAATATCTTTTTCTTCATTAACTTTTGATTCTGGAACTTCATCTATATTCAAATATGTTGGCTTCATTGCAGCGATATGCATAGCAATTTGCTTTGCAGCATCTTTAAATTCTACGGATTTTGCTACAAAATCTGTTTCGCAGGCTAACTCTACTAGAACACCTGCGACTGCCCTATCTTGCTGATAGTGTATGTAGTCTCCAATAGTTCCTTCATTAGCATCTTTACCAGAACGTTTCTTAGAATCAGCTAAACCTTTTTCTCTTAAGTAAATTACAGCTTTATCAAAATCTAAATCAGATTCTTTTAAAGCTTTTTTCGCATCCATCATGCCAGCACCCGTCATATCTCTTAATTTTTTAACATCTTCTGCAGAAATTGACATTATTCGGTATCCTTTTTTTCTGGAACTTCTTTTCTTTTACCTAAACCTTTTAAGCAAGAATCAGCTATTGAAGATGCTATTAATTCAATAGATCTTATAGCATCATCATTGCCAGGTATTACGATATCTACATTATCAGGATTCACATTAGAATCAGCAAGAGCAATAACAGGAATATTTAATTTATTAGCTTCAGTAAGTGCTGTTGTTTCATTTAATAAATCAACTATAAATATAGCATCAGGAATTTTGTTTAACTCAACAATACCACCTATTGATTTCGTTAATTTAGCAATTTCTCTTTTAATTCTTAATCTTTCAGGTTTAGGGTAAGAATTAATTTCTCCTGAGGTTTCAAGAGAATTTAATTCTTTTAAATAAACTACTCTTTTAATTATTGTTTTAAAATTAGTTAACATACCCCCAAGCCATCTTTGGTTAACATAAGGCATCTGAGCTCTTGTTGCTTGTTCTTCAACGACTTTTTGTGCTTGAGGTTTAGTTCCAACAAATAGAACTTTTCCGCTATTAGCTACTAATTTTTGTACAAACTCTTGTGCTTCTTCTAATGCTGAATAGGTAATTCTTAAATCTAGAATATGTATGCCACTTTTATCGTTATAAATGTATTTATCCATTTTAGGATTCCATCTTTCTGTCTGATGGCCAAAATGAACACCTGCTTCAAGCAATTCTTTCATTGTTGCTGACAATTTATCTCCTTTGGTTGTTTCATCCCATATCCCTTGCGTATGCACTTCCAAACTTACGTTCACCAAGGAAGCTTGTAGATATGGTGTCTATTTCATTTAAATTTTAATACTATTAATTTATTAATCAACCTCTAGGATGTGTTCTTTTATATTTTTCTTTCAATTGTTTCTTAGAAACATGTGTATATATCTGTGTTGTGCTGGGATCTGTATGACCAAGCATCTCTTGTACTACTCTAAGATCAGCCCCACCATCTAACAAATGAGTAGCAAATGTATGCCTAATACTGTGTGGAAAAGTTCCTAATCTTAAATTAACAATACGCTGAATTTGTCTATCTGATATTTTTCCACCTCTAACTCCAAGAAATATATAGTTACCTGATTTTTCATTTTTGTATTGACTTCTGTATTTTGATATCCATAAATTCATATAATTGAAACTTTTATCAGTCATTGGTAATATTCTTACCTTATTTCCTTTACCTAAGACTCTTAGTGATTTATTGTTTTTAAAATCATTAACTTTTAAATTTGTCAATTCTGAAACCCTAAGGCCTGATGAGTATAAAATTTCAATTATAGTTCTATCTCTTATTTCTTTAGATGTAGAAGTAGGTATGGTATCAAGAAGATTATTTATGTAATTGCTTGTTAAAATTGTTGGAAGCTTTCTTTCAGTTTTTATATTTTTAATTTGTTTTATATCTTTTATATTTAATTTTTTTTGCTTAATACACCAATTAAAAAAGCTGGATATAGATACAATTTTTCTATTCACAGTACTCTTGGCATATTTACTTTTAGATAGACTCTGTACGTATTTTTCTATTTCGTAATAATTTTTATTTTTTGTATTTATATATTCAAAATATTTTTTTATGTCAGTTTTATATGAAGTAATTGTATTTTTAGAATAACCTTTAATTTTTTCAAGATATTCTATATATTCATCAATAATTTTTAATTGATGACTTTTATTATCTAGCTTCAAGTTTCTGCTCTAACCTTCTTTGTAAAATTGATAAAAACAAAGTTACACATAAATAACATACAGTTAAAACAAGATATGTTTCTTGAAAACGAAATGTTGATCCTGCATAAAGTCTTCCCTTATATGTCAAATCTTGAACAGCTAATACTGACAACAAAGAAGAGTCTTTCATCATAGAGATAAAATCATTTCCTAATGCAGGAAGCATATTTCTAAACGCTTGTGGAAGTACTATATATCTCATAATTTGTCTTTCATTTAAACCTAGTGATGCACCACCTTCACGTTGACCCGTAGATACTGATTCGATACCAGCTCTAAAAACTTCAGCAATATAAGCACCGTAGAATATTGAAAGAGCAATGATTGCTCTGATAATCATTGGAACATTTCCATTGTTGATATTAAATAACTTAGCTGCATCCACTACTACAACAAAAGCAATAGTAAAAATTAAGATCAAAATAGGGACACCTCGAACAAATTCAATATATGTGCGGGATAAAGTACTAGAAATTTTATTATTCGATATTCTGCCAATACCAAGAATTAAACCAAGAAAAAGAGCAATAACAAAAGATACAAGAGTTGATCCAAAAGTAATTCTTAGACCGGGAATAATATAATTAAATGCTTTAAGGTACTCTTCTCCAGTTGTAATCTTGAAAACCATATATGCAATCAAAAAAAACAGAATGAAAGCCCAGGTGTTATCAACTTTGAATATTTTTTTAATCATAATAACTAATAATAAAACAATAGGCACGGAAATCCGTGCCTATTGAATAAATATAATTCTTTTAATTTAAAAGTTATACTTCACAATCCTCTGGTAGATAGTCTTCAGGAATTTGTGCATCACATTCAGCAATATCATCATATGAAACTGTAAAACCAGGTGAAAAGAATTTATCATTTATTTCTGTTAATTTTCCACTTGATTTCATATCAGCTAAACCTTGGTTGACAACATCAACTAATGGACTTCCTTCAGGAAATGCAAAACCTAATGGATCAGTTTGTAAACCATCACCAACAAGTTTTACTTTATCCTTGTTTGCACCCATGTATCCAAGACCAGCGACTTCATCAACAATAGAAGCAACTGCATCTCCAGATATAACAGCAGCAATAGCAAAATCAAAAGTATCATATGCATCAACTTTGTCTTCACCGAATAAACTAACTGCTAATTCGTAATTAGTTGTACCTTTTTGAGTAGCAACTTTACCATCTCCATTTACAATATCTGCATCAGAAGTAATATCGTCATTACCTGCTGCTACAAGTATTCTTTGTTGAAGAACGATGTAACTATCAGAAAAATCTACAATTTTATCTCTTTCTGCAGTTATTGATATTCCATCACCAGCAATCATATATTGACCATCAGCTACTGCTTGAATCATTCCATCCCATGCAGCTGGAACATATACAGGTGTAAAGTTCATTAATTCTGCCATATGATTAAATACGTCATAATCCCAACCCTTAGCTTCACCATCAGCTGGATCAACGTAATTGAAAGGAAGGTAAGCATTTTCAACAGCAAAAGTAAACTCGCAACCATCTAAATCAGGTAACCCATTGCTACCAGTACCAATTTCCACTTCATCACAAGGAACAGCTGCACTTGAACATGCAGTTGCAATCATTGCTAAAGCAAAAACTAATATTAATGTCTTTTTACTTTTCAAGTTATAGACCTCCATTTATATAGGATTATTATTACACATATATTTTTAAAACTAAATAAGTAATAAATTAAATTTAATTATCTAACGTATTCTTGTAATTAGGCTTTCTTTTTTCAACAAATGCAGCCATTCCCTCTACAGCGTCTGTATGAATAAATCTTTTATTCTGATTTTCACCTTCTAAATCTAAAGTTTCTGTAAAAGATAAATCTAAACCTTGTTTTATTTGATCTTTTATCATGCATATTGATATAAAGCTTTGCTCATTTAGTAGGTCAATTAAATCTGTTAACTCAGAGTCTAAATTTTCTCTTTGTGTCAACTTATACAGCATTCCTAAATTTTTCATAGATTCACCATCAATTTCTTTAGTTGTCATCATCAATTCTTTAGCTTTTTGAAGTCCTATCATTCTTGGTAAATTCCATGATCCACCAAAATCAACCACAAGTCCTCTTCTTGCGAATACTTCGATAAACCTTGTTGTAGAAGTTGCAATTATGAAATCACTTAATAGAATCATATTTGCTCCTGCTCCAGCACATACACCATCAACAGCAGCTATTACTGGTTTTTTACAATTCCACAATGCTTTTGCTGCTAAATTTACATCTTCCATTAAGGCATTTATGTTTTCAGCTAATTGAGCACCTGATGAAAAGTTTCCATTTATTTCTTTTAATACTAAATATTTCTGATCACTGTCTTCAAACTTTTCAATCTGCGATTTCAGTTCTTTCCAGTCATTAGCTGATATAGAATTTGAAGTTTTTTCATCATTAAATGAGATATATAGAGTCTCATTAGTAATTTTAGTTTCTAGTGCCATAGATTAGAGTTTAATATATTTATATATAAAATGTAGTTATGGGATTTGATCCAAATAGACCATACAAAGCAAATAAATATGATTACGCAAATATAATATTTTGCTTTTTGCTTGCTGTATTTGCTATTTATTGGGCTCTAAATTAAAAGACCTACGGTGAATATCTGTTAAACCATGCTTTTCAATACTTTCTCTATGTGCCTGAGTTCCGTATCCTTTATTGTTTTCAAATAAATATTGAGGATAATTTTTTGATATTTTTTTCATTAGGTTGTCTCTATATACCTTTGCGATAATACTTGCAAGAGCTATAGCTTTACTATTGTCCTCACCCCTTACTAATGAAACTGAAGAAAATTTATTTATTTTAAAATGATCTACATAGACTTTTTCTACACCTGTATATATTCCTTTAATAGAATTTTCTAATACTATTTTGTTTGCTTCTGATATTCCAATTTCGTCAATGATATTATTCGAACATTCGGATATTGAGTAAACAACATTGTTATTAGAAATTAATTCAAATATTTCATTTCTTTTTTTTTCGCTAAGTTTTTTTGAATCTTTTACTTCTATTAATAAATCTTCATGAGATTTATTTATTTTTACTGCTGCCCCTACTATCGGCCCAGCAAAAGAACCTCTCCCTACTTCATCAGCTCCTATTACAAATTGATTAGGATTGTTACTCCAAACTTTATTTTCAATCATTTATATTGCTTATTTCATTAATAGGAAATATTTTGTATTCTGCTCTACCAATAATTTGATTTATGTTTACTGATCCATATATTCTTGAATCTATACTATTTGATCTATTATCTCCAAGAACAAAAATAGAATTACTTGGGACAATATATGTAGCGTCTACTTTTGTTTCATTTACTGGAATATTCGCAAATTTAATTAATGTGCCATTATTGTATATATCACCATCTTTAATTTTAATTTCATCACCCTCAAAACCAATAACTCTCTTAATAAAAGCTGTATCGATTGTTAATTGTTGATTATTAAAATTCCATATTTGTAATGAATCATAAAATTCTTCAAATGTACTTTTTTGATAAACATAATCTGGATTATAAAAAACAATAACATCTCCGATTTTATAATTTAGATTAAGAAATTTATCTTTAATAACAAGAACTCTGTCGTTAATATTTAATGTTGGTTCCATAGAAGCAGAAGGAATGAAATATATTTGAATAATAAATGTTCTTATAAAAGTAGCAACAATAATTGCTGATAAGAATATAGATATATTTTTTAAATATTTAATAATATTTTTATATTAGTAAGTTAGTTACGGTCTTCTTTAATTTTTGCAGATTTTCCAATTCTATCTCTTAAATAATAAAGTTTTGATCTTCTTACTTTGCCTTTTCTCTGTATTTCAATAGATTCGACGATAGGCGCATGTACGGGGAAAATTCTTTCTACTCCAACACCAAATGAGAGTTTTCTTACTGTTATAGTCTTGCTAATCCCAACGCCATTAATAGAAATAATCACTCCTTCAAAAGTTTGTATTCTTTCTCTATTTCCTTCAGAAACTTTAACATTTACTTTTACTGAATCACCAGAGTTCAGTTCGGGTAAATCTGTTTTTAATTGATTATTTTCTATTTCGTTTATTAGATTCATAGCTTCCTCAAACAGAAATTATATTATCTATGTAAGATTAAATGTCTTTTAATTTGTTATTTTTCCAATTATCTATTTCTTTATGATTGCCAGATAATAATACTTCAGGGACTGTCATTTCTTTATACGTTTCAGGCCTCGTATAAACAGGAAAATCATACGTACCATCTGTAAATGATTCATTTACTAAGGACTCTGAATTTCCTAAAACACCAGGGACTCTTCGCATTAAAGCTTCCATAAGGAACATTGCAGGAACTTCACCACCAGAAACAACTGCGTCACCAATTGATACTTCATAGTCACTATGCATATCTATTATTCTTTGATCAAAGCCTTCATACCTTCCACAAATTATATTTATAGATTCATAAGCGAGTAAATCTTTTATTGATTTTTCATCAAGTTTTGACCCTGATGGTGTTAAAAATACATTTATATCTGCTTTGTTATTTAATATTGCATTATCAAGAGGCTCAACCATCATAACCATACCTGGTCCACCTCCGTAGGGTGCATCATCTGTTTGCTTATAATTACCAATACCAAAATCTCGTAAATTAGTAGTTTGAAATTTTAAAATATTTTTGTCTAATCCGTTAGAAATAATTCCAGTTTTTATCCATTCATCAAATAAATTAGGAAATAATGTAATTACATTATATTTTGATAACATCTTCTTCCAAGCTTAATTCTTCAACTTTCTTTAATTTGGTATAAAGTGTATTTCTGAGATATGGTTTTTTATTATTTTCTTTTATAAGATTAATAAATTCATGATCTGTAGTTTCTTGACCATGCGATGCTCCAGAAGCTCTACTGATATTTTCGTTAATTAATGTGCCACCTAAATCATTAACACCAGCTTTTAATAAATTTGAAGCTCCATCATGTCCAAGCTTAACCCAACTCGCTTGTATGTTGTCAATAAAAGTATTGAAATAGATTCTTGCTAATGAATGGATAAGAACAATTTCATCCCATGTTGGACCAGGCATACTTTTTCCCTGAAGGTAAATTGGTGATCCCATATGAACAAAGGGAAGGGGTACTACTTCTGTAAATCCCCTAGTTCTACTTTGGAGTTGCCTTATTAGTGAATAATGATTTGTCCAAGATTTTATATCATCAATATGTCCAAACATAATAGTTGCTGTTGACTTGATTCCAATTGAATGAGCAACTTCCATTACATATGCCCATTCTTTTGATGTGATTTTATCTGGACATAAATATTTTCTAATTCGATCATCTAATATCTCCGCAGCAGTTCCTGGCAAAGTGTTTAGACCTGCGTCTTTTAACATAGATAGGTAATCTTCAATACTTTTATTTATTGTCTCAGCACCTTGCCATATCTCTAGTGGCGTGAAACCATGAATATGCATATCTGGTATTTCTTCTTTAATTTCTTTTACTAGATTTAAATAAAATTCACCTGTGTAGTTAGGATGTATTCCTCCCTGGAGACATACTTCTGAAGCTCCTGATTCATATGCTTCCTTTGATCTTTCAACTACTTCTTTTGAATCTAACGAATAAGGAACTTCTTTTAGATCTAAACTCTTTGGGCCTTTTGAAAAACCACAAAAACCACATTTATAATAACACTGATTCGTATAATTAATATTTCTGTTTTTTACAAAAGTGACTTTATTTCCGTTAATTTTTAGATTTAATTCATTTGCAAATTCTGAAATTCTATTTATATATTTTCCTGAAGTTTTAAATAATTCAGTTAAATCATCATCTGTAATTATTTCTTCATCTTCTAATTTTTCAAATATATAATTAAATTTATCCGATTTATAATCTGAATCATTATTAAAAACATAATTAAATAATTTTGGAATTGTTTTACCACTACCTGGATACCAGTCTGTAGTCTTTCTTCTATAACCACGTACATCCCTTGTAAGCAAATAATTAGTGAATTCTTCTTTTTTAAGTATTTCTCTTGCTTCATTAATTTTTAGAATTGGTGATAAAACAGTACGTTCATATAGGTTCTTATTGCTTATATTTTGTAACTCAGCAATCTGCTCAGTATTCCAATCTCTTAACATTAAGTCGTTTACACCATGATTAATAGCATCTAAAGCATCATCAATAGTATTTACATATTTAGATATTAAATGTTCATAATCTGGCTTATAAAGATTGATAAAATTCATATCATCAAGTTTGGATACTTGTATTGTTCTAGGTTTTAACCTTGTTAAGACTTCTAATGCAACTTCTTTATTCCCCTTATATGAATAAACTAGTCTTCTTGAATCAGTATTTTTATATGTTTCCCAATCTTCATCATTTATTAACCACATAGAAGATTCGTAATTAATATTGTTTGAAATTGTTTGGAAACCTTTTCTGTTAATTTCTACAAAATTTAGATCATCTTTTATTAAAAAAGAGGAAGTGCCTTCTTTTCTTCTAGAGTTTAAAAATATTTCATTATCATTGTCACAAGGTCTTATTCTCAGATAAGATATATTAGCTTGCATATTCATATTTTTTTGGATATCCATCTTCATTTATAACATTACTAACTTTTTCAAACATTTTTTCGTTCAACCATTCTTTATTTATAAAATTTGGATATACGGGAAGCCGAGGTTTTAAAATTTGACCAGAATTATCTATTTTTATATTTAATTCATTTAAATCAGGCCAGAGATGATCTGGATTTACTAAGTCAATCGTTTTTGGTGATATTCCACCTAAGTCATTAATACCACTAAACAAGAAATCATCAACTGATGAGAGAAGATTTGGAGGGACCTGTAATGATATGTGCTTAGGCAGAAATATTCGAACTGTTGCTATTATTCTCAAAAATAGATCATTCACTATTTCAGGATTGTTTTTCATTAATGTATTTCTTTTTGCTCTAAAGTTTTGAAGTATAATTTCTTGTATTGCTGTATTTTTAAGGCAAAATAATATTAAGTTTTCGATGTCTTGTATAAGCTCATCTTTAGTATCTGTAATACCTAAAAGTAATCCTGTGGTAATTGGATATTTAATTTTTTCTGCATTATTTATTGTTTCCAATCTTTTTTCTATTATCTTAGTTTTTGCTTTGTAATGTGGTTTACCAGGATTAAAGACATTTTTTGAAAAAGTTTCTAACATTAACCCACCTGAAGGAGAATGATTTTTATATTCTATAATTTCACTTGTAGTCATAAGGCCT
Organism: OCS155 cluster bacterium AG-333-G23; assembly: GCA_003282445.1. GTDB lineage: Bacteria > Actinomycetota > Acidimicrobiia > Actinomarinales > Actinomarinaceae > Actinomarina. The sequence goes on from QBZE01000004.1 coordinate 62,741, forward strand.
GGATTAGCATGAGGAAATAAATTATATTTATCATTTACTCGTTTCATATTTTCAACTAAATAATCATGAGTAGAGGTAAATCCTAAATCTTTAAGTTGGGTTTTTGCTTCTTCCCACTTTTCTTCAGGTTTATCACCTAATGTAAAAAGTGCTTCATAGCAACTATTTTCATGACCGACTTTTCCTATAATATCAACTTCATCAAAATTTAAATAGGTTCCACCTTCTTTTGGAGACTTTACAAAAGTACAATAACCACAAGAATCCTGACATAACGTTGTCAATGGTATGAATACTTTTGGACTAAATGTAATATCACTACCAAATTCTTGCTTTTTTATAGAATACGCTTTTTCAGTTAATTCTTTTGTTGATATGTCACCAAAGAGACATTCTTCTATATTTTTACTTAATTCAGCCATTTACTTACACATTCAGATAATATTATTATTTGATTGTAACAAGAAACAATGAATCTTTACACTCTAGAGAAGAGGAGAATTGAAAAATATATCATTACTTGGTTTTGGAAGAATAGGTAGAGATCTATTTAGACAGAGTATTAACGAGGAAAATATAAATATTGTTTCAGTATCTGATGTAGCTGATAAAGATAATCTTATTTATTTACTAAAATATGATTCTATCTATGGACCAATAGACGCTGATATTACTAAGACAGAAAATGGTATTTCAGTAAATAATAAAGAAACAACTTTTAATAATTGGAAAGATGCTGACGATTCTAACTGGGAATCAATTGACACTGACATAGTAGTTTTAGCTACTGGTAAACAACAAGGCTCCGAAGAAGCTCAAAAGCATTTAGAAAAGGGAGCCAAAAAAATTATTATTGCCTCTACTCCAAAAGATAAAGAAGAAATAGATATATTTGTACCTGGAGCAAATGATGAAGATATCGATTTTTCTAAATCAATAATTTCTCTAGGATCAAATACAGCTAATGCATCAGCTCCAATCATTAAACTAATAAACGAAAAAGTAGGAGTTGAACGAGTTTTCATAAATACTATTCATGGTTATTCAAATTCAAATAGACTAGCTGACGTTGCCGGAGAAGGATTTAGACAAAATAGAGCAGCAGGTGAAAATATTATTCCAAACAAAACTAGCTCTTCAAATGTTATAGAAAAAGTTCTACCTTTCTTAAAGAATAAAATAACTTCATCTTCCATGACTGTACCCATTCCAGATGGAAGTATTCTTGATTTGACGATTGATATAAAAGAAAAAACATCATCCGAAAATATAAATAAAATTATAGAAGATAGCATAACGTCAAAGTATTTATCTAACAGAATTGGTATCACTTATGATCCTATTGTCTCATCTGATGTAGTAGGTAATTCTTTATCAGGATTAGTAGATGCAAAATCAACAATGGACATCGATGATAAAAAAATAAAAATTTTAATTTGGTTTGATAACGGCTGGGGTTATTCTTCACGAATCCTTGAAACTATAAAAATCTATCAAAGGGAAGGTACCAATAATGAATAACGTAGCTATAAATGGTTTCGGAAGAATAGGAAGATCTATTTTAAGAATAATTGTTGAGCAAGATTTAGATATAAATGTTGTAGCTATAAATGATTTAGGAGATTATGAAAATTTAGCTTATTTATTTAAACATGATTCAATAATGGGAGTTTTAGATGCTGAAATTACTATTAAAAAAGATATCCTAAAAATTAATGATCGTGATATAAAACTCATATCAATATCTGATCCTTCTAAGTTGCCATGGAAAGATTTAAATGTAGAGATCGTTGTTGAATCAACTGGAATTTTTACAGATAGTGATTCATTAAATAAACATATAAATGCAGGTGCTAAAAAAGTGCTACTAACCGTGCCTCCTAAAGATGAGATAGATGCAACCATTGTTCTTGGTGTAAATGATGATAATTTAACAAGTGAATCTAAATTGATATCTAATGCTTCCTGTACAACTAATTGTTTAGCTCCTATTGCAAAAGTATTAAACGATAATTTTACTATTCAATCTGGGTTGATGACAACTGTCCATGCTTATACTAATGATCAAGCTTTAGCCGAAACAACACATAAAGATTTTAGACGTGGGAGAAATGCTACCCAAAATATTATTCCTACATCTACAGGAGCTGCAAAAGCAGTCGGTATGGTAATGCCAGAATTAAATGGGAAATTAGACGGTATGGCAATGCGTGTTCCCGTACCAAATGGCAGTGTTGTAGACCTAATAGTTGAATTAGATAAATCTGTAACAGTTGAGGAAATTAATAAAGCAGTTAAAAAAGCATCTGAAAATGAACTTAATGGGATATTAAGCTATTCAGAAGTTCCTCTAGTTTCAACAGATATATTGGGGAATCCTAATTCAAGTATATATGACGCTACCTCTACAGAAATATTAGAAAATAAACACGTTAGGGTAGTCTGTTGGTATGACAATGAATGGGGTTATTCAAATAGAGTTGTTGACCTTATCAATAAGCTAATAGAAGAATATTAAAATGAATAATAATTTACCAGATCCACCAAAAGCAGTAGGAAACTATACGACAATAAAAAAAATTGGTAATTTAATATATACATCAGGACATGTACCAATTACTGAAGATGTAAAATATATTGGAAAAATTCCTAATGACCAGACAACAGAAGAAGGATACGAGGCCGCATCACTATGTGCAGAGTTAACCCTTGCAACACTTTCAGAAAATTATGATCTTAAAAAATTAACACCAATAAATGTTGTTGGTTTTGTAAACTCTAGTGATGACTATACAGAACATCCAACAGTTCTAAATGGATTTACAGATAAGCTTGGTGAATACTTTGAATCAAAAGCTACTAGATCCGCTGTTGGTGTGTCTAGTCTACCAATGAATGTGTGTGTAGAAGTACAAGCTATATTTCACATAGACGAGGAATAGAAGTTGACTAATTTAACAATTGGTATATCAACAGGGATAAAAGATACAAAAATGTCTCCTGGAATTATTCCGTGTGCTGTTTTAAGCGCTGAGTTTATAAAATTATGTAATAAATTTGAAGCTCATGCTGTAATATTTCCACCACAATATAATAAACCAAATTTTTCATTGGATGGTATAGATGGCTTAATCGTTACAGGAGGTGGCGACATAGATCCATCTCATTACAACGAAAATCCAAGCGATAAATTAGAACGAGTATCTATGGATAGAGACTTAACCGAATTAAATTTATTAGAAAAAGCTGAAGAAAAGAATATTAAAACCTTAGCAATTTGTAGAGGTCATCAATTATTGAATATTCATATGGGAGGGTCCTTACATCAAGACATACCTGATGCAGGTTTTAAAGATATAGAACATGCTAAACCCTACGAGAATGCAACTAAACATATACATGAGATAGAAATAGACAAAAATACAAAATTAAATCAAATATTAAAAGTTGAGACTTTAAAAGTAAACAGTATCCACCATCAAGCCATTAATAAACTTGGAGACAATTTAGAAGTTTCTGCGAGATCATCAGATGGAATTATAGAAGGAATAGAAACAACTAATAATTGGGATGCGATCGGAGTCCAATGGCATCCTGAATATATCTCAGAAGATAAAGCATCAAATGATTTATTTGATTGGTTAATTAACTAATTTATTTTTTAAGATAAGTTTTTTATTTTCATAAGCAAAATAATGGTCATTATAAGGTATTACTACTTCTTCATTGTCCCAAACATTGCAAAAAATATATTTATCTGAATAAAAATATCCTAGAATTTTTATATTATCATTTAATATTTCATTTATATAAAATCCAGGCCAAGGCAATCCATTATTTAGATAATGATCTATTTCTTCTATAGATATAGAGACTTCATAATTTCTTAGTTTTTCGGCACTATCTATATTGTCGATTTTTAATATCTTTACTAAAAATCGATTTTTTAAATGTTTTTTAATTTCTTTAATTTCATATTCTCTATTATTTATATATACTTTTTTGTTCTTAAAACTAAATATACGAAAAAATATCTCGTGATTTATATAAAGATAGCCATTTAAAGAATGTGGTTTACCTAGGGTGCCAATATTATATAGTTTTTTATTAATCAATAAATTCTACTGAAGAATCAAGACCTTCTTCATCTGCTGCAGCTTGAGCAACTGTTCTTATAGCTCTTGCTACTCTACCTCTTTTTCCAATTACTCTTCCCATATCATCTGGTGAAGTTCTTACTTCAATTTGTACAGATTCTTCACTCGATGACGCTATGTCAACCTTGACAGATTTTTTATCTTCAACAATTTCTGAGACAATATATTCGACAACATTTTTTACTATTGTTCCTGTTTCACTCATTCTTCTTCACTTACTTCCTCAGTAGTCTCTTCACTTACTTCCTCAGTAGTCTCTTCACTTACTTCCTCAGTAGTCTCTTCACTTACTTCCTCAGTAGTCTCTTCTTCTGATTTATTATGCGCTTTAGAGCTACTTTTTATCTTTGGTTCAGGAGGAGTTGGTATTGATACAACTTCTCCTTTTGTTGATCTCCATTGTGCCCATGCACCTGATATTTCTAAAATTTTTTGTGCTCTTTCTGATGGTTGGGCTCCTTTATCTAGCCATGATACGGCCTTCTCTACATCTATTTCAACAGTAGATGGATTGTCTTGTGGATTGTAAAAACCTAAATCTTCTATATATTTACCATCTCTGGGTGATCTTGCATCTGCAACTACTACTCTATACGTTCTAGTCTTTTTCTTTCCTCTTTGCGCAAGTCTTATTTTTACTGCCATTTGTTTCCTTATTTATACACTTATATAAATTATTTAATCTTATTTATTGAACTTTAAATATAATATCAATAAATAATTAAAGGTAGAAATGAATTATTAAATAAACTACTCTATCTTTATATGGAACTTATTGAAATTTCACACCCCCTAAAAGACCACTATTTATCAATTTTAAGAAACAAAGAAACAGATTTTGATACATTTAGAATATCAGCGTCAAAATTATCCTATCTTTTAGCAGTTGAAGCTACTAAGCATCTATCACTTAAAAATATTGAAATTGAAACACCATTAGTTACAACTAGTGCTCATGAAATTGAAAACAACTCTGTTGCTATCTCTGTTTTAAGAGCTGGATTAGGATTAGTCGATGGAGTAAAAGATTTAATTCCAAATGTCTCTTTTGGCTACATTGGAGTTCAAAGAAATGAAGAAACAGCTGAACCTGAGAATTATTATGAAAAATTACCAGAATTAAATGATAAGAATGTTTTTATTTTAGAGCCTATGCTCGCAACTGGAGGTTCTCTTTCCTTTGCTATTGAAACTGTGAAAAAATACAATCCTAAAAATATTCATGCTTTAACTGTTATAGCTGCTCCAGAGGGAATTGATTTTATTAAGGAAAAACATGCAGATATTACTTTAATTACAGCATCCATAGATGAAAAGCTTGATGAAAATTGGTATATCGTTCCTGGTCTTGGCGATATGGGTGATAGGCTTTTTGGCACGACATAAATTCTAAAAATGAAAAAATGTATATTAATTGTAATTGATTCTTTAGGTGTTGGAGCGGCACCTGATGCTAAAAAATATGATGATGAAGAAAGCAATACTTTTGGAAATGTGTCAAAAGTAAATGGAGAACTAAATTTACCAACTTTTAATAGACTTGGTTTTGGTAAAATTACAACGATTAATGGTCTAGATTCAGAAAAATATGTCGCAACAGTAGGAAAATTAGCTGAAAAATCTACTGGAAATGATTCAACAACTGGTCACTGGGAAATAGCAGGATTAATTAGCGAGAGTGAATTTAATATTTTCCCAAATGGTTTTCCTGAAAGTTTAGTAGATAAAGTAACTGATGAAACAGGATTTGAATTTATAGGAAATTTTCATGCATCAGGTACAGAAATAATAAATAATCTCGGGGAAGAACATCTAGCTACTAAAAAATTAATTCTTTACACATCTGGTGATTCTGTTTTCCAAATAGCTGCACATGAAAATGTTTTAAGTATTGAGAAATTATATGATGTTTGTAAAACTGCACGAATAATATGTAATGATTACAACATTGGAAGAGTTATAGCTAGACCTTTTAGAGGAAAACCTAATAATTTTGAAAGAACTTATGATAGGAAAGATTTTGGTATTACTCCCCCCGGCGAAACGTTATTGAGCTATCTTCATAAAAATAATTTTAAAACTCTAGGAATTGGAAAGATTAGTGATCTATTTGGTGATGAATTTTTAGATTCCTCTATACATACAGAAGGAGATCAAGATGGTTTAAATACTTTAATTAAAACTTATTCTGAAGGTTTATACGATTTATACTTTATTAACTTAGTTGATCTTGATATGTTGTATGGGCATAGAGAAGATCCCATCGGATACTATGAAGGTTTAAAAATAATAGATAAAAATCTCAATAAACTTATAAAGATACTTAATGATGAAGATTTACTAATACTAACTGGTGATCATGGTACAGACCCAACAGACGGTAAGACTGACCACTCAAGGGAGTATGTTCCATTAGTGGCTTATAAAAACAACTTGAAAGGAAACAATATAGGCGAGAAAGATAGCTTTTCTGTTATTGCATCCTCAATTGCAGAATTTTTTAACCTTAAAAACATATTTTATGGAGATAGCTTTCTTGAAGAAATTATTAAAAAATAGACTACTCTTTTACTATGTATAAAAAAGTAAAAGAAACAAGTGAGTATTTAAACAAATCATTTAATAACGAATCTATACATTCTGCAATAATCCTTGGTTCAGGAATGGGTGGCTTTGAAGATAAATTCGAAAAAATTTATTCCTTAGATTATTCTGATATACCAAATTTTATAAAACCATCAGTAGAAGGGCATACAGGAAATCTTTCTTTAGTAAAGTTTGGAGAAAGGTTAACTGCAATTTTTTCTGGAAGAGCTCACTTTTACGAAGGTTATGATATTAATGAAATCGTTTTGCCAACTAGAGTAATTGCTGATCTTGGTATAAAAAATTTAATAATAACTAATGCAGCTGGTGGTGTATCTAAAAATTATCAACCTGGAGATATAATTAATATCAAAGATCATATAAACCTAACTGGGAACAATCCACTTATTGGAAGTAATCTAGATGAGTTAGGACCAAGATTTCCTGATATGTCAAATGTATACAATAAAGAATTAAGAGATTTAGCAAAACAAATTTCTAAAGATTTATTTGAATATAAAGAAGGTATATATGCATGGTTTACTGGGCCTACTTATGAAACTCCCTCTGAAGTTAACTTTGCTAAAATCATAGGCGCTGATTTAGTAGGTATGTCTACAGTTCCAGAAGCTATAGTTGCAAATCATGCTGGAATTAAAGTATCAGCATTTTCATTGGTAACTAATTTAGCAGCAGGAATCAGCAAAGATCCACTGTCTCATGATGAAGTAATTGAAATAGCAAATAAATCTAAAGATAAATTACAAAGTTTTATGGAAAAATTTTTAATAGAAATAAATTTAACTAATTAAAAATAACTTATTAATATATAATTTATGAAAATAGCTGTATGCGCAAAACAAATACCAGATCCAGCTAATCCTATTGAATATTCGAATGGTAATGTTGTTAGACCCGATGAACAAGTTCTAGATGATACTGATAGATACGGTATTGAAGTTGCTTTACAACTAAAAGAAAAATATGATGCTGAAGTTACAGTGATTTCAATGACTAAAGTTGGAACTGAAAAAGGGGTCCAGCAGGCATTACAAATGGGCCCAGATAAAGCTTTAATATTAGAAGATGAATCACTAGTCGGTTCTAATTCCTTAATGACTTCTAATGTGCTAAGTGAACTTGCAAAGAAAGTTGATGCTGACATTATAATTTTTGGTACAGAATCTACAGATGGTTACTCTGGAGTTGTACCACAACAAGTTTCAAGAATTTTAAATGTTCCATGTATTTCATATGTTAAAAATATTGAGATAGATGAAAGTGTAACTTTAACAAGACAGACTATTGAAGGATCAGAAAAAATTAATCTACCAGAAAAGTGTGTTATTTCTGTTACAGCAAGTGGAGTTGAACCAAGATATCCAAATTTTAAAGATATTATGGCAGCAAAAAATAAACCTGTTGAAATTATTACAAAAAATGATATTGAATTTGATACTGAACAAAATATGAATTTTGTAGAAATAAAAGATATCTCTACATCAAAACAAGGAGAAAAGATTACTGACGAAGGCGAAGCTCACCAAATAATAATTGATAAGTTAAAGGAAATTAAAGCAATATGAAATCTTTAATAATTGGTGAAGTAAATAACAATGAATTAAGTTCAGGTACATTAGAAATAATTTCTAAAGCTAAGGAATTAAGTCTAGATTTTTCAGTAATTACTATTGGGAATTCTGAAACAAAAAACATTGGATGTGATGATTTTACAAACACATATTTTAAATCTAATTCAAATAAACTAAATCTTTCTAGTTGTGCAAATGAAATTAAAACATTAATAGAAGAAAATAATATTGAACTTGTCTTATCTAATTCAAGTTATATTGGTAGAGATCTTATTGCATTTTTATCTGTAGATTTTAAAACGAGTCCTGTTTCTAATGTGACAAATTTCGAAATTAGCAATAATGAACTAACTGCAATAAATTCTATTAACGGTGGTGAAAGTGAATATAAAGTTAAAATTAATTCAGATATAAAATTACTCCTCATTAGACCTAAATCATTCGAACAAACTGAAATAACATTAAACGATAGTTTTGAAACAAAAGAAATACAAGAGAATGAAAATTCTATAGATGTATTTGATATACATATAGAAGAAAAATCAGGTCCTCAATTAGAGGATTCAAAAATTGTTATTTCTGCTGGAAGAGGAATGGTTGAAAGTAGTAATTTAAAACTAGTAGAAGAATTGGCCAATAAATTAAATGCGGCTATTGGTGGGACTAGAGCAATTGTAGATGCTGGATGGATGCCATATTCTAATCAAGTCGGTCAAACTGGTAAAACTGTTAAACCAGATGTCTATATTGCATGTGGCATTTCTGGTGCAACTCAACATCAAGTTGGAATGAAAGACTCTAAATATATAATTGCAATCAATAAGGACGAAGAAGCACCTATTTTTCAAATATCTGATTTAGGCATTGTAGGAGATACTTTATCAGTAATACCTAAATTAAATGAAAATCTTTAATTAGAATTTAAAATCAAAAGGAAGTATATCGCTGAATTTATACTTTTTGAATCCATCATTGTTTACAACAATTACATTTTCAGTATTAAATTCTGACATTCTTTGACGAGAAATTCCACAAGGAAAAATAGCTGTATCTGATTCTGCATCTATACAAGCCACAGCTAACGTATTAATTTTTGTTTCACCTTCTGATATTGCTTTAAAAACTGCTACATCTTCTGCGCAAATTGTTGCTGGATAAGATGCATTTTCAATATTACATCCTGTATATATATTCCCTGAATCAGTAATTAAGGCCGCACCAACTCGAAAATTAGAATAAGGAGCATGGGCTTTTTTTGCAATTTCTTTTGCTAAGTCTGCTAATTTTTGATCTATTTCTACCATTTAGTTCATATCATTTGTAATTAAAGATTCAAAATCTTGTTTAGTTTTAATAAATATTCTTGAGCCAGAACCTGGTTCCATTGTAACTCCATAAAGAATATCTCCAGCTTGCATAGTCTGTTGTTGGTGTGTAACGATTATAAATTGTGCATCATTCTTTAAATAATCAAGTAAATCTATCATTCTATGTAAATTGGCATCATCTAAAGCTGCTTCTACTTCATCTAATATATAAAATGGACTTGGAAATGATTTAAATATTGCAAATAAGAATGCAATAGCAGCTAGAGATCTTTCACCACCAGATAATAGACTTAATTTTTTAACTTTTTTACCACGTGGCTGAGCGCTAATTTCAATTCCTGAATCTAGCAAATTCTCTTTATTTGTTAATTGAAGAGTTCCAACACCTCCTGGAAAAAGTTTTTCAAATATTTCAGCAAAATTAACAGAAATAGAATTAAATGAAGACTCTATTCTAAAGGTAATTTCTGACTCAATCTCTTTAATATGAGAATTAAGTTCTTTTTTTGTTAAAAGTAAATCATCGATTGAATTTTGTATATCTTCATATCTAGTATTTAATGTTTCATAATCTTCTTTTGCTAAATAATTAACAACACCAATACTTTCGATTGTCGTTTCGCAATTTTTTATATTTTTTAGTAGTTCGCTTTCATCTTCATTTATTTCTGGATGATTTTTAATTTCATCTGATGTTAGACCTTCTATATTTGCTAAATAAGAATAATGAGTTGATGAAAAATTAGAATTCTCTGATTCTTTAATAAGTAAGTTGCTTTTCTCATCTTTTAACTTGTAATAAAGATTATTAAAACTTTCTAAATCATTTTCAATGTCTTGAATATTTTTATTATTGACTCCATATTTATCATCATATTTTTCACCAGTATTTTTTAATATTTCTGAAGCTTTCTTTAGTTTTCTATACATTTCTGAAGCTGAAGTTGATAAATTATTTAACTGTTCAATATTTTTTATATAACTTTCATCATTATTACTTTCAACAGTATTTGCTAATTTTTCATTTTCATTATTTAAGTATTTTATCTTTTCAGTAATTTCTATGATCTGAGATGAAAGAATGGATACTTCTTTTTCTATTTTTTTAATATCTAAATTATATTTTTCTTTTTGTATTTTTAATTCTTCTTTGAATTCGTCTTTGTTATTTATTAAATTTATTTGCTCTACTTTTTGCTCCAAAATAATTAGTTTTGATTCTGTATCTTTTGACAGATTTATATTCGAAGCTTTTATATTTTCTATTTCTCTACTAACTACAGAAATTAATTTATTTTTTACTTCATTAAAATCTTTTTCATCAATCTTATTTAAATTTAAAGTTTCTTCATGTTTTTTTATTAGCAACTCTGATATTTTTCTATCATTATTTAAATCATCTAGCTTTGATTTATTATTTTTTTTCGATTTTTCTTTATCTTTAAGATATTCATTAATATATTTAATTTCATTTTCGATTAATGCTTCGTTAATTTCTAAATTTAAAGATTGTTTCTTAATTACTTCTAATAATTCTGTATTAAGTATTTCTAATTTATTTGATTTTTCTGTAAGAATATTCTTTTTTAAAATTAATTGACTTGATAACGAAGACATAAGATTTGAATTATCTAATATTTTATTTTTATTATTTTCTTTTTCTTGAATATATTTTATTTGAGATCTTTCTATATTATCAATACGTTCATTAGAAATTTGTACAATGTTCTTAATTTTTTCTGCATTGTTTAAGATTTTGTTTGAATAATCTTTATATAAAGACCCTAATGAAATATTTTCTCCTAAATTATCATGTATTTTATTTTTTAATTCTTTTTGATTTTTTATTAAATTACTAAGATTATCTAATTCTTCATTTATTTTTATTAATTCCTGATTTATTATTTTGTTTTTATTACTAAATTTTTGATAATTTAATATATTGAATTTAATTTTTAGTTCTTTTAACTTGTTAACAGACTCTGCATGAAGAGTAGCTTGTTCAGCTTGTTCTTTTAGTGGTTTTAACTGTTTTTTAATTTCTCTAATTACATCTTTTGCTCTTTTTATTTCTTTTTCTCCAGATTCAATTCTTCTTAGAGCTTTATCTTTCTTTAATTTAAATGGAAGTATACCTGCAGCCTCTTCAATAGTTATTCTATGATCTTCTGGCTTTGAATTTAATATTTCAGCTATTTGACCTTGCGAAATTATTGTATGCTGTTGTTTTCCAATACCTACATCACTTAAAAACTCTTGAATATCAAGTAGCCTGCAATTCAAGCCATTCATGAAATATTCGGATTGACCATCTCTATACAGTTTTCTTCCTATTGATATTTCATCTGTACCATTAAATTTGTCAGCATCCACCTCGAAATTAAGATTGACTTCTGCAAAACCTTTTTGTGATAATTTTTCTGTGCCTGCGAAAATAACATCCTCCATCTTATTTGTTCTTAAAGTTGCAGGACTTTGAGTGCCAAGCACCCAAGAAATGGCATCAACTACATTTGACTTACCTGATCCATTAGGGCCTACAACAACATTAACTTTGTTTGAAAAATCTATGTTTGTGTTTTCTGAAAATGACTTAAAGCCATTAATATTTACTGCTTTTAAATACATATTTACCCTGTTGTTAATATAAGGATACTAAAAATACAGATAATTGCTTAATTTTTGAAATTATTTAAATGATATTAAAAGTATAAACATCTGTATTTTGTAAGTTTTTAGAGTAATTTTCAACTAGTTTTAGGTAAGGTTTTTCATTAATAAAATTAAGATTATTAAGAAAATATGTTGATACTAAATCAACGGCTCGAAAATTACCATCAACACATTTAAAAATATATGAAGACTCATTATTTGTTGCAAAGAGCACTCCTTCTGCTCCTGATTTTGCTAATAAAGGCTCTGAACTATTCAACATAACATTTGTATCTGTTCTATTATGACCACCTACTAAATTGGGAAACTTTGTGTATGAATCAAATACTGATAACCAAGTATCTTTATAGTCCGAAGATAATATATTTTTAACACCTTTTAAGAATGATTGGGAATTTAAATATATTGCAGGCAACCCACATCCGTCAATAGCATATTTAATATCGGATAATTCAAAAATATCTTTAAAAAATATATTGATATTTTCTTGTACGGTATGGTTAAATTTATAGTAATAATCACTTTCTATATTCAATAACTTACAATATATAAGCATTGATAAATGTTTACCAGAACAATTATTATTTAACTTAGTAAATGGTAATTTATTTGATATGTATTGATCAGCAGTATCAACATGCATAGGTCTTTGAGGGGCACAAAAAATATCATTTGAATTAATATTATATTTTTTTGCAATATTTGTTAAAAGGTTTACATGTATATCTTGTCCTGAGTGAGAAGATCCAAAAATTGCAATTTCTTCACTTTCAAATGTTATTTGTTTTTTTTTGGCTAGCAATAACAATGGAATAATTTGAAAAGGTTTAATTGCAGATCTTGGAAAAAATTTAAAACCATCTTGATCTTTATCTGTCGTTATAAGTACTTCGTGTTTAGATTCTATGTGGTTATTTCTTAGAAGTTCAATATCTATTGATTTTACTTTGTTCATCTATTTTTTGGTATTTAATAATGCTTCTTTTGCCGCCATTTGTTCAGCGTTCTTTTTTGATTTACCATTCCCTGCACCAATCACTTTATTTGTAAGTAAAACCTTTGAACTAAATTCTTTAGAGTGATCCGGGCCACTCGATGTATTTTCGTATGTTACTTTTTTTCCTATTTTTGCATAATATTCTTGTAAACGTGTCTTGTAATCTTTTCTACCTGGGTCTTGAGATAATTCTTTTATATTTGGATAAATATATTTTGAAACAAATTTATTTACGTTTTCAAGTCCACCATCAAAATAGATAGCAGCTATTAAAGCTTCTACAGCATCTTCGATTATAGATTTTTTATTCCTACCACCACTTGCATCTTCGGCTTTACTCAAATATATAAATTCTCCAATATTTATGTTCATGCCCAATGTAACTAATGAACTTTGATCAACTGCACTTGATCTAATTTTGGTTAAATTACCTTCATCCAAATTTGGATAATTATTAAAAAGATACAAAGTTAAATCAAAATCTAATATCGTATCCCCTAAAAACTCATATCTTTGGTTTGATAGATATCCTGGTTCCTCATCTAAATAAGATTTATGAGTTAAAGCAATTTTTAAATATTTTTGATCATTAAATTTATAATCAATAGTTTCTTCTAATATACTTAAATCTTTTTCGTTCATAATTCAGAAATAGTATTAGAAAAGTTATTTATAAAACCTTTCTGTGCGCTTTGATTTGTATATAAAATAGCATTTTTTACTGCCTCAGCAGAAGATGAACCGTGACCTATTGTAACTAAACCTTTTACTCCGAGCAGGTAAGATGCATTAGTTTTATCTGGATTTAATTTATCTTTAGCTGGCTCCATAGCTTTTTTTACTGTTAATAGAAATGGCTTGAATAAATTTTCTTTTAATGCCTCTGATAATAATTTTTGTTGTAATTTAGCAGTGCCTTCCATTGTTTTTAATACTACATTTCCGGTAAAACCATCAGTTACAAATACATCAGCTTTTGAATTTGCAAAGTCTCTTCCTTCTATATTTCCGATAAAATTTAAATTAGAAGACTTAAGTAACTTATAAGCAGATTGTTCTAAATCTCTTCCTTTTGACTCTTCCTCTCCATTGTTTAATAATCCTATTTTTGGATTATCTATTTCAAATATTATTTCTGCTAGTTTCGAACCCATAGCTCCATACTGTAACAAAACTTTAGGCTTAACATCTAAACTAGATCCTGCGTCAAGCAAAATAGTATCTCCTTCTAGTCCAGGTAAGACAGCTGCGATAGCTGGTCTTAAAACTCCCTTTATTTTTCCTAATACAGAGATTGAACCAACTAATGTTCCACCAGTTGCTCCTGCTGAAAATACTCCATCAGCTTTATTTTCTTTAACTAGTTGTAATGCACCTAGAATTGATGCGTTCTTTTTTGTTCTCAAAGCTCGAGCTGGGTTATCAGTCATTGAAATTACTTCAGGATAGTCAATAATAGGTATATTGACATCATCTAGATAGGTTTCGATAAGGGTCTTGTCGCCAGATAAAATTACATCTACACCTTGTTCTTTTGCAAGAATTGCTCCTTTAACAACTTCTTGTGGTGCAGAATCTCCCCCCATTGCGTCTACAGCAATTGTGCTCATGATTTATTAATTATTCGTTATTTGGTTCTTTAACTTGACGTCCGTTGTATGTTCCATCTACGGGATTAACTCTATGTGATTGTTTTGCGACACCAGTTTCTGGATCAATTAAAAAATGAGGTCTAGAAATTTTGTGCATAGCTTTTCTTCTTTTTGTTCTAGATTTAGACATTTTCTTTTTAGGTACTGCCATAACTATTTCCTTTCAACTTACAAATCTAGCTCACTTAGAGAAGAAAATGGGCTTTCTTTTATATTTTTTTCATCATGTGAACATACATACTTATTCTGATTTTTACCACATAAAGAACATAAGCCTTTACAGTCTTTTTTACATATATTGGTGAATTCCATTTTTGATATTATCGCTTCCGAAACAATCGATAAAACATCAATAATTTCATTATTAATATCTATGTCATAATCATTTTCTGAATTAGTTGATAAATTTTTATTAAAAGATGCTGAATCATCTTTATTATTTCTATCTAAACATCTTGAACATTCACTTACATAGGTAAAATTTAGATTGAGATCTAGATTTAAAGACTCTATCTCTTTAGTTATTTCAACAGTTAAATCTATTTCGTTTTTATTATTTATTTCATTTCCGAAATATTTTATATCAAGATAGCCGCATGATTTAAATTTTAAATTATTATTTTGAAGCCTTATATCATTAATTTTAATTTGGGTATTTAATTGTTCCATTAATTTACTCTGGTTCAACTATTTTTCTTGGTTGACGTAAGCTTTTTTTCTCTGTCTCAATAAAGTTATTTATTTGTTCAAACTTATTTAAAACTTCTGTAAGCTTTGCATCTATTTGATCTTCAATCTGAGCACGATATGCTTGAGCTTCATCTTCAGCTTTTTTAATTAAAGCATTAGCTTCAATCACAGCTTCTTGGAGTACATAAGAATCTGCAATTAACCTGTCTGATTCTATTTTTGCAATACTTAATATTTCGTTTGCTTCTTCTCTAGCTTTATTTAAGTAAGTATCTTGTTCTCTCACAAGCCATCGAGCAGTTCTAAGTTCTACTGGCATTAAATCAATTAAATTTTCAACTATTTCAATAAGTTCCTTCTTATTAGATCTACTGTTTAAAACACTTTTTGAATTAACTTTTTCTCTTAGTAATTCTAATTTATCGACGTACTCAATTTTTTTTTCGCCGCTTATTACTTCATCTAAATTAAAATTTTCCTGTTCAGACATCTTTTAACCTTTTTGATACATTCTTTGGTACTAATTCATTTACGTCTCCACCATATGAATGTATTTCTTTTACTAATGAGCTAGAAACATAGCCATACTCTGGTGAGGTAGGTATAAATATTGTTTCAAAATCAGCTAAATTAAAGTTCATTTGAGCCATCTGAAGTTCATAATCAAAATCTGTCATAGCTCTTAAGCCTTTCACAATAGCATCAACTTTATTTTCTTTAGCAAAATCTACAAGCAAACCTTCGAAACTTTTAACAGTAACATTTTTGTTCTTATTAAAGACCTCATTAAGCATTTCAGTTCTTGTCTCAGTTGAAAATAACGATTCCTTAGAAGGGTTAACAATTACACCAACTAATACTTCATCAAATACTTTAAGGCACCTTGTGATAACATCAATATGACCATTAGTTGGTGGGTCAAATGAGCCTGGTATTAATATCTTCATTTCTTTCTTAAAATTAAAATTTTACTTTGTCCGTAATATTTTTCTTTATACAATTCTACATCGTTAGGAAGGACTATAGAAGAAGAATTTGAATGTCTATGGATAACAATGAAGGCATTTTTGTTTAAATTATTTCCTATTTCACTAATATCTGCATTAATATCTTCTGTTACATATTCAAATGGTGGATCATAGAAAACAATATCATATTTACTAGCTACTTCATTTATGTAATTAGAAACATCTAATTTTAATACTGAATAATCATTCTTATATTCTTGAAGATTTTTATTAATCTGTTTTATGCAATCAGGTGAACTATCAATAAATGTTACGTATTTAGCTCCCCTGCTTAAAGCTTCAATCCCCATGCTTCCAGATCCTGCAAATAAATCTAATACATCTGCATTTTCAAAAGAAAACTGTAAAGTATTGAAAATTCCTTCTCTTGCTATTCCCATCATCGGGCGGGTGGCAGTGTCTTTAATAGTATCTATGTTTCTTCCCTTATAAATACCAGCAATTACTTTCATGTTGAGTCCTCTACCTTAGAAAAGTTTGGAAACAATATTTTTGCTTCTTCTTGTATTAATGCTTCATTTATAGTCGTTACATTGTTTTCAAAGTAATCTTTAGAAGATTGCAATATGTCGTAATCATATCTTATATCAGCTACTTTTAAATCAGACATCCCCGATTGGCTAGTACCAGTTATTTTTCCTTCTCCTCTAATCTGTAAATCTATTTCGGATAATTTAAAACCATCATTATTTTCTACGATGGCTTGAAGTCTTTTTTTTCCTACTTCAGTAATTGTTTCCATATTTTTTCCATCAGTAACATGAAATACACAATCAGATTCTTTGACTCCTCTTCCAACCCTTCCACGTAATTGATGAAGTTGATTTAATCCAAACCTTTCAGCACTCTCAATGATCATTAGTGTTGCATTATGAATATCAATTCCAACCTCTATAACAACAGTTGATACAAGAATATCAATTTTGTTATTATGCATATCTTCCATTATTTTTTCTTTATCCTCTGAATTTATTTTTCCATGCAAAATTTCTACTTCATAATTTGAAAATTTTTCTTTAAATTGTTTATAAACATTCTCAGCGGCTTTAATATCTATTTTTTCACTTTCTTCTATAAACGGACACACAACAAATATTTGAGATTTATTTTTTAGATGATTTTCACATAGGGTATATATTTTTTCAGTATCCTCTTTGCTTCCTTCATATAATATTGAATTTATAGTTTTTCTCCCTGGTGGCATTTCATCTATGACTGATAAATTTAAATCACCGTATATAGCTAATGCAGTAGTTCTTGGAATTGGTGTAGCGGTCATAACAAGTTGATGTGGAGTTTTATCTTGACTTGATGTAAGTTTTTTTCTTTGTTCAACACCAAATCTTTGTTGCTCATCAATAATTGCTAAGCCTAAATTATTAAACTTAACTTTGTCTTGTATTAATGCATGTGTTCCTATGATTAATGCTGGAGTTCCATCCTTAATAGTATTCATTATTTTGTCTCTATCTGTTACAGATGAAGTAAGTAAGTAAATTTGAACATCATTAAAAATAAGAATTTTTTTTAATGAATTAAAATGTTGTTCAGCAAGGACTTCCGTTGGCGCCATTAGTACAGCTTGGTGAGATGAATTTATTGCTGCGTAAACTGCTGCTGCAGCCACAATTGTTTTCCCGGATCCAACATCACCTTGCAAGAGTCTTTTCATAGGTGAAGAATTTTTCATATCACTAAATATTTCATTTATCACTTTTTTTTGTGAATTTGTTAATTTAAATGGAATATCTTTTTCAAAATTAATTAATGTTTCTTTTTTTATTGTATGTTTTATACCAGTTTCATTTTTGTTATATGTTTCTTTTATTTCTTTAAATATCGACTGTAAATAAATAAACTCATCAAATGCTAATCTATATCTTGCATCTTCAAATTCATTAATAGTATCTGGGAAATGTATTTTATTGTAACTTGAAATTCTATCGATAATTTTGTATTGTCCTAACTCTTTTCTAGATACAAAATCTTCAATTTTTGGTGTCCTTCTAAGAGCCTCTTTTATACCTTTTCTAATAATTGTGCTCGATAAACCCTCAATTTTTGGATATATTGGTATCAAAGAACCTGTTTCGTTTAGTTCTTCTAAATCAGAGAATTTTTCAATTGTTGCATTTTTAAACTCTATAGAACCGGTTTTCTTAACATCTGGAATTCCTGAAATAGCTACCGAATCCCCTTTTTTAAATCTTGTTTCTATATATTGAGGTCCAAACCATTTCGCTCTAATTAAACCAGTATCATCTTTAATTGCTAAAGTAGCTATTCTCAACCTAGTTTTTGTTGTAAAAACGGATACATCCGTAACCTCTCCTAAAATAGTAATTTCTTTCGTAATATCAGTAGTTATTGAATCAATTTTTGATATTTGAGACCTATCAATATGTTTTTTTGGAAAAAACCTTAAAAGGTCTGAAATATTATTTATTCCATGTTTTTTAAATGAAGATAATCTTTTTTCTCCGAAACCTTTAATTTCATCAAGTGTTATGTTTTCTAAATACTTTATATTTCTTTCAACCACAATCAAACAATACCTAAAAAGATTTAAAATGAAAGTACCTAATAATTAAGAGTCAAGTTATAGTTATAATTGTATTTTAAAGGAAATAATATGGCTAATAGATGTCAAGTAACAGGTAGAGTGCCAAGATCAGGTAAGAATGTTACCTTTTCACATAAAAGAAATAACCGTTGGTTTAAACCAAATATTCAAACTAAAAAATATTGGCTAGCAAGTGAAAATAGATGGGTAAAACTTAAAGTAAGCACAAGAGGAAATAAAATTATTGACAAACGTGGCATAGAGTCTGTTATAAATGAGATAAGACAAAGAGGCGAAAAAGTTTAATGGCTCAAGGCATCGTAAAATCTTATGATCCTAATTCAGGCAGTGGGATAGTATTATTAGATACTGATAAAACAGAAGTTTATATCCAACCAGGTTCATTAAAAGATTCGATATTTATAACATTAAGACAAGGACAAAGAATCAATTTTGAAATAGAAAATGTGGAAGATAACCAAGTTATCAAAAATGTAAAAATTGGTCAGGGCGATTATTAAAAAAAAGATTAAACGATACTTAAAAATTATAAGATTATATACACAGTTTTTATTTATTTATTTTCATAATTATTTATATATTTATACAAATGGAAGAATAGGTAAGACTTTAGCTGGAAGACCTTGCTTAATTCTATTTAATACAGGGGCAAAAACGGGACTGGAAAGAAAAAATGTCCTCTCATATTTAAGGGAATCAAATTCGTTCTGTATAGTAGCTTCTAATGGTGGTCGAGAGAAAAATCCAAGTTGGTATCATAATTTAAAATCTAATCCAGATTGTAAAATTCAGATTGGTAAAGAAACATTTTCCGGAAGCGCTATACAAATTCATGATGAAGAATATATTGAGTGGTGGAACAAAATGGATAATATGAATAAAGGTGGATATTCAAATTATCAAAAAATGACGGAGAGAAAAATACCTTTAATATTAATTAATATAACTTAGTCTATTTTTGCGCCTAAGTCAGTTTTGTAGTTTATTTTAAATATTCTTAATTATTAAAGGCTTTCACTAGCCTCAAGAATTATCTCTGGAGTAATTTTAGTCACAACTAAATTAGCTTTTGATAATTGTTCTTCTGTAAAAACTCCCCTATCTATTGCAATAACAAATTCTCCACTTTCAACTCCTGCTTCAATTCCAAAAGGACTATCTTCAATAATTAAATTTTTAGTTGTTTGTAGTTTTTTAATCGAATCTAAATAAATATCAGGGTATGGTTTATTTCTAACTACAGAGTCACCACCAATAACATGATGAAAGTACTGATATATTTCTGTTTCTTTTAATTTATTCTCTAAATGATATTGAGGTGAGGCTGAAACACAAGCTTGCTTCCAGTCATAATGATAAAAATATTCTAAACATTCTAAAGCATCGTTAAATAATGTTTTCTCTCCAAAATTTTTTAAAATTATATCAGATATAAGACTCATCGTCTCTTGGAAAGAAGGTAGATCTACTTCAGATGAATATTTTTCATGTACAATTTTATCGTCTACTCCAACATACTGATCAAAGTGCTCTATAGGTAAATCAAGATTTTTTGATTTTAATATTTCTTGCCATGCATAAGCAAATGCTTTTTCGGTATCCATTAATGTGCCATCGCAATCCCAGTAAATCCCAAACATTTTTTATCCTAATTTAGATTGAATATCTTTTGCACTTTTTAATGCAAGACCATCTGACCCTGTTGTAGTCCAAGAAATTGGTTCATCAGATAAAGCCTCCTCAACAATGTCACTTAATAATTCATATTTTGATATATTTAAATTTTGCCATAAGTACAAAGCATGGCTTCCTGGAATTGTATTTATTTCATTAATATAAATATCATCTTTGTCTACTAAGAAATCGTAACGAAAAATACCTCTTGTAGGAATAATTGAATTTATTTTTTCTACATATTCCATAATTTTATTATTTTTATCATCATTAATATTTGCTGGAAGTTCTCTTTCAGATCCTTCAAGGCCTCCGTTTTCTAAATATTTTTTAGAATATGAAAATAATGTTTCATTTTTTATCGGCTTTTCTATTTCAGATACAGAAAATTTTGGATAGTTTTTCACTCCAATTAAAATATCTTCCGAATCTTCTAGATACTTTTCAATAACTGCGCCTTCAGTATATAAATCTGAAGATTCAACAATTTTCAGTACAGTTTCATAATCATTAACTACTTCTACACCAATTGATGACCCCCCAAAACGTGGTTTTAAAATATATGGACCATCAAAACTTGCTTTTTTATTAGGATTTACTAAGTCTTTATGAATTACAGGAAGTCCATTTTCTTTCATAGTTGTATAAAAGACATATTTATCCATACATATCTGGGCAGAAATTACCTTCGGACCTGTATATTTAACCTTTAATAAATTTAAAAGTGACTGTAAAGTTCCATCTTCACCAGGACCACCATGGCAAGAATTAAGAAATAGGTCAAAATTAAGCTTTTTTTTCTTAAAATAAAAGCCTGAATCGCCATTTACCCTGAGTTCTAGTGGCTTTTTCATTAATTTGGTATTTTCTAGAAAATCTTTAGATTCTAAATTTGGATCTAATAAATACCAGTTATTGTCTTTCGACCAATAAAGAATAGTAATTTTATTTTCTTTTGAAAGTATTCGAGCACTCTGAAGCCCAGTAAGAATAGATATATCATGTTCGGAAGATGGCCCTCCAATAATAACAGCTATATTTTTACTCATATTCTATGGATAGTGGTCTGGTAAATCATTTTCAAATAATACAATATCATCTGATTCTACAATAGAATTCAAAAAAGCAACAGCTTCATCTCTATTGGGGTACCAGTTAGATGGAATATTGTTATCTTCAAATCCAGAAATAAGTGATCTTTTATTGGTGTAACCTACAATTATCGCTTCATCAACAACTATGCTTGCTTCATTAGCAAAAGCATAATTTATTGAAAACTGATCACTTCCTAATTCAATTAATCCAGGAGTAATTAAATATCTCTTTGATTTCTCATTACCAAGTTGAGACAAAGTAGCAAGACTGAAATCTATTGCCATAGGGTTAGAGTTAAATGAATTATCAATAATTGAGTGTCCATAATCGCTCTTAATTATATTTTGACGATGTTCAGTTTTATCTAATGATTCTAAGTTTGAAAAATATTCATTTATATTTAAATCGAGAGCTAATAAAACTCCTACTGATAAAGAAATAGATAGTTGTAATAACTTAGGTCCATTAACTGAAGTGACATATTCTCCAGCAATATAAATATCATGTTTATCATTTTCATGTTCTACATATACAGCTGCTTCATTGCTGGTAGTCGAACAATCAAATACTTGTTTTTGGTTAGTCCATAATCTTGCTTCATTTAATAATAATTCATCATCCCCATTGATAACAACTGAACCAGCCAATTCAACAATTTCTGATTTAGCATCTAAAATATTTTCGAGAGTTTTCATTCTTTCTAAATGTACTGGAGCAATTCCAGTTATGACCGCTATATGTGGTCTCACCCATGAACAAATTTCTCGAATCTCACCATTAGCATAAGTGCCCATCTCAATAAGTACTACATCGTGATCTTGATTAAAATTTTCATTTATTGCTCTAGCTATACCTAGCCTATTGTTGTAACTCTCAGGTGTAACAAAAGTATTATTTTTCTGTTCTAAGATTTGTTTTAATACATTCTTGGTAGTTGTTTTAGAATAAGAACCTGTAATCCCAACAACTGGCAAAGAATTAGAATTTAATTTGATTGAAGCATCATTGACATATACTTTCGATATGTTTTTCTCATATGATTGTAAAATTTTTAAACATTGATCATATATAAAGAAAGAGAACATATTAGCTAATAACGCAAAAATATATCCATATCCAGTAAGATATGAAACTACTGATATCAGAACAATAAATAGATAATACAAGTAATTTACTCTTTGTAATCTTTCAGTTATATTTACATCACCTGTGCGTGTATTAAAACTTATACCTAATGGAGTAAGCAGAGTCAATATGATTACAAATATAGGAACAAAATATAACCAAAGAGATATCACAAACAATATTAAAGATATAAAAAACAAAAATTTATTTATAAAGGTTGTCCTTACCCACCTAAAGTAAAATCTTGTTACTGATCCTGGTAAATAATGTTCTCTCTGAGCAAACCTACCCCACTTAATAGAATTTATTATTGAACTTCCTGTAATAATAAGCAAAATTAATAAATATAAAATGTTCATAATTCCTTTATAATCTTTGTAATCTCATTTGATTTTCTTCTTAACATATTATGGCCTGCATCTTTGAATACAGTTAATTGAGAATCTTTGAATTTAGTATTTGCTTCCTCCCCTATTGATAATGGAACAATAACATCTTTTTCTCCCCATATTAATTTCACATTTATATCTATTTTTGGAAGTAATTCACTCAAATCTTCATTTACTGTTTTAACAAGTGAATCCCTCATTATGCCCTCTGCATTTTTATAATCTTCAGATCCATGTTTATTTTTATATTTTTCTAAACTTTTATCAGATATTAAGTTCAAACTATTAAGAAATTTATATAAATTAAGTCGTAAATTCAAAGTCACTTCAGGAGTTTTTCTAATTAAAGGTGACCCAATTAGTACAAGATTTTTGTAATTTTTCATAAATGACATATGAACTGCTACTTTTCCACCAAATGAATGACCAACTAAAACTTCTACTGTATCGGGAATAAGATTTATTATGTATTCAGCATATTCTTTAGGATTCAAGCTTGATTCAGGTTCTTTAGATTTACCAAAACCTGGAAGATCTATAGCAATGCTTTCAAAATTATTGGCAATTAAACTAAAATCACTGCTTGAACCACCCCATCCATGTAAAAAACAAATTTTTGGTTCGTCAGAATTTATGTCAGCAAATGTTTTTCCATCTTTTAATAACTGTAAAGCCATTAATATAGCACCTCTCCAAATGTTGTAATTGCTCTAATCGCTAATCCCATTAAATAGAGTAGGGCAAGTCCCCAATATAAAAAATACTTTTCTCTCATTTGATCTTTATATATGTATAGAAAAGTTAAAGTAAATAAAACTACAGCAACATAAAAAACATGAAACGAACCTAGATTTTCATTGGCTGAATACAGATAAGCAACTATTAATGCATTTAATAATAGAGAAATTACTGATCCTATAATCATATAAAGTCCTGCTTTTTCATTTCTAAATTTAACTTTGAGATGCATAATAAGAAATATAAATCCGCTAAGACCACATATCCAGGCACTTAATATGCCTGAGTAGGAATGGATAATATCTATCATATGTTTATTTTAGTATCTATAGAATTGAGTATTAAATAATAATCAGTTACAGTAAATCTGTAATGTCAAATAATGATTTAGAAACAATTAAACAAAATGTACCTGATGCTTGGATCCCATCATTAGATTCATTCATAGTAAAAGGTAGTAATGCTGAAATTTGGGATAAAGATAACAATAGATATCTTGATTATGTTGGTGGTTATGCAGTCCTTAATACAGGACATCTCAATCCAAGAGTAGTTAAAAATGTAGAAGACCAACTAAAAAACTATTCACATTCTTGCTTTGCATTCGCCCCACATGAAAATGCAGTTAAGGTAGCTGAACAAATAAACAAAAGATATCCAATTGAAGAACATACAAAAACTTTTTTAGTCAATAGTGGGGCTGAAGCAATCGAAAATGCAACTAAAATCGCACGATATCATACGAAAAGAAAAAACATTATTGCATTTAAGGGAGGATTTCATGGAAGAACCTACCTTGCAATGGGTTTGACTGGAAAAGATAATCCTTATAAAAATGGTTTTGGACCTTTTCCAGAATTTATCCATCATGCTGAGTATCCATATGCATATAGAGACGTAACAGATGAGATGGCTATAGATAGTGTTAACAATATCTTAAAAAATAAAGTTGATATAGATGATACAGCAGCATTTGTTGTAGAAATACAACTTGGCGAAGGAGGATACATACCTTCTTCTGTTGATTTTTTAGAAGAACTCAAAAGTATTGCTATTAAAAATGATATTTTATTAATTTTTGATGAAGTTCAAACAGGATTTGGTAGAACAGGTGAGATGTTTGGTGCGAATACAGTTGGCGTTACTCCTGATATAGCAACTGCAGCTAAAGGAATTGCCGGTGGTTTTCCTCTAGCTGCAGTTGTTGGTAAAAGTGAAATAATGGATTCCATACATGAAGCTGGTATTGGAAGTACTTTTGGTGCTTCACCAATTTCTTGTGCAGCTGCCTTAGGAGTACTTGAAGTTTTTGATAAAGATGATTTATTAAATCATACAAAAAAACAAGCAACGACGATGAACGAATCTTTAAATCTCCTAATGAATGAATCACCATTTATAGGTGATGTAAGAGGATATGGAACAATGCTTGGAGTAGAAATTGTTGAAGACCAAGATTCAAAAAAACCTGGAAAAGAAATAGCATTAAAAATTATTGATAATTGTAAAAATAATGGTTTGCTTTTAGTTAACTGCGGATTGGAAGGAAATGTTATAAGGTTTATGGGACCTTTGACTACACCTTTAGATCAAGTTGAAGAGGCTTTAGATATATTTAATAAATCAGTTATCAATATTTAATTTTCTTGATGTGTAAGTTCATGAAGTTTATTTAAAGTATCTGTATCTTTAGATGTTTTAGCTGGAGCTTTCATTAACCAAGCTGAAACTAAATCTAAGGAATCTAAATCTTTCTTATCAGTAAAAAATTTCATGTACCTTATTGCATCGATTACTACCCCCGCACTATTTGGAGAATCCCATACTTCAAGTTGTACTTCAATATTTAACGGCACTCCACCAAAGGCTTCTCCTTCCAAACGTATGAAAGCTTTCTTACGGTCTTCTAACCATTTAACATAATCGGAGGGGCCTATTCTTACATTATCAGGGTCCATACCTTTACCTTTATTAGCTACAGAAGTAACGGATGAGGTTTTACTAGTTCTTTTTGTCTCTAGCCTATCTTCTTCTAACATATTTAAAAAATCCATATTTCCGCCAACATTTAATTGGTATGACCTTTTAAGCTCTATTCCTCTGTCAGAAAATAATTGAGCTAACGCCCTATGAACAATAGTTGCACCAACTTGACTCTTTATATCATCACCTATTAATGGAACATTGTTATCTTTAAATTTTTTGTACCATTCTTTATCTCTAGCAATAAAGACAGGGATGCAATTTATGAAACCTACTTTGGCTTTAATTGCACATTCTGCATAGTATTTGACTGCTTCTTCTGAACCAACAGGTAATAAATTAACTAATATTTCTGCATTAGATTCTATCAATTCATCAATAACTTTATCTGAATCATCAACTAAGGGAATCTTATCTTCAACAAATTTACCAACACCATCTAATGTTTTTCCTGGCTTAACTTCAATATTTAATTTTGATACTTCTGAAAATTTTGAAGTATTATTTGGTTCTTTGAAAATTGCTTCGGAAAGATCTATTCCAACTTTTTCTTTATTTATGTCAAAGGCAGCAACTATTTCTATATCAGATACTTTATAACCACCAATAACATCTGATATTAAGCCATTCTCGGTGTCATCATTTTTATAATATTCAAGACCTTGAACTAAAGAACTTGCACAATTGCCAACACCAAGAACTGCAACTTTAATTTTTGAACGACTCACTAAACTAACTTTAGCAAATGTTTGGTATATCAATAATTAATGAGAGTTAATTATCCAAATAAATGGTTAAACCAACTAAATGAGTTGTATAGAACACCGACTACAAAGTAAAGAATAAAACTTATAACTCCAACAATTTGTAATAATTTAATGAATTTCTTCACATTACAAGAGTACATCGTGTAAAAAATAATAAAAAAATAGTTATAGTTTATATATGATAAAAAATTTGTCACCTTCTAGAGCGTCTCAATTTAAAACATGTCCTAAGCAATTTAAATTTGCTAACGTAGACAAAATAAAAGAGCCTACTACAGAAGTACAAGCAAAAGGTACTACTGTGCACCAAGCTCTTGAGGATTTATATGACCTACCTAAAGAAGAACGAACATCAGAGAATTTATACAATCTATTTAGAAATGCATGGACAAAAGTAAGAAGTGATGATGAGCATGTAAATTTATTTACAAATGTTGAAGAAGAAAAGGAATGGGGTGTAGATGCATTAAATTTGTTAGCAAATTACTTAACTTTGGAAAACCCACAAGAAATAGAACCATTAGAGAAAGAAAGATGGGTAAGAGGGTCTTTAGAAGATTTAAACCTTAGAGGGATACTAGACAGAATGGACAGAGATAAGGATGGAAATTTAATAATAATTGATTATAAATCTGGGAAGGCACCAGCAGCTAAATACAAAGAGCCACGATTCTTTGCAATGAAATTATATGCTCTATTAATAAAAGACGAACTTGGTGAAATGCCTAAAGAGTTAAAACTTATTTATTTGAAAAATTCAACGATTCATACTCTTCAAGTTGAAGAAGAAACACTAAATAATGCAAAAGAAGAAATTATGGAAATTTGGTCAAATATAAAAAAAGCTTACAAAGAGAATAGTTTTCCAGCAATAAAGAATACTCTATGTGACTGGTGTTATTATAAACCAATTTGCCCTGAATATAACAAAGAAACACCCGATACAGATGAACTTCAAGAAATAAATAATAAAATTAGCGACTTAGAAGAAAATTTAGAAGCAATGAACATGTTTGAGAATCCAAATGATATACCAGAAAAAAGTCCTATCAAAAATATAGACAAAACACAGATAAACAAAGATATTGAAAAACTCAATGAAAAGAAATTAGCTATTTTAAATAAGATAGAAGAGATTTTAAGGAAACAATCCTCTAGTTAACTTTGCAGCTGCAACACGCTTAATGCCTTTGATTAATGCAGCTGTTCTTAAATCACAATTATTTTTTTCTGAAATAATATATATTTCTTCAAAGGCAGATTCTAAAACATCAATAAGCTTTTCATAAAGGTCTTTTTCTTTCCAAAGATAATTTTGAGTATTTTGTACCCATTCAAAATAACTACCAGTTACACCTCCTGCGTTAGCAAGAATATCTGGAATTATTAAAACATTATTATCTCTTAAAATTTTATCAGCATTTAAAGTAGTTGGGGAGTTAGCTCCTTCAACAATAACATTTGCTTTGATGTTTGATGCATTGGTTGATGTTATGACCCCACCAACAGCGGCCGGTATTAATACATCGCACTCAAGTTCTAATATTTCTCCTACAAATGGATCTCCTCCAGAAAAACCTTTTACAGTTTTTTCTTTTGCTATATGTTTAAATAATTCAGGAATATTCAGCCCTTTTTCGTTGTACACTCCCCCTGTTAAATCATTAACAGCTAGTACCTTAGCTCCTCTTTCGTATGAGGCTAAAGCTGCATACCTTCCAACATTTCCAAAACCTTGAACTACAACAGTTGAATCTGAATATTTTTTATTTAGCTTGTCCATCGCTGCAGCTGCAATAGCAACAGCTCCTCTCCCTGTAGCTTCTCTTCTTGTAATAGAGCCACCTAGAGAAGCAGGTTTTCCAGTTACAATCCCTGGTTGAGGTGAGCCAACGAAATTACTATAAGTATCCATTATCCATGCCATTGTTTGTTCATCAGTTCCCATGTCAGGAGCAGGTATATCTTTATCAACGCCAATTACAGGTAAGAGTTCTGCAGTATATCTTCTAGTAATTCTTTGTTTTTCAGCTCTTGAAAGAGGTCTTGGGTCAATTGCTACACCTCCCTTTGCTCCTCCATAAGGTAATCCAACAATAGCTGACTTCCAAGACATCAAAATTGAAAGTGCTGTAACTTCACCAAGGTTTACATCTTCAGCATATCTAATACCGCCCTTTGTTGGTCCCATTGATAAAACATGTTGAACTCTATATCCTATTACTGTTTCAACTTCGGTATATTCATCTCGTCTGAAAGGAAATGTTACAGTTAAAGCACGTTGGGGTAACTTCAATCTCTCTTTTATATTAGGATCAAGATTAATCATTTCAGCAACTTCATCATATTGACGAATCACTTCATCGTACATATCTGATTTAAAGATATCCCCATTTGTCATTACAAGCCCATATTATTGCTATTTATTTATAGAAGCGAGATAAAAAAATGTTTTTTGTCATAGTGTGTTTCTAATATTTATAACTATGAAAAACAAAAATATAGTAGATATCCTAAAAGAAAACGGACTTGATGCTGTTGTCTTATGTTATAGACACAATGACAAGTGTTCATGTCATGAAATCTATAAAGAAGCAGCTTAATTTAGGAGAAAAGAATGAATAATAAAATTGATGATGTACTTGAATTAACAAGGGAGATTTCACTACAGGACAGTGAAGAAGATATTGATTTTTCAGTTACTGAATTTGGTGATCAATTGTCATCAACAAATGATATAGAGTTTCTTTGGGTTGCTAGAAATGCTTCTGGAAGTGTAAAGAATGCTTCCACAAACATTAAATCGTTTAATGATCAAAAAATTGCAAATGATGTAAGTGAAAATGGTTCAGTAAGACTTGGTGATGAAGTTTTTGTTTATAGTAAATCATACAGCTGGAAAGTACAGGACTTAAGAAATTTTATTAATTGGGTTGTTGAAAAATCAAATAACAATGAGGAACTTATAGATTCACTCTTGGCCATTATGGGAGCAACTTTTGTACCAAAACTAAAAGGTCTAGATGCGGTCTCAGCAAATAGAAACCTTAATCCTGAAATGATTAGAGATACTTTTTTATATAAAGAATGGAAAGAAAAAGCTGATCTAAAAACAATAAACATAAACAATAAATCAGCACCGAATTGGACTAAAGATTTAAAACATAGTGAAAGGAAGAAATGAATCAATTATACGAATTATCAAGACAATTCCCAGACGAGTGGATTAAAAAAGCTCCAAAAGGAAAATTTGGAAACTATATTCCACATTCAGTTATTACTCAAAGGTTATTAGAAGTATGTGGCCCATATACTTGGGAAGTTGTTGAATTAATCAGACAAGAAAAAGATGGAAAAGTAGTTGGTTGTTTTGGTAAATTAACTGTTGAAATTGATCAAAAAATTGTAACTATAACATCTATTGGTGATGTGGAACACGACCAAGGAAGTGATGGAATAAATGCTAAACATGCTGAGTCAGATGCATTTAAAAGATGTGCAATGAAAACTGGTTTGGGATTGCACCTTTGGGCTGGTGATGAGTACTACTTAGATAAAAAATTAAATGACGACAAGACTCAAAAAAATTTAAAACTTAAGTCTGCTTAAGTTAACAATTTTCCATTTTTGGCTTCAAGAAGTATGGTTACAGGTCCATCATTTATTAGTTCTATTTTCATAAATGCGCCGAACTCTCCTTCTTTCACTTGTACCTTTTCAGACAAGTTTTTAACCGCAGATTTTAACAATAATTTTGCTTTTTCTGGATTTTCGGATTTAATAAACGATGGTCTATTGCCTTTTGAAACATCTGCTAGCAAAGTAAACTGACTGACTAATAATATAGATCCCTGAACATCAACAATTGATTTATTCATTTTTCCTTCCTCATCTGAAAATATTCTCAAATTTAATATTTTTTCAGTCAAAATGTTTACATCTTCAATAGAATCTTCTACTTCTACACCCCATAAAATTAATAATCCATTATCAATTGATGAAATTTTATCCATATTAACCGTAACAGAAGATGAATCTACTCTTTGTATTACAACTTTCATAATTATTATTCTAAGATGTTTACATGGTATTAGACAAAAAAACTATAGCTATGGCATCAGGGCCAAACTATGCAGCATTAACTACATTATTTAAAGATGGGTCTCCTCAGACCCACATTATGTGGGTTGATACTGATGGTGAATATTTATTAATTAATACAGAAATTCACAGAGCAAAATATCTTAATACTACAAATGATCAAAGGGTTAACGTAATGATTTGGAAGCATGATGATACTTTTAAATTTGTAGAAGTTAGAGGTAAAGTAATTGGTGAAATAAAAGGTGAAGAAGCTTTCGACAATATACAGACACTATCTAACAAGTACTGGAATAAGCCTTACCCATTCCCAGTTCAGACTGAAAGAATTGTTTTAAAAATTGAAGCAGAAAGAGAATTCTTTTTTAATCTTAAAGATGAAGACTTTGATTTTTAATTATAGTCGTAGAACCCTTTTCCAGACTTAACTCCTAGCTCACCTTTTTTTACTTTTTCTTCAAGAAATTCTTTTGGATAATCTTTTGGATCATTAGTTTCGTTAAAAATTTTCAACTTTGCATAATAATGTATATCCAATCCAGAATAATCTGAAAGCTCAAATGGACCGAGGGGATGATTTAAACCTTTTTTAATTGCTATATCAATATCTTTAAAGTCTGCAATTCCTTCATCATAAAGTTGATAAGCTTCGTCTGTTAAAGCAGCCAACATCCGATTAACAATAAACCCTGGCGTTTCTTTTTTGCACGTAATGACAGTTCTACCCATATCTTTACCTAATGTTTGGGTGCGTTCAATAGTTTCTTTATTTGTTTCGACTGGGTAAGAGATTTCAACTAAATCCATTCTTATTGGTGGATAAAAAAAGTGCATATTAATGAATCTTGATGGATGCTCACATGATTTTGCAATTTCAGAAGCAGGTATAAAGGAACTATTTGTAGCTAATACAACATCTTCATCTAATTTTTTTGATATATTTTCAAATATTTCTAATTTTATATCTAGTCTTTCAACAACAGCTTCTATAACAAATGATTTTTTGTTAATCGTTTCATCGATACTTTCAGAAGAATGAAGATGTTCTTTAAAATTATCTAATTTTGACTTCTCGTATCGTCCTTTATCAATAAGGTTTAATAAATTATCTTCTGTAAATTTTATTTTTGATTTAAGATTTTCACTATCACTATCGTAAACATGTGTCTCATATCCGGCCATTGCAGCTAAGGCAGCTATCTGACTACCCATCTGACCTCCACCAATTACTCCAACTGTTTCCATAATTACCTATGCTTATTTATTTCTCTTTTAGCAATAGATTGAAGATGAACTTCATCAGGACCATCAGCTATTCTTAATACTCTTGCTCCAGCTGCCATCCTGGCTAAAGGTGTATCTTGAGATACTCCCATAGCTCCGTGAGCTTGAATAGCTTTATCAATGACATAAGTTGCAGCCTCAATAACTGAAACTTTAATAGCTGATATTTCTATTCTTGCTTGATCTTTCCCAACTGTGTCCATTAGCCAAGCAGTCTTTAGAGTAAGCAATCTTGCCTCTTCAATCATTATTCTTGATTTAGCAATCCACTGTTGTATCACACCTTGCTCTGAAAGCTTTTTGCCAAAAGCTTCTCGTTCCAGTGTTCTCTTAATCATAAGTTCCAATGCCCTTTCAGACATACCTATGGTCCTCATACAATGATGGATCCTTCCTGGTCCTAATCTTGCTTGAGCAATCTTAAATCCAGCTCCTTCACCTCCGATTAAGTTAGTCTTTGGCACTATTACATTTTCAAATTTAACTTCTGGATGCCCTGTGTATCCATCATCATATCCAAAAACATGCATTGGTCTAACAATTGTGACTCCTTCAGTATTCATTGGTACTAATACCTGGCTCTGTCTTTCATGAGGAGGATTGTCAGGATTAGTAATTCCCATAAAAATGCAAATTTCAGCTCTTGGATTTATAGCATTTGACGTCCACCATTTTCTACCATTTATTACATAATTATCTCCATCACTAACTATTGAACTACTTATATTTGTTGCATCAGAAGAAGCTACATTAGGTTCAGTCATCGCAAAACAAGATCTAATTTTTCCATGTAAAAGTGGTTCTAGCCATTCTTCTTTTTGTAAATCTGTTCCAAATTCTGCAAGAATTTCCATATTTCCTGTATCTGGAGCCGAACAGTTGAATACTTCTGATGACCACCAAACTCTACCCATAATTTCAGCTAACGGAGCGTAGTCAAGATTAGAAAGACCTGGACCGTGGTTTTCGTCTGGTAAAAATAGATTCCAAAGGTTTATTTTTTTTGCTTCTTCTTTTAAGTCTTCTAAAACAGATGGAATATGTAACGGATCTCCTGACTCTTCAATGGCTTTATCGTAATCAATCTCATTTGGATAGATATGTTCATCAAAAAATTTAAGTAAACTTTCTTGTAATTCAATCGATTTATTTGAGTAATTAAAATCCACAATTTATTCTATCAATTAACTGCCTTCAACAAAAGAAACTTTGAGTAATATATTGTTTAATGGAGTTTTTTAATGAGCCTATAAGAGATTTAATAGCTAAAAATGTTGATATAGATAAAGACTTCAGATATGAACAATTCAAAGTTGGTAGGTCAAACATTACCTTTAAAGTATTTGATAAAGAAAATACATACGTATTAAGAAGACCTCCTTATGGAAATAAGCTTGAATCAGCACACAATATGTCTCGAGAATACAAAATTATTGATGAATTGTCTAAAAATAATATAAAAGTGCCCAAACCTATCTTTCTTTATACAGAGAGAGAAGTCTGTGAGGATGATTTTTATGTTATGGAATATATTGATGGTGAAACAATTGCAACAAACATTGAAGCTGAAAAATACTCTAAAGAAGATAAAGAAAAAATATCTGAATCATTTATAGAAACCATTACAACAATTCATAATTTTGATGTAATAAATTCAGAACTTTCTGACCTAGGAAAGCATGAGGGATATGTTGAAAGACAACTCAATAGATGGAACAAACAATTTGAAGCACAAAAGGTACGAGAAATAAAAGAATTAGATGCAGCAACAAAATTATTATTCGAAAATATTCCAAAACAACAAAGAGTTTGTATAGTTCATGGGGATTATAGATTAGATAATGTAAGAGTAAATAATGGATCCGTTGCTGCAGTATTGGACTGGGAACTTTGCACAATTGGAGATCCCTTAGCTGACCTTGGTACAATTATTGCCTCATGGTCAAATCCAGAAGAAAAAGAAACTCCTTTTATTTATTCACCTAGCCTTTCAGGTGGATTCTCTTCAAGAAATGAATTAATAAAATTATATGAAAGTAAAACGGATCTGAGTATTAACAACATCGAATTCTATACGAGATTATCTTACTGGAAACATGCCATGATTATGGAGGGTGTATATATTAGATATTCTCATGGTTCTTATGGAAAAATTAATGAAAAAGAAATAGAATTGTTTAAACAAAGCACATTAATGTTTGCAAAAAAAGCTGCAAATAAAAACTTACTAGAGGAGATAACATGATGGTTCCAGCTGAAGAGATGAAAAATTATATAGGTGAAGAAGTTGGTGTTTCTGATTGGCTTGAAATTACTCAAGATAGAATTAACCAGTTTGCTGAAGGTACAAATGACCACCAATTTATACATGTTGACCCTGAGATGGCAAAAAGCACTCCCTGGGGTTCAACTATTGCTCATGGATTCTTAACTTTAAGTTTGTTGTCTTATCTATCAGCTGATAACACTGTTATGCCTGAAAATATGCAAATGGCAATTAACTATGGTCTCGATAAAGTTCGCTTTATGGAGGCAGTACCAGTTGATAGTAAGATACGTGGAAGATTTGTTCTTACTGAAGTTCAGGACAAAAAAGGCGGAAGATGGTTAACAAAGCATACTGCTACAATTGAGATTGAAGGAAAAGATAAACCAGCTGCTATAGCTGAGCCTTTGACTTTATATGTAGTAACAGAATAAAAGGAAAATAAAATGAGAGAAGCAGTAATTGTATCAGCAGCTAGAACACCTATCGGAAAAGCTTATAGAGGAGCTTATAACAATACAGCTGCTCCAACTCTCGCATCATATTCAATAAAAGAGGCTATCAATAGATCAGGAATAGACCCTCAAGAGGTTGAAGATGTAGTAATGGGTTGTGCTCAACAACAAGGAACTCAAGCTTTGAATATTGGTAGGCTTGCGGGAATAGCTGCGGGTCTTCCTAATACTGTTTCTGGCATGACTATTGATAGGCAATGTTCTTCTGGAATGATGGCAATAGCTACTGCTTCAAAACAGGTTATTACAGATAATATGGATGTTGTAGTCGCAGGTGGTGTTGAGTCCATTTCACTAGTTCAAACAGCAGAAATGAGATTACAGATTGATGAAAACGTTACTGAACATGCTCAACATGCCTACATGCCAATGATAGAAACAGCTGATAATGTGGCTGAAAAATATACTGTAAGTAGAGAAAGCCAAGACGAATATTCACTTCAAAGTCAACAAAGAACAGCTGCAGCACAAGATTCTGGAATCTATGCTGATGAAGTAATTTCAACTACTACAACAAAGTTAGTTAAAGATAAAGAAACTGGAGAAATCTCTGAAGAGGAAGTTATTTTAGAAAAAGATGAAGGCAATAGACCAGAAACAAATATAGAGGGCCTATCATCTCTGATGCCTGTGTATGGAGAGGGTAAATTTATAACAGCTGGAAATGCATCTCAACTTTCAGATGGTTCAGCCTCCGTTGTTGTTATGGAGGCTAAAGTAGCTGAAAAGAAAGGCCTTGATCCACTTGGTTACTATAGAGGAATGACTGTTGCTGGATTAGCACCTGAAGAAATGGGGATTGGACCAATTTATGCAGTTCCAAATTTATTAGAAAAGTTTAATTTAAATGTAGAAGACATTGGACTTTGGGAATTAAATGAAGCATTTGCAGTTCAAGCATTATATTGTAGAGATGAAATTGGAATTGATAATGAAATATACAATGTTAATGGAGGTTCAATTTCAATTGGTCATCCATATGGAATGACTGGAGCACGAATGACAATGCATGCACTTATGGAAGGCAAAAGAAGAGGCGCTAAATATGTAGTAGTAACTATGTGTGTTGGCGGTGGAATGGGTGCTGCAGGATTATTTGAAGTTATATAATTAATTTTAAACTTTAGGAAGCCTTCGCCTGTTAACAAATTCTATAATATTATATGGATAAAATTTCTAATAAAGAAACCTATTTAGAATCAATATCTA
This sequence comes from OCS155 cluster bacterium AG-333-G23, assembly GCA_003282445.1. Lineage (GTDB taxonomy): Bacteria > Actinomycetota > Acidimicrobiia > Actinomarinales > Actinomarinaceae > Actinomarina. Next base: position 99,174 of record QBZE01000004.1, read on the forward strand.
ATAGGGATTTAAAAATATATTTAATGGGCGAATTGGTTAAAGACCCTTTAACTCATCCAATTATAAAACCAAGCATTGAAGCGATGGCTGAAACTTACGATTTGGCAGTTAAAGAACCTGAATTAGCAACTGCTAAGTCTCCTTATACTGGAGAATATATAAATAGATTTTTACATATTGCTGAAAACAACGAGGACTTATTTCTTCAAAATAAAATGCAAAGGAAGCTTGGACAACTTACTGGTACATGTTTTCAGAGATGTGTGGGTATGGATGCGTTCAATGCATTACATTCCGTAACTTTTGAAATTGATGAAAAATATAAAACAAATTATCATGACAATTTTATTAAATTTTTAACTGAGATGCACAAATACAATTTAGTTATTGGAGGTGCAATGACAGATGTTAAAGGTGATAGGTCAAAGTTACCCCACGAACAAGAAGATGAAGATTTATATTTACGTATAGTTGATAGGAATGAAAAGGGCGTTTATGTGAAAGGAGCAAAAGCACATCAAACTGGTTGTATTAATTCTCATTGGATGGTTGTAATGCCAACTCTTAGATTGTCAGAAAATGATAAAGATTATGCAATAGTTGGTGCTATTCCAGTAGATGCTGAAGGAATAACATATATCTACGGAAGGCAGTCTTGTGATACAAGAAGTATGGAGCCTGGCGAATATGATGTTGGAAATAAATATTTTGCAGGGCAAGAAGCAATGGTAATTTTTGATAATGTATTCATCCCTAACGAATATATTTTTATGAATGGTGAATATGATTATGCAGCAATGCTTGTAGAGAGATTTACAACATACCATAGAAGATCATATGTCTGTAAAGCTGGGGTTGGTGATGTACTAATAGGAGCTGCAGCAACGATTGCTGAATATAATGGTGTTGAAAATGCCTCTCACATAAAAGATAAAATAGTTGAGATGAACAAACTAAATGAAACAATATATGCAACAGGAATAGCGTCCTCACTACAAGGATCTGAAACAAAATCTGGAAACTATATGAATGATGATTTATTAGCAAATGTATGCAAACAGCATGTTACTAAGGAAACATACGAAATAGGAAGGCTTGCACAAGATTTGGCAGGTGGTTTAGTTGGGTCAATGCCATCAGGTGTTGACTTTAATGAAGGGGAAATGTCAGAAGATTTAAAAAAGTATCTAAAAGGAAAAGATGATATTAATGCAGAAGATAGGGTAAAAATATTAAGACTAATTGAAAATATGACTCTTGGAAGAAATGCTGTAGCTTATTTAACAGAATCTATGCATGGTGCGGGATCCCCACAAGCACAAAGGGTCCAAATAAGCAGAAAAGTTGATATTGAGCAAAAAAAAGATTTTGCTAAAAAATTATCAGGAGTTAAGGAAAGAGATTAGAAATGAAGTCAATTGTATGTACAAAGCTAGGTGAACCTAGCCTTCTAGAGATAAAAGATCTTTCTAAACCAACTATTTCTGATGAAGAAGTCTTAATAAAAGTTCAGGCTGCTGGTGTCAACTTTCCCGACGCTTTATTAGTACAAGGGAAATATCAGATTGTTTTAGATCCTCCATTTACACCTGGAAATGAAGTGTGTGGAACAATTGAAGACAAAGGCAAAAATGTAGACCTTCCAGTAGGTTCAAAAGTTATAGGGTTGCCACCAGTTGGGGGTTTTGCTGAATACGTATCATTAAACAAAAATTTAGTAATTCCGGTAAATGATGATTTTGATTCTCTTGCTGGAGCTAGCTTGCCAATAAATTATGGGACAAGTTATTATGCTCTTAAAAGAAGAGCTAATGCTAAAAAAGGCGAAACACTTTTAGTCCTAGGTGCATCAGGTGGGATAGGGACTGCTTCTATTCAGTTAGCAAAAGTAATGGGTTTGAAAACAATTTGTGCAGTTGGATCTGATAAAAAAGAAAGCTATGTAAATAGTCTAGGAGCTGATGAAGTCATCAGATATGACCAAGAAGATCTTAAAGAAACAGCAAAAACTTTAACCGATGGAAAAGGTGTCGATATTGTAATGGATCCAGTTGGAGGAGAAGCTTCTGAACAAGCATTACGTGCAACAGGATTTAATGGAAGGCATTTAGTAATTGGATTTGCGAATGGATCGATACCAAAGATATCTCTGAATTTAACGCTTGTAAAAGGAGTATCAATAGTTGGTGTCTGGTGGGGTCGATGGACCAATACGTATCCTAATGAAACTGCAGAAGATTTTGTAGAACTCATTTCATATGTAAATGAAAATAAATTAGATATTGTCCCTAAGAATGTATATAGTCTTCAAGATACTTCACTGGCTTTAGAAAACTTTCTTAAAAGAAAAAATATTGGTAAGACTGTAATTAAATTTTAATTAATGTGAATGCGATGAAGATTCAAAATAAGGGTTTTCACCAGATGCATGATCAGTTGCATCAATAATATTTCCGATTTCAGGAATAGCTTCCCTTAAAGAAGCTTCTATACCCTGTTGAAGGGTAACCTGTGCCATTCCGCAACCTTGACAACCTCCACCTAGTCTTAAATAAACATCTTGATTTTCTACTCCAACCAATTGGGCTGCACCTCCATGTGATGCAATAGCTGGATTAATTTGATTCTCTAAAACTTGTTGTACTTTTTCAGCTAGTTCACCTTTTAATTCAGGTAAATCGTCTGGATTGCCAAACATTGCAGGACTTGGAGTATTTGGATTATCCATTGTTAAACCTGGAACAGCTGGATCGTCTGACATCTCTAAGCTGGCACCGTTAAAATTTTCTATATCTTTATTAGCGACAACAACCGCTAAGTCTTTGAAATCTAGTCTTTTATCATCAGACTTAACAGCCTCTAAATCAAGAAAGCTTAAGTCATAAGTGAATTGATTTTCGTGAACACCATCTATTTGTAGAAAAAGAGCATAATCTTTATCTCCAGGTTCTTGATCTTTAAGCTCAAGAATTTTCTCTACTGCTGTATCTCCAATATGAAATTTAAATTCATCAGTCATATACTTAATGATAGTAAGAACTAGATATGTGCAAATATTTAAAATGAAAAATGTTATTGTTTCTCTTGCGGGTGAATGCTCAATAAGTAGAGATAAATTAGAAAAATATGACTATGTTATAGGCGTTGATTCTGGAACAGAATATTTATATAAATTGTTTTTAATTCCTGATCTAATAATTGGTGATTTAGATTCAATTAATTCAAAAACACTAGATAGAGCAAAAAAAGATAAAGCTGAAATTATAAGTTATGAAATAGATAAAGATAAAACTGATTTTGAGCTTGCTTTGAATTATTTAAAAATAAATAACTATAAAAATATTACAATCATTGGAGGAGAGTCAGGAGAATTAGACCATCTTTTTGGAAACCTACTTACGATTTCAGCATTTCACACAAAAGAATACATTGAATGGAAACAAGCTGATAAAAATATAATCTTTACAAATTCAGAAATAATAAATGTTGATAGTGGAAAAGTATTTAGTTTAATTCCTTTATCTTCTCTTGAAGGTGTTTCAATAAATGGTGCTAGATGGAATATTAAAAATGAGAATATTGACTATGGATCGTCAAAAACATTAAGAAATGTTACAAATACAAATTTATTAAAAATTAGAGTTAATTCCGGAAAATTTTGTCTAGTAATTGAAAATTAAGATCTAGGAATATCTTTCCAAGCTTTTTCTTTATCAAGGTTTGGTTCACTTGGTAAACCAAGAACTCTTTCAGCAATAATATTTCTCATTATTTCTGATGTACCACCTTCTATAGAGTTAGCTCTAGCTCTTAAAAATAAACTCTGAGTATCTGTAAATCCAAAAGAATCATTATCAAAATTTAATTCTGGCTGTGATAATGCATAGCCCCTTGGAAATAATAGTCCGTCATTTCCAAGCATATCCATGCCAAACTCATATGATGCCTTATTTATCTCGGCTTCATGTAATTTACTTGTTGAGCCTTCGGGACCAGGAGTTCCTTTTTCTCTAAGTTGTGTTGCTCTTAAATTAGTTAATCTGACTGCTTCTTGTTGTATCCATAACTCCATTAACTGATCTTTTATAACTGGATCGTCTAGGCCTTTATCTTTCCATAGTTGAACGAGATGTCCTGGAGCTCCAGCTCCTCTTTCTCTTACATTACCCCCGATTGCTACTCTTTCATTCATTAATATTGCTAATGAGACTCTCCAACCATCTCCGACTTCTCCTAAAACATTTTCTTTAGGAATTTTTACGTCTGTAAAATAAACTTCATTAAATTCAGCCTCACCTGTAATCTGTCTTAAAGGCCTAACCTCTACACCCTCAGATTCCATATCAACTATAAAGAATGTTAAACCTCTATGTTTAGGAACATTTGGGTCTGTTCTAGCAACTAATAGTCCCCATTTTGCTAAATGCCCTAATGTAGTCCATACTTTCTGACCGTTAACTATATATCCATCTCCATC
>QBZE01000005.1 GCA_003282445.1 OCS155 cluster bacterium AG-333-G23
TTAAATGTTTAATGTAAAATTAAAAAAACAATTAACCTAGGTTATATTATCTATGAAAGTTTTAATTTTTGGAAGCAATGGTTTGGTTGGTTCTTCTGTTAATCGAGTTTTAAATAATTCAAACAAAGTTTCTGAAGTGTTTGGAGCTACAAGAAAAGATGCTAATTTATTTTCTCTTGAAGAGACAAAATCTTTAATAAGTCGCGTAAGTCCTGATTTAATAGTTAATTCTGCTGCAAAGGTTGGCGGCATACATGCAAACAATACTCAAAGGGTTGAATTTATCATTGAAAACTTAAAAATAAATATGAATATTTTTGAAGCGTGTATCGAAAACTCTGATATAAAAATTATTAATCTTGGCAGTAGCTGTATTTACCCATTAAATGCTAAAAATCCTATTTCAGAAGACAGTTTTTTAACGGGAAAACTGGAACCGACAAACTCGCCTTATGCAATCGCTAAAATTGCCGGTATCGAAATTGGTAGATCGCTAAATATCCAGTATGGAAATGATGTAATAAACTTGATGCCTACAAATTTATATGGCCCAAATGATAATTTTTCAGAAAAAGATAGCCACGTTATACCTGGTTTAATAAAAAGAATGCATAAATCAAAGGTCACAAATGCTGAAAGTTTTAATATCTGGGGTACCGGAGAACCACTTAGGGAGTTTTTGTTTGTAGACGACCTCTCAAAAGCTGTAGAATTTCTAATCGATAAAAAAATTGAAATTGATTTACTAAATGTTGGTAGCGGACACGAAATTACAATTAAAAATTTAGCAGAAAAAATTAAAAAGGTTATTGACTATCAGGGTGAATTAATTTTTGACACATCAATGCCTGATGGGAACCCAAGAAAATTGATTGATTCACAGAAAATAAATAACCTAGGTTGGGAACCAACTATAGATCTTGATGAAGGATTAAGGATTACATATTCCTGGTTTTTAGAAAATAACTAGCTAGTCGGATTTTCCCATGTTGGCTCGAGTAATCCCTCTGCTACCAAAACCTTTTCTCTTTTAGCTAAATTCAAATCACTTTCAACCATCATCTCAACTAAAGAATCAAAACTTGTTTTAGGCTCCCAGCCTAATTCCTCTTTAGCTTTTGTAGGGTCTCCTAAGAGATGTTCCACTTCATTTGGCCTCAAATATTTATCAGATGTTTGTACATATTCTTCCCAATTTAAATCTAATTTTTTAAAAGTGGCTTCTAAAAATTGTCTTACTGTATATGTTTCGCCTGTAGCTATTACCCAATCATCAGGTGTGTCATGTTGAAGCATCATCCACATAGCTTCTACATAATCACCCGCAAAACCCCAATCTCTACTTGCCTCAAGATTGCCTAATGTAAGCTTATTTTGTAAGCCTAATTTTATTCGAGAAGCAGCTCTTGTTATTTTTCTTGTTACGAAGGTTTCACCTCTGTGTGGTGATTCATGATTGAACAGAATCCCGTTTGAACAAAATAGTGAATAAGAATCTCTATAAATCGAGGTCATATGGTGTGCAAAAACTTTTGCTGCTGCGTATGGGCTTTTAGGATTAAGAAGTGATTCTTCGTTTAGCTTTCCTTTCATCTGACCGCCATACATTTCCGAAGATGATGCTTGATAATATTTGATTTCTTTATCAGAATTTCTTACGGCTTCAAGTAATGAAAGAGGCCCTAATGTACCTGTTTGAGTTGTAAATATAGGATTCTTAAAGGACACTGCTACATGCGACTGTGCTGCAAGATTATATGTTTCATCTGGCTGTATTTTATTTATAAGCATATTTAAAGATGAAGAATCAAGTAAATCAGAGTAGTAAAGATTTAACTGTTTTGTATTTTGATACTTTGAAATTAATGGATCAATTCGACCTGTGTTTATTGATGATGACCTTCTAATTGTTCCATGAACTTCGTAATCTTTTTCAAGTAGTAGTTTTGATAAATAGTGACCATCTTGACCAGTTATACCCGTAATAAATGCTTTTTTCATGCTAGAATTTTTTACCCATATAATTCAATAACCTTGACTTTAGTAGAGTTTTTTAGGAAGTAATAAAGGAAAAAATAATAAATTAGAGGATACTGAACCCCTTCCATGGTTATATCTAAGGATGAAACAACAAATGAAGGGACAACATACATCAAAATTTGATAATTTTGATTCTTATCTTTCCAGTATTTTATTAACCCTATATGAAAAAGTATAAATAGAAGTAGTTGAAATATTCCACCCCTAGCAAGTATGTTCACAAAATAATTATGAACATTTTCATTCAAGCCATCTCTGCCTAATCTTCCAGGAGCTGTTGGGTCTAACATAGCTGGAAAAATTTCATTATAACCGTAACCTTTAAAAACTATTCCTTCATCAATCATGTCATGGGTAATATCTTGCCAAATGTCCAATCTCCAATTAGTTGTAGGATCCGTTGACTCCAGCCTTCCGTAATGCCAATAAAAGGAAAATAGTACAGTTACTGTTTCTTTTTCTTGAGCTAATGAGGTAAGACTATCTGTAATTGTTCCTGGAGTTGCAACTTGGATTAGTTTTTCAATGGTAGGCCTGTTTAATTCCTCTGCTTTGTCGATTCTAAGAGTTGAAAATATAAAAAATAAAGAACTTACTAATAGATAGATAATCACCCTTGTTTTGTTATTTACAATAAATCTTCTCGAATAAATTATTTCAAAACACATATAAATTACTACTCCTAAAAAAGAACCCCGGCTAGAAAAAAGTAGCAAGGGTAAAAGAGTAAAACTGGTCACTAGAAAATATAGAAAACGTCTATTTTGTGACCTGATAATAAATTTCATTAAAAAATTTAGTGCCACATAGCCAATGAATAGATCCGATGGTTTTAAAAATTGGAATTTATCGGAATTTACTTTAAAAAAATCAATTATAACATTTGGATAGTTGCCGGATGAAAATACATACGTAATGAATGGAATAATGAAAAAATAAGTTAATATGTCTTCTGCTTTAACCCAAGAATTAAATTTATAAATTACACCAAAAAAAAGAAATGATATTGTCCAAATATATGAACTTGATTTGTATGTATAAGTGTTTAATAAGCTTCCCTCATTTAAAAAAGTTACTACAAAAAATGAAGTGAATATCAGCTTTTGTGAATAAAACTGTAAATTATTAAAGTAAAAATCTGAAAGATATTTTTTTGGAGCTAAGAGAAATATCATAGCGAAGAGTAAGCCTACTCCAGTTAGCAACTCTCCTAATCTGAAGCCAAATATGTATAGACCAATAAATGATCTATTAAATAACATAATAAGAAATAAAAAGATTAAAAAAGAAATTTTGACTAAGGCTGTTATGTTATTTAATGATAAAAGATTTTTTAACCTCATATTATTATTTTAATTCTTCAGGTTATTTAGAGAACCGTACTTTGAACTTTTTAAATTCTAAATTAAGTTTCCTAGATATTAAATAAATTACCTGATCTAATATGTTGATTCTATAAGGTGTTTTTCGAACTTTCACAATTTCTTCTCTAGAGTCTAATAATTTTATGAACAAATTTTCATATTCTGAACACATTTGATCTGAACCATGAGGATAGGTATGCATATTGCTTTTTAACTTTGAGAAGTTATTAATAAATTCTTGTAAAATAGTTTCAAAATTATTTTCTGTAAACTTTAACCCATAATTTTCACAATACTCAGGTATTCCCCCACTATCTATATACAAAATAGGCAAACCACACTGCGCACCTTCAATATGATGGTTTCCAGATGGTTCATTAAGTGAACCAGTTAAATACGCATGGTGATTCTTAACCTCATTTGCTAAAGCTCTTCCTGAAAGCGGCTTAACGACTGATGAATTTTGAAATTTAACCTTCGAAGGAAGATTCCCAATATACGTAAATTCTAATTTCTCTTTATATTCACTTTTTGACAAAAGTTCATCTAATTTTTTATAGATTGCAAAACCTTTGTTCCAATTTGCTCCCCAGTGATGAGTTACTATCTTTAGGGGTTTCTCTGAAGTCCAAACATCAGTATTTTCACTATTAAATAATTCAGAATTTGCGCCACTTAAAATAACTCGTAAATTATCATTTTTAAGTCCTTGATTGATAAATAAATTTTTTAACCAAGTACTAACAAATACTGTTGAATCAGCAACCCTATTGGCTTCTATTAGATATTTGTTTACAAAATTAGTTTTTTTTCTTTCGTCACACTCATTTACTCTGTGAACAACGAGTACGTTTCGATTGACGAGCTTTTGATATTTAAAAATATCCATGTGAGTAAAAGCAGAAGATTCTGAAGTTTTTCTTGGCTCCGTTAAAAGTATCAAATCAATATCCTCATGGTCTAAATGATTAATAACAGTATGTCCTTTTTTCTCTAAATATTGGGTAAGATTGATTGCAAATAAATTACCCCCACCCCAGGGTCCTTCTTTAATATTCGTTCCAACACTTATTTTCATAAAATTTCTTCAAACATAGATTTATACTTATTAAACCATTCAGGGATTATAAGCTTGGAAGAGTTTTCATATGCTTTTAAGGTATTGGGTTGAGCTTGTTGGTAATTATCCATACTAAATATTGAACTTTTATCCAATATATAAGATGCTAAACCTACATCTGTGGATATAAGGGGTGTTTTTGTCAAACCACACTCAACAAGTGCCTGTGGACCACCCTCAACTCTTGATGTGACTAAATACAAATCTAAACAATTATATAATTCATTCAGCTCAGCAAATGTTGTCATTTCAAAAAAATTAAATGGTATATTTGAATTCTTTAAACTCTGTATTAAATATTGTCTTCTTTTTCCAGTTAAGAGAACTCTTAAATTTGGATATCGTTCTTTATAATTTTGCATGATTCTCATAAATTGATCTGGCCCCTTTGAAAGTTTTGGTGAAGTAAGGTCCTTACCTTCAGTGTCTCTTTGAAAAGATCCAACTAAAAAAGAGTCTTCAGGAATGTTATACTTTTTTTTCAACATTTTTTTATTTTTCATTTCATAGAAAATGTTCTGATTAACCCAGAATGGTATAGTGAAAATTCTCTGAGACACTAATTTCTCTAATTGCTCTTCAGTTTTTGATGAAATAGCATGATAGAAATTTACAAAGTTATCCCTTTTATAAAAATTTTTTTTCTCTTTACTGTCAAATTTAGACATATCAATGTGGTGGATTGTGCATACAACAATCTTACTTTTTAAATACTTTTTAGGAATTTTTTTCCAAGTCCATGGTGCAATTATCCATACGATATCGGCCTCTTTAATGTTATCAGTTGTGATAAATTCATTATTGGATACCCACTCTTCTCTAAATCTATCAACAACCCATGATTCATTTGCGCTATTTAAATATACTTTCATGTTTTTACAGGATCCAAATTATTTCTGACACAATCTGCGTAATATTTTTGTTCTTTTTTATATTTGTTTGAAATATTATTATTCATATTTAAATAATAAAGTGGTTCTTTAATCATTGATACTTTGTATCCGCAATTAAGAAGATCAGTCATTAATTTATAGTCTTGAGAATACCTAAATCTTTGATCATATCCCCCTATCTCATCTAGGACATCTTTTTTTATTAAGAGAGTTCCATGTATGAATGGATTTTTATATTTTATAATCTGTTTTAAAGGCAGATAATATGAATAATTAGGGATAACTTTTTTTGAACCCATAATATAAGCTCTTGTACTCACAACATCAAAATTTCTTGATTCAATTAATTTTATTTGTTGATGGATCCTATCTACATGGCTGTAATCGTCACCATCTTGTCGAGCAATAAATTGTCCTGTTGATTTACTAATTAAAATATTTAAAGATTTTGTAAGCCCTAAATTTATTTCATTTTGATAAACATTAATATTTTTATGTTTTAAAGCAATTTCCTTACATATTGCATAGCTTTGGTCATTAGAAAAATCATCAATAACATTCAGCTCAATATTTTCATAGCTTTGGCTTAAAATACTGAGTATTGCTTTTTCTATAGTTTTTTCATTGTTATAGATACTCATAATTACCGAAACTTTATTATCCATTTGAACCGATTACAATCTTATCAAATTCATCTAATAACCCTTGTTCGTTGAGATATTTTGAAATAAACATTTTATTTGAAGTTCCCTGTTCCTTTAGTTGATTACCACTAAGTAATAACTCTAATTTCTTCTGTAAATCATCATAGTTAAATTGTTCAAATGAAAAGGAGTAATTTGGTGGATAGAACTCAGCTATACCTCCAGTTTTTGGAAAAACTGATGTTATGCCTAAACTAGATGCTTCGCAAAGAAGAGTTGGTTGCCCTTCAAATAATTTGGTTGCAGTAACAACTCCTTTTGATTTTGATATAGAATCAATAACTTCGAGATTTGGTATTTGCCCTAAAAATATAATTTTTTCAGAGGCATATTTCTTTTTAAAGTCTTCATAGCTAGGGCCAACACCAATTATTTTCAATACAGTTTTATTATTCTCAATATTATTAAAAGCATTAATAAGTTCCTCGACTCCTTTTTCTGGTGAAATTCTACCAGCATAAACTAGAAAGTCCCCAACTATCCTGTCACCCTTTTTTTCTGGAACACTAACATAATTTGGCAATATCTTAATTCTTTGGTTTTCGATTCCTAGATCAATTAAGAATTTTTTATGAAACTTTGTTAAAACTAAGATTGTAATATTTTGTTCTTTGATGATTTTAAAATACTTTTTTCCATACCTATTTACTATTAATGATTGCAGCCATGAATTTTGAAAGTATTTATTAAAAAGTCCGAGTTGATTTTTATTCAAGCCACAAGCTTGACAAGGGTGATTGTTCACTAGATGATTTTTCGTGGTGTATGATTTAGTACAATAATATCGGAAATTATGTAGCTTCAGTACTGTGGAAATATTTGATTCTTTTAGAATTCTAAATATTCCCAATGAACCTTTAAACCAAGTATTGTGGACGTAAGCTATGTCAGGCGAAAATTCTTTTAATATTTTTTTTACTTGCTTATTACTTTCTGTGTTTGAATTTAGCAAAAACCAAAATATTTGTTTTAAATAGTTCTTTATCGTATTGTCAAAAAATAAAACTTTTACTTCAAATTTTTGTTTAAGAAGTGCTATTTCTTTACTCACAGCTATATCTTCACCGCCAGTAAGCCTGTAGTTATTGTGTATTACTAATATTTTCTTCATTATTTATTTAAAATCACTATATCTAGATTAATATTAGCTCGATGCATATAGCTCTTTTTTTTACATATGAAATAGCTGCTAAAGACTGGTTAGTTTCTGGGCTTTTATCTCGTGAAATTGAACTATATAAACAAATTTTGAACAAGACTGACATAAAATTCACTTTCGTTACTTATGGTAGTGATGAAGATATTGAAATTTTGAGTGAATTTAAAAAAATTAATGTGATTCCCGTGGGCAAATATATAAAATCGAGAAATAAAACTGTGAAATTTATCCAATCTCTATTCATCCCCTTCAGAATAAAAAAAGATTTAAAAAATATTGATCTAATGAAAACTAATCAACTAATGGGCTCATGGATACCCATAATTTTAAAGTTATTATTAAAAAAGCCATTGATAATAAGAACTGGATATGACTTATTAGATTTTTCAGTAAAAGAAAAGAAGTCTATGCTAAAAATTTTGTTTAACTATTTATTGACTTTATTTTCTCTGTTATTTTCAGATAAATATTTTGTATCCTCAACAAACGATTTACTTAACTTAAATAAAAAATTTAGTTTAATTAAAAATAAAACAATTGAACTAAGACCTAACTGGGTAAATATTCCCAAAAAAATGAATAATATTATGGGTCGAAAAAAAGAACGGATACTTATGGTTGGTAGGCTAGAAGACCAGAAAAATTATCAAAAAGTAATTAAAAATCTTTCAGGATCTGAATTAGTTTTAGATATTGTTGGCGAAGGAAAATTGAAAAAAGATATCGCAAATTTTGGTCAAGAGAACAATGTAGAAATTCATTTTTTAGGAACTTTAGATCACAAAGTACTTCTTGAAAAATATGGAGAATATAAGTTCTATATTCTCTATTCAAAATTTGAAGGACATCCTAAAACACTATTAGAAGCAATGTCTCAGGGTTGTGTGCCGCTCGTTCTTAAAAGTCAAAATGTAATGGAAGTTGTAGAGCATAAAACCACTGGTGTCATCTTAGAAAGCGAGAACGAATCTTTAACTAAATGGATAAAGTATTTGAATGAAGATAATAATGAGTTTAAGAGAATATCTATGAATGCAAGGAGTCTTGTTGTTAATACATTTTCTTTGGAGAAAAGTCTGAATGTTGAACTACAGGATTATACCGATTTAATTAATAAATAGCTTTCTTTGCTCATCAACTATTTCTATTTTTAAATGATTATCAACATTTTCAAAATTTTCAGGATCATGCGTTGAATTTATAATTGTAACTTTTTTATTACTTAGGAGTTCAAAAATTAGCTTTCTGGAGGCATCATCTAAATTTGCCGTAGATTCATCCAAAATTAATATATCTGGTTCTGATAATAAAGCCCTTACAAAGGCTATTTTCTGCATCTGACCAGATGATAGGCTTTTATTATCTATATTTTTTTCTAGGTCGTAATTACTTTCTTCTTTAAAAATTTGAAATAATTTTAAATAATCTAAGATCTCTTTATCTGACCAAGTCCCATCATTTCCATAAAGTATATTTTCTTTCAAAGAACCGGTGAAGATCATTGGTGTTGCCCCAATGTAACCAAACTTTTTATTATTGGCGTAAACTTTACCTTTTTGTGAATAAAAAACTCCAGCAATTAAGCCTAGAAGCGTGCTTTTACCAGATCCATTTGGTCCAGTAATTATGGTATGAGTATTCTTGGCTATTTCTAAATTTATGTTTTCGAATATGTACTCATCACTGTTGAAATACTTAAAAGATAGGTCTTCAATTTTTATTGCATATTTTTTTGGCAAATTCTCAGGAACAAAATTATTTTTATGTACAGAAATTTTATTTTTTTCCATTTCATTAAATTTTTCCATATGAACATGGGAATTAATAATCTGATTAATAGAATTAGTGATCGCACCTAATGACTGAAAAAGCCTTAAAGTTACTCCTATAAAATCTAACGTGATTGCTTTTGCGACTGAGCCGACAGTCATTAAAGCTGAAAAAACGAACATAGTTGTAAAAGAGGGTAAGAAGGAATTAATTGCCCCATATTTATGATTTTTTAATGTTGTTGAGGAGTACTCACGAAATGTATCATGATAACTTTTTATCTCTTCTTTGTCTTTTTTAAGAAGTTTTATTAAAAACATATTTTCAATAATTCTTTGGACTTCTTGATTTGACTGCTGATTAAATTGGTAAGATTCATGCATATAACCTCTAGCTTTTTTTAGAAGTATTTTTGTTGGATAAACAAGAACTAATGCACCCAGGCCAAATGTAACAACAGTTCTTATATCTGAGATAACTAGATAAACAGAAAAAGCAATAACTTGGAGTACTGAGTTTATAAAATTAGTTAGATTTGAATAAAAGTAAGAAATGTGACCTGACAGTACATTTAAATAGAAGAAGCCATCTGCGATTGAATAATTTCTCTTATCAAATACTTCTTTTAATAGAAAAACATTAATATTTTCTCGTACTTCTAACTCAAGTGTTTTTAACATAATATTTTGCAAATATATGAAATAAAATCTGAAGAAAACAATCAATGGTAAAATTATTTTGTAGTCCAGTACAAATTCTATTATCGGAGATAAAACATTATCTAGATTATATGAACCAGTAAGAATCGCAGCAAATAACAAAATAATCATAATATCAAAAAATGCACATATTTGTGAAAATATCACAGCTTTAGCTATTATTAATTTTTTGTTATGTGTACCTGTTAACTTAGATACATATTTTACATCACTAATAATTTTTTTAAACAATTTCATTTATAATCAATCAAAGTATAATTTATTAAATTTCATTTGATTGCTGTTATTTAATTAAAAAACAAAATGCTGTAAAAATATTTTATATACTATTAAGTTATGAGTATTGAAGACTTTAGGGCAGTTACTTTTTCTAGTAAAGGCTACATAGCTATCACAGAGAATTTATTTGAATCAATTAATCAAAATAATGTAAATTTAAAAATTGAACTTTATGCTCTTGATGAAGAAACTTATAACTACTTTTACCAAAAGTATCCAAACATAGAAGTAAATAATGAAATATTTTTCAATGCCGATAGCAACCTTTTTAATTACTTTGATGATAAATTTGGTGAAATAATGTTAAAAAAGTTTCATATAATTTTTTCAGCATTAAATAAAAGTAAATACGTTCTCTACCTCGATGGAGATATTGTAGTAAAAAAAGATATTAAAAATTATCTTCAAAAATACATTGGAGAGGCAGATATTGTATTCCAGAATGACAAAAGGCCTTCCAAACCTAATCAAATAAACCTTTGTGCTGGATTTATGTACATAAGATCAAATAAGAAAACTCGTAGATTTTTTGACCCCGAAAAGATGCCTGTTAAGAAAATTGTTAATTATAAAACGCATGATCAAACTCATATAAATAAATCTAAAGGTAAGTTTAAATATAAAGTTTTACCCCTAGATATTTTCCCAAATGGTCCTCATTTTTATAATAATAATTCAAAAATAGATCCTGCAATTATTCATTTCAATTACTTAGTTGGGAATGAAAAAATTGACAAAATTAAAAGTTATGGTGAATGGTACATATCCTAAAAAGGGAGTACTTACTTTTTTTAATAGTCTGAATTGTTTTACGATAAAATTTTAAGCCATAAGAATTCTTGTACAACTGCTTTATCTAAAAAAGGATATCTTCCCTCAATTCCAAATCCACCTGTTATTGATTCTTCTTTCGCTAAGTAACTTGATTGGTCAGAAATATTTTTAGTTGAGACTAACATTCCACACATAATTACAAATTAACTCAATAAATATTATTAGAAACATACTTTCATCCATTACAATTTAACTTATGAAAGGTAGATTAAAAAATCAATTTATTTCAAATTATACAATTAGTTATTTATATGGAGGCTTAGGAAACAACTTACAACAAATTGCCCTAGGCATCATGTATTCAAATCTAAAGGGATGTAATTTCTATGTTGAAGAAAATGAATTTATAAAAAGTATTTCAAAGGTAAACAATAGGTTTTCAAGTAATCTTAAAAGATTTAAACACGGGTCTAGATTTTATTATTTTGATAATATTTCAGAAAAATTTAACCAAATCTCGGCTACTGATTATCCATTAGATATCCATGATAAAGGATTCTACTTAGATAATTTCAATGATACTTTTATAAATGATATATATCCAAATTTAAAATTCCACAAGAAAGTAGATATTGATGAAAATACTATTGTTATTCATATAAGAAGTGGAGATATTTTTAATGATGGTCACCCATACTATATACAAAATCCATTAAATTACTATCTTGAATTGATCTCTAGGTACGATAAAGCAATAGTTGTTAGTTCAAAGCCCTTTAATAATCCTGTGATAGCTTACTTGATTGATAATCCTAAAGTTGAAATACAATCTTCAAATATTGAAGAGGATTTTAATATTTTAAGTAACGCAAAAAATCTTGCTACATCAGGAGTTGGAACTTTTGCCATAGCTGCTGCAATGTGTTCAAAAAAAATTGAAAATCTTTATTATTCTGATTTATTCTTTAATCATCATCTGAATCCAACAATGTTAAAAAAGGTAAATCATATCAAATTTAAATTTGAAAACTACCTTAAAATAGGTGAAATTTGGGATGGTACAAGTCAGCACGTCTCCAAAATGTTGTCAGACAAAGTAAAAATACTTGAAGTTTAATTAATTGGATTATATTTTTTAATTGTTTTCATAATAATGAATATAATTACCTAGTTTTCAAGAATCTACCTTTACTTCGATTCATTTAAAAGACATCCAGTTAATATGTTTAATAAATTGGACTACAATATCATATAAATCCCACACCACCAGTTGTTAAAAGTCATAATTTATATTTTCTTAACTCTTTTGAATGTATGTGTAGATTCGCAATTTTAAAAGTTCCGTTTTTATTTTTTAAAAAAGGAACCCTATTCTTGAAAAATAATTTTGTATTATCAGCAAGAAACTTGTCCGCTACTTCGTGTGAGAGGTCTAGCCATCCTCCTCTTGGTAAGTACCTTCTTCTAGTGTCTGTATATCCAACTCTATAAACACTTTTTGGGGAAAACCTCCTAGGACGAAAATGAGATCCGCCCACTATTTGGCCATAGATTGCAGGATCGAAAACATAAGCATTATTTTTTAGTGGGTAAGAATTTAGAATATTAAAAAATTCAGGCATTTCGCCATAAATCATTTGTAATAATCTCATCTCGTTTATTGGTTTACTTTTCCAGTTTTTATCACAGATATTAATCATTATTAGCTCGTACAATCGATTACACAACTTGTCTAAAATTTTAAAATCATGAAAGTATGAGTAACCAAAAACTAGTGATTTTTCATTAGACCTCGTGATGTTGACTTTATCTTTAGCAAATAATTTCGCTACTTCATCAGCTTTAGCATAAATTAATACATCATTATCAAAATGTATGATGTCCTGGATGCTATACCTACTAGCTAAATCTCTAATAGCGAAAATTCTGATAAGTGAAGATTCCCAGAGTGGATTTTTTTCATAATTTGTATTTTTGTAAATATTATGACTAACAATATCTTGAGTTTGGTCTGAAATTATATCTGAATTAACAATTGAGATAACTCCCTTGTAGTTAGTTTTAATATCACTTATTAAATATACATTACTGTTGGGATCTACTTTTTTTATATTTGAAATACAATCATTAAGGTGATTTGGTAGTGTATTTGAGTTATAAAGAATATAGTTCATGTCTTTCATTTCTTAAGATTCTAAAAAATATTTTATCTTGTTAAAATTATCAACAAGAAATTTACTATCGATAGTCTCTGAATGTTCGTTCTTAAGAATATAAGTTTCAGCACCTATTTGTTGACCAAATTCCAAATCACTATTGGTATCCCCTACCATTATTGTATTTAAATCTTTAAGATTGAACTCTTCTAAAAATTCATCATACATCCCTGTCTTTGGCTTCCTGCAATTGCAGTTAGTTTTTAATTCTTTTACCTCGTTTTTAAATCCGGTCTCAGGATGATGGGGACAGTATTTTATAAAGGATAATGGCTTGCAACCTGATTCAATTAA
Organism: OCS155 cluster bacterium AG-333-G23; assembly: GCA_003282445.1. GTDB lineage: Bacteria > Actinomycetota > Acidimicrobiia > Actinomarinales > Actinomarinaceae > Actinomarina. Next base: position 13,333 of record QBZE01000005.1, read on the forward strand.
CTTATGTTGAATTTCAGAATGTACATTAACTAAGTCAGTCAATTTGAAAAAACCTTTTGCAACTCCTGGCTGATTAGTAAACATTACAACTCTATAGCCATTCTCCTGTAAAGTCTTTAAAAAATTTATGGAACCTTCAACAAATTTAACATTTTTCCAATTACTAGTATCACCTAAATTACTAATTAATGTTCCGTCTCTATCAACGAATAAAAACTTATTTTTATTCGCTATAAAATTAAAATAATCGGCTACTCCATTTTTTAGCCTCTCAGGGGTGCCTATGTCTTTAATGAAATCTATTGATATTTCAGCTGTGACTTCTAGTTTATTTAAATTTTTTCTTAAAAAGTCTTTAGTAAAGTCACTCTTCGCATACTTTGAATCTAAAAGTAGTATTTTTTTATTTATAAAGAATAGTCCAGTATTTCCTATGGGAGAATATGGATAATCTAGGTCTTCATGTCTTGATATCTTGGTAACTTTACTTGCTTGATCCAAAATAATTATGTCACTATCTTTTGGGTGATCAGTAAATCTTGAAATCAGCATTAAATCACATTTTTTTAAAGAAAATTTTTTAGCAAAATTACTAATATTTATATCTGTAAGAATATCTCCAAGAATCAAAAAAAAACTTTCTTCTAAGTGCTTATAAGAATTAATCAATGCTCCGTAAGTACCCAGGCGTTTTTCTTCAATTTCATATGTGTAATTTAAATCTGGGTAGCTAATTTTAAGTTTTTTGAGTATTTCATGACCGCCTACCCCAAGGCAAAAATGTATTTTTTGTATATTATTCGCTTTGAATAATTTAATGTAGACATCTAATAAAGTATCTTCACCAATAGGCGATAAGATTTTAGGAGTATTTCCTAAAACACTTTTCATTCTTTGGCCTTCTCCACCAGCAATGACAACTGCCTGCAACATATAGAATTATGATAGTATATTAACTATATTGAATTTACTTAAAAATTACTTAACTGTTATAAATGAAGCGATTGCAGAATCAGATTTATATGCAATTGATACCTTGTATCGTAACCTAAAAGAGAGAATTGGAACTTCAAATAGAATTTTTTTTGTCGGTAACGGAGGAAGTGCCTCAGTCGCTACACATGCAGTCACTGATTTATCAAAATTGAATTTGGATGAAAACAGGCTTGTGGCAATATCTTTAAATGATAATGTTCCTTTACTAACCGCCACTGCAAATGACTACGGTTATGAAAATATATATACAGAAATTATAAAAAATTATGAGCCAACATCGAAGGATCTTTTGATAGCTATTTCTTCTTCAGGCAATAGCAGTAATGTCCTAAACATTGTTGAATTTTGCAACAATATAAATATGGAAACTTTTGCTTTGATTGGTTTTGATGGGGGGAAGTTGAAAAAGCTTGCTAAAAACTCCATTCATATTAAAACTAAAAAAGATTACTATGGACCAGTCGAAGATTCTCACATGATTATATTTCATCTCTTTGTCCATATTATAAAAAATGATATTTCAGAATTAAAAGATGTCTAATAGAGTAGATTTTGTATTTAATGCTTTCAATGAGATAGAAACAATAGAAAACGACATTTCTGAAATATTTACTGTTGTAAAAGAACTCCAAACTGAATCAAAGATAATTATTGCTGAAGACGGAAGTACAGATGGAACTTCGGAAAAATTACTTCAACTAAAATCAAAATTTAATCTTACTCTTTCTCAAACAAAAGAAAGAAGAGGATATTCAAAAGCTTTAATAGATGGGATATCCTTATCTAAAGCAGATATTATTTTTTTTTCAGATATGGGTTCAAAATTTAACTGGAGTGATATTAAAAAAATAGTTCAATTTGGAGAAAGGGATGTATTAGTAATTGGGGTTAGGGTAAACAGAACAGACCCATTGTATCGCCAAGTTCTCACAAAAATGTATTCGGTATTTATTAAGTCCTTTTATGGTTACAGTTTTCGTGATCCCGATAGTGGATTTAGAGTATATGATAGAAATACACTCAATAAAATTATTGAGCATGGACTTATAAATAACCATTTATTAAATTCTGAAATTGGAATTAGATGTTTGGCGATGGGAAATAGACTCATTGAGGTTGATATTAATTACAAAAATAGAAATGATTCTTCAAGAGGTCTACCTGTAAAAATAATTCCAAAGGTAATTCTAAGTACCATCCAAAATGCATATAAAATAAGAAAAGACCTATAAAATTATGAAAAATATTGGCATTTTAGGCGGAGGGATATCAAGTCTGGCTTATTCATATTTTCTGGGTAAGAAAACTACAATTATTGAAAAAGAATCATCCCTTGGAGGATTGTGTAGATCTTTTGACGATAATGATGGGGTCTCATGGGATATAGGCCCACATATAACTTTTTCTAAAAATAAAGAAATTTTAGATTTCATAACTTCACTAGCCCCCATGAACAAACTTAAAAGATCTAATAGAGTTTTTCATGATGGAAGATTTGTGAAATATCCCTTTGAAAATGATTTGTTTGCTTTAAGTAATTCAGATAAAAGATACGCACTCAACTCTTTCCTTGAAAATCCTTATGAAAATTATAAACCAAAAAATATGCTCGATTTCTTTTACAGTACTTTCGGTGAAGGTATAACAAGATTATTTTTAGAACCATATAATCGTAAAATATGGAAGTATGAAACTTCATTTCTTGATCTTCAAATGGTTGAGCGAATTCCAAAGCCTCCAAAACAAGACATAATAGATAGTGCAAGTGGTAAAGAAACCGAAGGATACCTACATCAATTATTCTTTCATTACCCAGAAGTTGGTGGATTCCAAACAATAGTAGACTCCCTGGAAAAGAAAATAAATCCTAAGCCTGATATACATCTAAATGAAGAGATCGTTAGTATCTCAAAAAATAAAAATAAGCATATTGTTGAAACAACATTATCACAATATGAATTTGATAAATTAGTTTCAACTTTACCAATACACGAATTAATTAAAATGATTAAACCTTCTCCCCCAAAAGAAGTTCTAAACGCTATAGCAAAATTAAAATACAATTCAATCCACATAACTAGTCTTAAAATAAAAGGAGACGTCTTAGGAGATAACTTTGCTATTACTATTGCAGACCCAAAGATTATTTTTCATAGGGTGTCTAAACTCAATTTTCTTGGGAAAAATTACTACAAAGATGGGTTTACTAATTTAATGGTCGAGGTTACTTTTAGAAAAGATATGCCGGAAGATATACCGATTGACGAGCTAGAAGACCGGATTAAAAGTGATCTTTTTAAGTTAAAATTTTTTAGTCCGAAAGATTTAGTTGAAATTAATACACGTACATTTAAATACGCATATGTAATTTATGATCTTGATCACAGAAGAAACACAGATACTGTTCTGAATTATTTAAAATCTATAAACATAGAGCCATTAGGAAGGTTTGGCACATTTGAATATATAAATTCTGACAAAGCTATAGAACTTGCTAAAGAACTGGCAGAAAAAATGAAAACAGAATGAAAACACATCTTATTACTGGAGCTGCAGGGTTTATTGGTAGCTATTTAGCTAAATATTTACTCCAAGAAGGCGATACTGTATTAGGTGTCGATAATTTCACTTTAGGTAAAAATGAAACAGTCTATCAATTAAAACAATTTGATACATTTAAATTCATAGAATTAGATTTATCTTCTGAAAGTTCTGTTGAAGTGCTGATTAAAGAATTTCATTATGAAAAAATTGATGTTGTTTGGCATATGGCAGCTAATTCTGATATCAGGGGGTATATAAATGGACCTCAAGTTGACATAAACAATACTTTGATGACAACAGTCAATATATCTAAATTTGTAGATAAAAGAAATATAGATACAATAGTTTTTGCGTCTTCTTCAGCTGTTTTGGGGTCTAGCAATCGTCCATTGCGGGAAAATGATGGGCCAGCTTTACCACAATCTTACTACGGTGCAATGAAGCTAGCTTCAGAGGGATATATCTCAGCTACAAAATCATACTTTTTAAAGAATTACTACATTTTTAGATTTCCAAATGTGGTTGGTCCGAATATGACACATGGCGTAATATTTGATTTCATAGAAAAGCTTAAAGTAAACAATTCAAAGCTAGATGTGCTTGGAGATGGTAACCAAAGAAAACCTTACATTCATGTAGAAGACTTAACTTCAGGAATGCTGCACTATATTGAAAAAAATTTAAGTAATGAAATTTTTAATATAACGCCTAATGACAGCGGAATAAAAGTAAAGCGTATTGCAGAACTTGTTTCAGAGGAGTTAGGGGTCAGTCCTAAAATTAATTATGAAAATAAAGAATATGGATGGTTGGGTGATGTAACAAATTACTCATACGATAATTCAAAACAACTTTCTAATGGTTGGTCTCCAAAATTTTCAACAGAAGAAGCAATAAAAAAATCTATAAAAGAAAACTTAATCTAGTCTTGGTATACAATTTGTGAACCTGTGTTATCGAATCTAAAATCTTGAAAACTTTCACCTGAAAGAGTTGATATTTTTTTGGGTTCGCCAATAAGCAATAAATAACCTCCTCCTCCAGCTCCCAGTAACTTGGATCCATATATTCCACCCTGAGAAAGTAAATCTTTGTTCATTTTATCAATTTGATTATTTGTGACGCTTTTAGATAATTTTTTCTTAACTTCCCAGTTTTCGGTCAATATTTCACCCATTTTTTTGATATTAAGATCTTTGAGCGCATCTTCCATTGGTTTGACTAAAGATACTATCTCATGTACATAATCTTTATTTACTTTTTGTTTTAATCCCTTTTTTTGATCATTAAGAATATCCGAAGCATTTCTTGAAATATTTGTTTTATAAAGAACCATACAAGAATTCAAATAATTAAATCCATTATTACTTAAACTCAATTGTTTTACTCTCACTGAGTCATTTTTGTTAAATATAATTTTATTAAAACCACCGAATGCAGTTGCGTATTGATCTTGTTTACCAATAGGTTCATTTAAGATATTCAACTCAACTTTACATGCCAATTTAGCTAGATCTGATTTTGATAAATTTTGATTATGATAATTTGCTAGGCCATTGATTAAACCCACTGTATACGCACTTGATGATGCCAAACCAGTTCCTTTTGGAATGTCTGCAATGCTATTTATATCAAGTCCTTCAATACCATAAATTTCAGATATTGCTTTTACAATTGGGTGTTTAATTTCTTTTTTATTTTTAACAATCTCTGTTTTTGAGTATTTGATTTGTATTTCGCTGGCTGAATACTTGTGAATAAAGTGATACATATATTTGTTTATTGAAGTGGATATAACTTTTCCTCCAAATTCTTTATAATATTCAGGTAAATCTGAGGTTCCTCCTATAAGAGAGATTCTAAAGGGTGTTCTGACGCCAATCATCTATAAATAAAATTGTAGCATTGATTTGCAAAGAAGAATTTCCTTAAACAGTAACTTATTCAAAATTTGTAAATTAACATTAACTGGTGAATATTATAATTTTTATATTCTTAAATATTTTTCTCTATCTTCTTGGAAGAAGTTTCGTTTTATTATTAATAAAATTATCCAGATCAAACAAAAAAATAAACGATATTAAAGTTTTTGATACATCCTTAGATGTATTTTTACCGGTTATCTCTCTATTTTTTTTAGGGAACATAGTTCTTCTAAGTAATTTTATCTTTTCTTTTAATGAGATAAGAGATCTTTTTAATATTTTCTTATTTATTTTACTTGCAATCAATCTACTAGAAAAACCAAAGATAAAATTTGATCTCTATTTTGTATTTTCCTTCTTTATTATTCCTTTTTTATTTTCATTAAGTGCATACGATGTATGGTTTCATTTTGATGCTAAAGATTATCATTTAAATGCACAAAACTACATTAAAGAATCAAAAATCATCATTGGCTTATCAAATCTTTATCTTGGTTACGGATGGTCAACTATACACGAATATATATCTGTAAATTTTTGGTCAGGTGAGAACTTTATTGGTTTACATTTTTTAAATCTTGTTTACTTTGTAACAGTATTTAATTTTTTTACTTTTCACTTGTACTATAAAAGAAATATAATCTTCAAAAATACAGGTTTATTCTTTCTAATCTACGGTTTTTTAGATAATTTTGGTTTTGGTGGGGGGAATAATGGATTTATCCAAATACAATCCGTTGGGAAGCCAGATGTTGCGTTTGGGATTTTATTTTTTTTAATTAACTTAATGTTGTTAGCTAAAATCTTGGAAGATAAATTTGAATTTAATGATTTAATATTTATTTCATATTCAACCTTTTTTGCTTTTCAAAATAGAATTTCGGGTATATACCTTTCTCCACTTTTCTTCTATTTCCTTTACAGATATCTAAAAACTAATGAGACTAGTTTGTATACTTATTTAAAAAAAATTAAAGTGTTATTTTTTTTACTTACAGCTTGGGTAGTAAAAAACTTATTAATTACAAGCTGTTTGATTTTCCCAATTAGTTTTACATGTTTCAATACTTTTTCGTGGTCCTTGAATAAAACTGAATTAGAAAATTATTATTATATTTTGTCAGTTGTGCAAAATCAGAGAATCATTTTGTCTTCTAGTGAAGAATTTCTCGACTGGGCTAATCATTGGTTTAATCATGCTTACAATTCAAGAATAATATTGAATTTTATCATATCATTTTTTGTTATATTCATTGTTAATAAATTTATTTATAAATATGAATATAAGATTTTTAAAAATAATTTAAAACTCTCTTTATACTTCCTCTTTCTAATTGGAATTTGGTTCATTACAGCTCCTGTTGTTAGATATGGATTTGGTATTTTTCTACTAATAACTTCATCAATTTATCTATTTAATTATCCTAAAGAAGATAGATATAAATTTCTTTCTAGTAATTTACTAATCTTTTCTTTGCTGTTTATAACTGCATTATCTGTCCCAAGATTTTATAATTTAACAAGTTTTATTAAAGATCCTTTAAATATTACTGAATTACATATAGAAAATTATGATTTCAGAAAAGTAGATAATTCATTTACTTTTTCGCCAACAAATAACGATAATTTTTGTTGGGTCAAGCAGTATTGTATAAGGGAAAACAAGAAACACACTCTAAATATATCAAATGGATACACTGTGATATCAGAAAATAATAACTAAATTATATAAAATAAACTTAATAAAGTTTAATTTATAACAAATATTATATTATTAAGGATGAGCACACTCGTTTCAGTAGTCATTCCAACCTTCAACAGGTATTTCTATCTAATAAATGCAGTCAATAGTGTTTTAAATCAATCATTTAAAAACATTCAAATTATAGTAATTAATGATGGCTCTACTCAAGAAGAGTACTACAAGTATTCACTACCGAAAAATGTCCAGCAGATTAATTTAAAACAAAACCAAAAAGAAATCAATGGATTCTCATCAGATGCAATAAGAAATTTTGGAATTGAAGTTGCAGAAAGCAAATATGTTGCATTTTTAGATGATGATGATATATGGCTAGAGAATAAATTAGAATCTCAAATTGATGCAATGTCAAAGGGAAGAAGCAATTTTTCTTCTACTGATGGATTTGTAGGACATGGAATTTATAACAAAAAAAAGAATTACAAATTATACAATGAAGAATATTATTATAAATTAATTTCCAGGAAATATAAAAATACAGAATTTGTCGAAAAAAAGTTATTTAGCAAAAAATTTTACTACCCGGAGAAGTTTAATTCAAGATTTATAAATATTCATAATTGTATAATTACGTCAAGTGTAGTTGTCGAAACAAATCTTATAAAACAAGTTGGGATGTTCAACAAAGCTCTACCTAATGGAAAAGGTGACTATGATTGTTGGAAAAAAATACTTAAACATTCCGAGTGCACATATGTTGCAGAACCACTAATTTATTATGATTTGTCTCACGGAGATGGTCAAAATTATAAAGATTAATTGATTGGCCAATCACAATCTAATAATTCTTAATTTTATTAATAATGACAGAAACCAAAAATAGCCCCTAATTCCTTGAATTTTGTTACGAATATTAAAATATAATATTTGAAATGCTGATAATTGATTTTGTTTTAAATAAAAAGCATCTCCCCATGGAATTGTTTGTTTCCTCCAAAAAGTTTCGACTCTTAAAAAATTAAATTTTTTTAAATATTTATCTAAATCTTTAACTAAGACACAGTCTTTATACAGTTCTTTCCTATTAACTTCTGTTTTTATATATTTTATTTCATCAAGATTGACAAAGCCTTTCAATACTTCTAATTCATAACCCTGCACATCAATATTTAAATAATCAACATTATCAATATTTAAATCACTGAATTTTTTAATTACAATTTCTTCTGTGCCTTTAAAAGTTATACGTGGATGGAGATCAAGATGTTCTTTTGGTTCTAATATTGAAGAACTCATATTGTTATTATTATCATTAGTATAAATATTCAAATGTTTATTTTCACTTCCTAAAGCAAAATTATAGAAAAATATATTGGTGTTATTACAAAACTTTTCTTTAAGTAAATTAAATGGAATTTTTTGTGGCTCGAAGCAGTGTATTGATATATTTGGAAAGCAATTTAACATATCAGGAAGTTCTTGACCTTCATTTGCACCAATATAACATATGCCTTCAGGGCTAAATTTAAACTTTTTAATTAATTTATTGTTTGAAATCATGTGGCCAGTCATAATTTTTCAACGATTGACTTTATATATTTCGACATATATAAAAAATTAAAATACTTTTCACTTACTTTATCTAAACCATCTTTTAAGCGAAAATATTCTCCTGATTCAATTAGGTTATTAAGTTTCCTAGGGAGTGATGAAATCTTTCTGCTTTTTAATAGTATTGCAAATTCACTCCAATCAAGAAATTCTATATAAGGTAGAAAAAATTTATCAGAAATATAAATAGGGACAGTGCCCATTTGTATTGATTCATATAATCTAAAACTTGTTGGGCCATAACCTCTAGGGCAGATTGAAAAATATGATTCTTTTATTAACTTTTCAAATAATTCTAAATTCTCTTTACTTATTGATGAACTCATTGAGGTAATATTTTTAATATAAAATTTTTCATTACTTGTTATACGATCTTCTAGTTTCATTCTTATTTTATGAGTAGGCCTACCAATATATGAAGCAATGTATTTCTTCTCTAAGTCAGCTTTCTTTAAATTTGAATCATACAAAAGAGGAAGTGGAATAACTTTAGAATTCTTTCCAAGTTTTGTATTGATAGTGCCTCCCATGCTAAAAATTAAAGTATTCTCTAGCTCAATTAAAGGCCCTCCTGAATATTGAACTATTGTGAAATATTTTTCTTCGGATTTTAAATTTAATTTTAAATAATTATTTAAGTCTTGAATATCTCTGCCATAGTTTTGTTTTACTAGGTAATTTGTCCACTGTATTGGTATATATTTTAATGAAGTGTTAAATTCTTGATTCTGAAAATATTCAAAAAAATAAGCCTCAAAATTTTTTTTCGTATTTAATGAAGGGTATTGTGGTATTGAAAAGTTTAAAAACTCTAAAGGTATTTGGTCATTATTCATAATTTATATATTTAAAATTTCAGCTTTAAAATAGTTAATAGAGTTTACAATTTTTTCTCCCTCCTTAACCCATGCACTGTCTTCATGCAGCCTATGGTAGTGTGATAAAAATTCAGCTATACAAATTTTATTACCTGAGGATAACCAAAAATAAGCCATACCAAAAGAACATGCTGATAATGTTGTTTTTGACAACTCTAAGCCTTTTTCTAAGTTAGACAAATATACATCTCTGTAAAAAAATTGATTTCCAGTATTTAATAACCAATCTACATTCTTTTTTAGTAAAAAATTGTTGTTTGTATCAATATAGTCTTTAATAAAGACACTATCAAAAATTAGAGACTTATTTAAATATTTAACTTTATACGAAGGCTTAAATATATATTCATATTTATTTTTTTTAAACAAAATTATTTTTGATGGAATAAACAATTGTTCTTTATCTATAGATTTTATGTCTAAGTTAGAAATTTTATCTAGTGTTTTTTTATTAGCAACATTATCGTGATCCAGTTGATAAACAAAATCATTACTTGCTAAAGATACACATTTATATTTATTCTTAAATCCTTCAAGTTTTGATTTATTTTTTTGAATATTTAAGTTTATATCAGAATTCTCAAGCAAAGATGAGACTAAATTAACAAGTCGACTATATTCTTCTTTGTCGTCGGAATCATCACAAATAATAATCTCATTTACTATCTTATTATCTTTTAATGAGTTTATTGTGTCCGTAATAAACTTAGAAGAAAAATATGTTGGTATAGCAACAGAGATTTTTTTCATAAATTTTCCTACCTATTTAAATAAAATTAATACTTAAATTATAAGTTATGTTTTAAGAAAAGAAATCACAAAGAAAAATTAAATTTAGTTCAATAAAATAGATCCCATTAATATATTTTAAATTTCACTAAATTTGCTTTTTGTGCTCATAGTCCATCATTCTTTTGTTTTGTAATAATTTTTTATGTTTTTACAAATATAATCAATATCCTTTGACTTAAGGTTTGTATGAAGAGGAAGCCTTAGTATTCGTTCACCTACAAAATCAGTAACTTCAAGGTCTTCGTATAGACCTTTATTTTTAGAAAAGATTGATGAATGTAAAGGTACGTATCCTATGTATGCTTGAATTCCATTTTCAATTAGATATTTTATTAAATCATCACGATTATTTTGAATAATTAAATAAAAAGAGTGATAATTTGGTTCAAAATTAGAAGGATGATCTTGAAGGTAAAAATTATTTTCTTTAGCAAAATCTTTTAAATTTTCTATATACCTTAAGTAAAGTTCTTTCCTTATTTGATAGATTGTTTGATAATCAGAAAGCTGAGATTCTAAAACTGCGCAAGATGATTCAGTAATTTCAAAACTTGATCCTAATTCTACCCATTCATATTTATTCTTTAAACCCGCTACAACTTTAGACCTGTCTGTTCCCCTCTCGTACACAAATTTTGCTTTTTCAAAATCAAGCCTATCACTTAACAGCGCCATCCCGCCAAAGTCAGAGTGAATATTTTTTGTTGGGTGAAAAGAAATACAACCAGCTAGTCCAATTTGTCCAATGTTTTCATTATTAAATTTTACTCCAAACGCTTGAGCTGCATCTTCAATAAAACTTACCTCTTTGCCCATCTTTTCATACAATTTTGTAAAATTTAAGCTTGATCCAGCATAATGAACAATTCCTAATAATTCACTTTTTTCAAGTTTTTGTAATTTATTAATATCAATCATTGAGTTATGAACATTAATATCAATAAACTCTAAATCAAATCCTGATCTCAAAAATGCATTTGCAGTGGAAGAAAACGTATAGGACGGCAACTTTAATTTTTGGAATTCCTGATCTTTTAATAAAATTGAGATTAACTCTAATGCGGATGTTGCGGAGTTAGTAAGGAGAAAATTTTTATATCCAAATTCATCCCTAAGGATTTCTGTACAAATCTCACGAAAGTATGTTGAACCAAATAAATTTTTCTTAGTTAATTTACTATAGTTTTTTTCTAACTTTTTAGAAACATATGGTTCATGAAATTTTATCATTTAGTAACTTTCTTATAAAACTATATCTTTTACAAAGATTATCATATGAGTTATATGAAAACTCTTTTTGATTAATAATCATATCTTCATACATTATCTTAAATTGGTCAAATTTACCTAAAGTGACAGTTTCCTCTTTGCCTTGAGATGTTGTTTTGTATACACTTAAAAAGTTTTCAGGTTTTGAAAAAAACATTGGAAAACTATAAATTATGCCTTTAGATATTACTTTTACAAAGTTCGAATATTCAAACCCAATTCCCCAATTAATATTAATTTCAACACCCCCTTCAGATTTACACGACAAATAACCACTTGAATCTATGCTTTGATTATCTTGTATATCTATAGAGCTATCTATCGAGTTATCGATTAATTTAAAATTTTCTAATATCAACGAAATGGGATAAACACCTTGATCAAGTATTGCACTTCCACCTAGAGCTTTTGAATATCTAAAATTGTTATTTTCTATATGGGGAATTTGAAAAGAAGCTGAAATAGCTTCTATTTTATCTGAATTAATTATCTCTTGAAATTTCCTATATATTGGATGGTGGAAATACATCAAACATTCTCTTGCAGCATAATTATTATGAAAGCCCAAGTACTCTGAAGATTCAAGATATTCTAAATAGTTTGTCACTGGTTTTTCAATCAAAAATGAGTTAGATTTATTTTTAAATTCTTTCAAATTATCTATATGTACATTTGGATAGCTCGAAATAATGATTGCATCAAAAAAAATATCTGAATTTAAAATATCATTTTTATTTAAATATATGATTTCATCAGTGTAATTTTTCTTTTTTGATCTAGAAGTTACTACTATGTCATCGATTTGGTTAATTGATTTTAATGCAGGCAGGATTCTCCGTTGAGCATGGTTTCCAAAACCTACTATTAAAACTTTTTTCACTACAGGAAGGCTAGTCGGGCCAAATGAGGGTTTACTATAGAATGGTTTGACAGCAAATTTTTAATTTGATACAAACTTAAATATATAAAACCATCTTTTAGTTGTATATTTTCATAGGGTATAAATTTAATTAATCCCAGATTTCTTTTTTTATACAACCTACCGCCATCTTCAGTAAGCCAGTTATTAAATTGGTAGTTTTTTTTATCTTCAAAATCTGAAAATAATTCGTAATAATTTGGTTTTCTTCCCTCATGTGCTTGATTAATATTAGAAAAAGTTGCTTGTAATGTTGGACTAAGTAGTAGTTTATTATAATTTCCAGGTTCATACTTTGCTTCGACTAGATAATGTGGAAGCTCATTAATTTTTGTTCTTACTAAACCAAGAATCCCACCAACCTTTCCTATCTCAGATATGATAGGCTGATCCCAACCTGATCTTGAAACCTCTCTAGTTAATACATTTTTTACTTTTATACCAATTATCTTAAAAAACTGCCCAGAATCATGAACCAAAGATTTTTCGTTATCAAACTTCCATTTTTCTAGATTGTTTAATGGAACTATTTCCTCAGTTGTTTCATTCTTTTTTAATTGTTGATCATACCATTCAATAACATCTTGTAAGTTGTGTAAAAGATTTGTACACATAAAGCCCTCTAATGCTTTTTCTATTTCATACTGAGAATGATTTGGAAACTCCGATTTTAGAAAGTCATAATGTTTAAAGTAGGATTTTTTTCTCTCATCTACTGACATAAATCTATGATAATCATTTATCATTAATAATATAGTGAAAGTACTAATTACCGGATGTTTTGGATTCATAGGCTTTAATTTTTTAAAGATTGTATCAAAAAAGTTTTCTAACGAATTTGAAATAATAGGAATTGATTCATTAGAAGGGCAGCTTTCAAAATATAACAAAGAAAATTTTCAACATGAAAATTTTAAATTTTATGAACTTAATATAAATAACATTTCAGACCTTGATGAGCAAATCAGCAATATTGATGTAATTATAAATTTTGCAGCAGAATCTCATGTTGATAATTCTATTTCTCATCCCGAAAAATTTATAGAATCAAATGTATCAGGATTAGCTAAATTACTTATGTTTGCAATTAATAAAAATATTCCTAAATTTTATCATTTTTCTACAGATGAGATATATGGTAGCTCTTATGAAAAATATTTTATAGAAAATGATAGGTTTAACCCATCGTCGCCTTATTCTGCCAGTAAGGCTTCTGCAGAATTAATATGCAGTTCATTTGCAAATACATATGGATATGAATCTTTAATAGTTCGTCCATCAAACAACTACGGAACCTATCAACAGCCAGAAAAGCTGATTCCTTTTAGTATATCAAATTTGTTAGAAGGGAAGAATGTTGAATTATACGGCGATGGAAAAAACATAAGACACTGGCTTCATGTAGAAGACACAGTTGGTTCAATATTGCATTTATTGGAAAACAATTTTAATAATGGAGTATTTAATATTGGATCAGGAGAATATTTTAATAATTTTTATATTGTGAATAAAATTATTGAAGCATTAAATCTAGATTCTAAGAGAATTAGCTATGTTGAAGACAGGCCCGGTCATGACTTTAGGTATGCAGTTAATTTTGACAAGCTTCTTGACACAGGATGGAAACCACAAAAAAAGTTTGATAATGAAATAGAAAATATTGTAAATTGGTATAAAGCAAATAAAGAATGGTTATCGAGAGGTGTCTTGCAAGTAAATAAAAATAGAAAAGGTAGATTATTTTTAAATAATCTGGAGAGTTAATGTTGACAAAATGAAAGGGGTAATATTAGCGGGTGGTAACGGTACAAGACTTTCACCCATCACAGAAACAATAAACAAACACTTGTTACCTGTTTATGACAAGCCTTTAATTTACTATCCTCTCAGCAATCTTTTGTTAACAGGATGTGATGAAATTCTAGTTGTTAGTAATAAAGAAAGTTTAATTCTCTTAGAAGAGCAATTAGGAAATGGAGAAAAGTTTGGTGTAAGTATTTCCTACCAAGCACAAGAAAGCCCTGACGGGATTCCTTCTGCTATATATCTAGCAAAATCATTTGCTGATGGCGAAGATATTTGGGTTTCACTTGGTGATAATTTTATTTTTGGTTCAAGAATAAAAGAGATTTATGAAGAAGTTAATAATTCAAGCAAAGCAACAATTTTTATTAAACATGTAGGTAATATTTATGGATTTGGTTCAGCAGAAATTAGTGATGGGAAAATCAAAAATCTTGAAGAAAAACCAAAAAGCAATAAATCTGGTTGGGCTGTTACTGGTTTATATAAATTTCCAAACGCCATTTTTGATTTGATTCCAACAATTAAACCCTCAAAAAGAAAAGAAACAGAAATAATTGATATATTAAATTTATTTTTACTAAGTAAAAACTTAGATTTTGAAATTTTTGGAAGAGGCGTAACTTGGGTTGATTGTGGAACGGTAGAGGATTTAAAATTAGCGAATGATTTTGTACATAATTACCAAAAAATAAATAATACTTTGATCTGTTCACCAGAAGAAATAGCTTATAACTTAAACCTTATTTCAAAAGAAAAGGTTTTATCAAATTTTAAACATACTAGTAATAGTGATTACTACCTAAATTTAACAAATGTCTTAGATTAGTCGTTATAGTATCAAAAAGCTTTCAAAATTTTTTCAACCTGAGAGTTAACAGTGTCCCCTTTCTGTCCCCCTTTTAACTTTCCGATATTGCAACTTTCTAATGAGAGATTAGAAATAAATTGGTGTATTTATTTTATAACCTAAATTATATTTTATTCGATCTTTAAGTCCATGGCCATAATTCCTTACGCTCAAAAAAGGAAAAGATTTTTGTTCTTCAGAGTTTTTAGCAAAAAAAGTTTCATTTTGTAAAATTTCTCCTCCATATTTTTTAGAAATAAGAGACATAATGCTTTGATCATGTCTATTTTCTATAAATTCTTCTATCTGATTGCTGTCATAAAAATCCGTAATCAATTTTTGGTCATTAATTACGGCATCAGTAAATAAATTTAAAAAATCTATAGTGTGGTCATTTTTTTTGAATATTATATGACCGCCTAAGAGTTGAGGGGTGTTAGCAATTTTAGAATTAATATCTACTGAAAAATAATTAAATAACTCCTTGGTTGTCCAAAATTTTTCAATATGATTTTCCTTGCTTTCAAATCTTAAATTTCCATATTTTGAATTATTTATTATTTCTATATATTCAAAAAATCTTTTTTTTGCAAAATAGTTGAAAGAACTCCCTGAGTCACAATATATCAATATATCGTTATTATTTAAATATTTTAAGTGGCTTTTAATTATTGCTATTTTCCATATATAATATCCGCCACCCCTTTCATGTTTTAAAATACTATCAAATTTATTTTTGAATTCATCATCTAGATCCTTTTGACTATAGCCAACACAATTATTAAAAAAATTTGAATGCTTAGCTAGATTAATTATATGTTTTTTTGAAATTGTGTACTTGCTTGAGTCACCATAAGTTATAAAGTCTATTTTTTGATTCATTTTTTTAAATACTTTTTTTTATAAGGTCCAAGTTTGATTCTCATACTTAAATAAAAATACTGCAAGATGCTTGGAATATTTTGTATATAAACTTTGAATGGCTTTGGTGATTCAATAAGATATTTTAAGGACTGCATAAACTCGCCAGGATATTTTAGCTTTAAGTCCTTTCTAAGGAAAAAATTTACTTCGGCTTCTCTCCATCTAGTATGGTCATTATCTGTAGCAACAGTGGCCATAGTTCTATTTGTTCTAATAACTTCAAATTCTTTTGATAGATGTTTTATATGTTCATTAAAAACACTATTTGTATTGAGAAATTCATAATCTTTCTTGGAATAATCTGTTTCAATAAACTGGCAGATAGAAAAAAAATCTTTAATAGCTTTATTTGGTAAGACAATAAACCTATCGTTAATTCCAAAATAATCTTCCCCCTCAGGTATGTGTATCGTGTTATCAAGTGGGGTATCATATGGAATAAAATAGTACTGATCAAATCTTGTGTATATTAAATGATCATATTGTAATAAATTCTCTAAATGATTCTGATATAAAATATCTATTAAAGAGAAGACTATTGCGCCTGAGCCTTTTAATCCATCTATCCCTGCTAAACCATTTTCCTTTCCTTTAATAAAAAACTTTGGTAATTCGTCAGAATAATATTTTGTAAGATAATGCCTCCAATTTTTTGGTTCCTCAAATACCCAATTATATTTTGCAATTTTAGATAAATATTTTGGTGGAGGAAAACTATTTCCATATGAAAGTGCAAGATCTGCATCTAATGGTTTCATGAGATTTTCAACCATTTTTTTCCAGGTTATTTCTCCTCCTCGTGGAGAGCCGCTAAGTATAATTAGAGTTTTTTTCAAAATTTTAAGATATACTAATTTGCTCTTTAACCCATGAATAAGTTGTGGTTAAGCCTTCTTTTAGAGAAAAATTATAATCCCAATCAAGAACCTTTTTAATTAATTCATTGTTAGAATTTCTCCCTCTTGGTCCTTGTGGGCCATCTATATTTTCAATTTCAATGTTTTTATTAGAAATTTTAATGACAATTTCAGCAAGTTCATTAATAGAGACCATTTCTTCCGAACCGATATTTATTGGTGAGTTATAGTCTGATTCCATCAGTCTTCTTGTTGCTTCAATATTGTCATCAATAAACAAAAAAGATCTTGTTTGTTTGCCATCTCCCCATATTTCAATTTTCTCATTGTTTTTTGCTAAAGCAATTTTTCTACAAATTGCGATTGGTGCCTTTTCCCTCTCCCCTCCAAATGGAGCTTCTGGACCATATGTATTGTGAAATCTTCCAATTTTTGTATTTAAACCATAATTTTTAAAATAAGAATAATATAATTTTTCCCCAAATAATTTTTCCCAACCATATCCTGAGCTGGGATTTGCTGGATAAGCATCTTCTTCTTTAAGCCCGGGATTGTTTGTTTCCTCCTGAATGTGTTCTGGGTACATACAAGCTGAGCTTGAATAAAATATTTTTAAATTTTCAAGTTTATTATATTTTTCCTTAATTTTTGAGAGAACATTTAGGTTAACAGATGCGGAATTAGTCATTAAATCAGCATCATTTTCTCCTGTGAACACATAAGCAGCTCCTCCCATATCAGCTGCATATTGGTATATTTCGTCAAATTTATCTTCACTATTGAGTATTTCATCAAAATCATTTTGATTGGTTAAATCAGAAATATAAAAATTGTCAGCAACAGTATCCGAATATTCAGGTTTTTTAAGATCTACACCTACAACATAATAATCTTCTTTTTTAAGCCTTTTGACCATGTGGCTACCAATAAAACCACCTGCACCAAGTACTAATGCTTTTTTCATAATTAATCTAACCTCATCGAATTATAGCTTTTATTAATTATAAATTTAAGAGAATGTAATAGTGAGCGTGTCTTAATTTTACTTATTCTTTCTGCATCTTTCACTGCAATATAAAACATTTTCCCAGTCTCTTTGCCATTTTTTTCTCCAGGAAAAAGATTTTTTACAAGTTCTACAAATCCTTTCATCCTTCATAAAGTATTAGTGTTGATAAACTCTTCCGCCTTACTAAATATATTCTCTTTTCTTTTTTTATCCATCTTGTCTAAATTTCTAACAAGCATCGAAAGTCTTGGATTAGATTCATAAAACTTTCTATTTTTTTCAGTAAATTTCCAATAAAGACCATCTAAAGTATCACACCAATCACCTTTTTTATAATCACTCATTTTTAAAATATAATTTGAACCACAGGTGTATGGTTTTGTTGACATTAAGCCGCCATCAGCGTATGTTGCCATTCCAAAAACATTTGGCACCATTACCCATTCTGATGAGTCAATATACATCTCCATAAACCATTTATATATCTCTTTTGGGTTAACCCCGGAAAGATTCATTATATTGCTGATTACCATAAGTCTTGGAATGTGGTGAATATATCCATCATTCAATGTTGTTTTAATAGCATCATCTAATGGAACCAAGCCCGTAGTCCCTTCGTACCATGAAGAGGAAAGTTTATTTTTATGATTCCAATAATTCTGGGTTTTTTGAAAATTTCCTTCTTCAATGTATATTCCTCTTATAAACTCTCTCCATCCGATAATTTGTCGAATAAATCCCTCAAGAGAATTTAATGGCACAGATTCTTTTTCTCCATATTTTAAGGCTTTCTTAACCACTTCTTTAGGTGTTAATAATCCAATATTCATATTTACACTTAAACAACTATGAAATAGAAAGTTTTCATTTTCTAACATTGCATCTTCGTAAATTCCAAAATTTGAAAATCTCTGTTTTAAAAATATACGAAGTTGTTTATTTGCATCTTTTCTTCTAACTGGAAACCATATATTTTGAAGAGAGCCAGAATGAGTTTTAAAGTTTTTTTCAATTAATTCAATAACTTCTGAGTGATGCTTAGATAAGTTAAATTTAGGCAACTGAGGGATTTCTGTTCCTGGAGGAATTTTTTTTCTATTTTCATCATCAAAAGACCACTTCGCACCAAATGGTTTTCCTTCTTCATCTACTAAAATATTATATTTTTTTCTCATTTCTTTATAAAAGGAAGCCATTCTATATGTTTTATTAACTTTTGCTAATTCTTTAAATTCATTTTTTGATAAAAAAAACATTGGAGAATCATAAGTAGTTATTGATATCTGAGAACTTTCCAAAGCATCTATCAGAGATTTTTCAAATGGCTTATCTTCAATTTCGAAAAAATTAATCGACGATATTTTTTGTTTTTTTAAAAATTTAATTAAGAAAGAAGAATACTCTTCCTCTTTGTTTCTTTCCTCTAACTTAAAATAGTTTACCTTTATTGAAGCTGCTTCTAATTCGTCTTTATACTCTCTCATTGAGGTTAGGTAAAGATAAAGCTTTAGTTTATGATGCTTTTCATAAGTGCATAAACCATAATCTTCAGCCATAAAAACTTCTTCACATCCTAGTTTTTTCAACTCTTTAGGATGAAATAGCTGATTGCCGAGAATTACAAATAGGTTTTCTTTCATTGTTAATTAAAGTCTATGTACTATTTTCTTTTGCCAGTTCTACCAGTTCTATAATCAAACCGACCTCTTCTCTTTGAGATATGTTTTTTCTTTCTTTTTTGTCTTCTTTGTTCTCTAATAGATTCATCAACCATCTTATAAGAAATTAATGGCCGCCTCTTGGGACACCGCCATATTTCATTCTTGTATCTCCCATGTATGCGACTCTTTCTTCTGTTTCAATAGTCTTACAATCAATAACTTCTCCGATATAAAGGGTGTGTGTTCCAAGATCGTATGTCTCTTTTTTTGTCATTTCAAACCAGACTATGGCATTATCAAATATTGGCATATTGTTTTCTGTTAATGTAATTGGTTCTTCATTTAAAAAACCTTCTTTATATTCAGCTGGCTTAGAGAATTTTACAAACACCTTTGTATAATTTTCTGAAAATAGATTTAAGCTAAAATATTCACTAGCTGACATTAGTCCATGGGTAATACTTTTATTATCAATTCCTACAGCAATGAGTAACGGCTCCATACTGACTTGCGTTATCCAACTAGCTGTCATTCCGTTAAATTCATTATTTGCTGAAGATCCAATTATGCCTAAAGCATTTGGTATTTTCCAAGTAGCTACATTTAATTCTTCATTTGTTGGTTTTGACATAATTAATTAAACCACACTTTTAAAAAATACATAAAATAATAGAAATTTATATTCAGGTCGTCTCATAGTTTTTGATAAACGCGGTTATTAAATAAAATAAAATTATGAAGAAAATTAAAACATATGATGAATTAGATATATTCATAACTAAATTTATGAGTAAATGGGGTATTACCTTTTTAAGATACTCTTTAGGAATAATTTACATATGGTTTGGAATTCTTAAACCTTTTGGCTTGAGCCCTGCACAAGAGTTAGTTGAAAATACAGTTTACTGGTTTGAAAATCCTAAAACATTTGTACCCATTTTAGGATGGTGGGAGGTAGTTATCGGTTTGACTATGTGTATAAAACCATTAATAAGAGTTTCAATATTTCTTTTATTCATTCAAATGCCAGGTACGTTTTTACCTTTAATATTATTGCCAGAAGTTTGTTTCAATAATTTTCCATTTGGTTTAACACTTGAAGGTCAATATATTATTAAAAATTTAATTATAATTTCCGCAGCATTAGTTGTTGGGTCTACAGTTAGAAATAAATAATTTTAAAGGTTCAATCATCCCATTCTTCTTTTAGATCTTCTGGTAATTTATCTTCACAGGATTGCCATGTTTGAACCAAAGGATCATCTTCTCTTAATTCCCAATTTTCATCAATATATGCATCTAAATTTACTTCCCTATTGAAATAATTTGGGTCAGGAACTTTATCATAACCTTGTTCACGAAAACAATTAGCAATGAAAAGTGCCCTGTCTAACTCGTTTGAAGTTTGGATTGGATCTTCAAATTGAGCTTCATCTGCCGCTCCCCATAAATTGTATTTTAATACACAACCTTCTAGTGCTTCCCACAGCTCTTCAGCCTCTTCTTCTGTAAGAGTCTCAAAGTAAGAAGAGACAGTTGTATATAGGTCTATGAAGTTTTTTGGCTCTTTAAATTTGTAACCTGCTTCGTTAACGCACTGGACTAAAATAAGAGGTGCATCTTCATCAGCAATTTCTTCTTTTTCTTCAATTAATTCTTTATCTAAGGCAATAGCTTCTTTTCCTTTATCAGTGTCTAAAACAGAGACTACACTCTGTTCTTCATTTTGAAATAAAGAACAAAAAGAAAAGAATATTAAAAATAAACTTAATTTTTTATACACATAGGAATTATAAATTGTTTTATTTTATTAAATAATTTTAAAATACCTCAAAGCACGAAAAAATAAATATATTGCTAAAAAAAGAATACCAAAAGCAAATAAATAGTCAACGAGAGGTGCTTCTTGACGATTAGGAATATAATATAAGCTTGGCACTATAAGCCATGGCCCAATTTTTTTAAATTCGGAAAATATTTTTTTATTCATTTAGTTTAAATTATCTTAGGACATCATAGAATATTAAAAGAAATAAAAACCACACTAAACCTAAAAGCAGAAGAAATGGTGAGAAGCCTTTGGTTCCCTTTAATGGTCCTTTATAAATACTTGGTTCTCTTATTGCTTCATAGACATCTTCTTGGCTCTCTTTATTGTCATCATTCATTTCAGCACCCTGAGAAACTGCCTTTGCGTATCTTATTTTTTTAATAATGTCATCAAATGGTTTGTAGATCATTTCAAGATTCTAAACAATTTTAAAATAATTTAAAGCACGAATTGAAAAATACATGATTACATAAAAAATAACTACAGCAGAAATAATTTGTGACATAGTCACTTCTGGTGGGATGTGGATAACTGTATAAACTATTGGAATTAAAGTACCTGCAACTATTCGGATTATTTTTGTTTTATTTTCTTTCATAAAGATTTATTTTAAATGAGATAAAAAGAAATGAATATAAGACTTGTATTATGCATTACTAGAAGATACCAGAGGATACCATACGTTTTTCTACAAAATGTGCTTCAAATGCCTGTGATATTCCAACACCTAATCCAGTGCCAATACCCATACATATTCCTATCCACATATTAAAAAGTAAATATAGAGTCTTTTGAATAATTAAGTTGTTCTAAGGTTGGCTTAACAGCCTCTGAAATCATTTTAGGTGGTCCGCACAAAAGTATTAATGTGTCATCACTTGGAGCAGGCATGGTCTCAGTTATCATGTCAGAATTTATGAAGCCTCTATAACCACTCCAATTATCGGATGGCTCATCTAGAGTGTAGAAAAACTTGTATTGATGTGAGAATTCTTCTTGTCTATTTTCTAATTTATCTCTTAAAATTATGTCTTCCTCTTTTTTATTAGCAAACAATAGATTCATCTGTGTTGTATCTGATTCACCACCCAAGACAGTTCTAATTATTGGAATCATAGGAGTAATTCCTGATCCACCTGCAATCATTCCAATGTTTTTATAATTTTTTGTTACTAGTTCTCCACCTTGGGATTTTAATTGTTTAATACTAAATGCACCGTTACCCATGTAAGTTAGTCTGCCATTAGGGCCTTTAAATTTAAAAGTATCACCGATCTCAAGTTGGTCTACTTTTTGTGACATAAACCCACCATCAGGAAAATCTGGATGTTCATTTTTTTTATAAATTTTAATTACAAAATCAACATAGCCTACATTATTATCAGTGGAAACAGGCGTATAGGACCTTGATACTTGTTCGCCATCCTGATTTTCTGAAATAAGAGATAAATGTTTACCAACTGGTAATCCGAGTACATCATCATTGTTTGGAAGTTTAAATCTGAATCTACTCGTATCAGGTGTAAGGTGAACTTTATCTTCTAACTCTAATTCAAAAACTTCATCGTTATTTTCTAAAAATGTTTTCATCTTGTTACTATATGCTAAAAACTTAGTAATCCTTAATTTACTAGATGATTAATCTGTTGGGTTTTAAGTGGTGCTTGTCCCCGTTGTTGTCCCCGTTTTGTTTTCACTAACGAAAAACCCTGTGGCCAGAGGCAGAATCGAACTGCCGACCCCTTGTTTTTCAGACAAGTGCTCTACCGACTGAGCTATCTGGCCATATTGGCGGGGACGACGGGATTCGAACCCGCGACCTCCTGCGTGACAGGCAGGCGTAAACTCCAGACTTTACCACGCCCCCGTAATAATATGTTTGAGTATAATCTTAAAAAAAACTCAAACCAATACTTTTCATTACAATAATATAAGGGTATGAATATTACTTCTTTATTTAAGTACGGTATAAGATTTTTATTCTTACAAGTTACTCTTACCTATTTTTCGATTTACTACTTTAATAATTTTTTAATCTCAAATAAATTCTGTGAATTTTGTGTAGGAAATAGTTTTAGGATGCAAATTAACAATAGTCTCTGGGAAGATAGGAATAGATTCTTTACAATAATTCCTGAAAATTTAATAAATATTGAATTCTTCATCGGGTTATTTATATTTATTTTTCTTTTAGTTTTATATTCAACAAAATTTTATACATATGTTAATGAATTAACCTATTCACTAGACAGAAGCTATTTGGATGAATTTATTTCAATTTATTTACTCTGGACAAGCTCTTTCTTTGTTTTTATAACAATGTTTAGGATTTCACATCTTATATCTAGGGCTTATTTATTAATATTTACATTCATTATTTCCATAATGCTTCTTTTATTTAGAAATAGTGAATTTTTATCTTCTATTTTGGGACGATCTGTTACAAACGAGAATTTTATAACTTTTAACTTGGATGAAGATTCAATATTTAGAAATTTA
The DNA here is from genome assembly GCA_003282445.1 of OCS155 cluster bacterium AG-333-G23. Taxonomy (GTDB): domain Bacteria; phylum Actinomycetota; class Acidimicrobiia; order Actinomarinales; family Actinomarinaceae; genus Actinomarina. Next base: position 37,403 of record QBZE01000005.1, read on the forward strand.
AGAATAATGACTTTTAGGAAAAACGTTGGAAATTTTGAAAATATAGATTTGAAAAATTCAAAATTAATAATTGAAAAAATTGATAAAATAAATAAAGAAAAAAATATAAATCTAATTGTTTTTAACTTCAATAAAGAAACAGGAATTGATAAAAATCTTGAAAGCTACCTAATTCAATTAAATAAAAAGGTGCTAATAATCTCTAAGGAGAAAATAAATTTTATTAATTATTTTTTAAATAGAACTGAAAGGGTCTCTAATTATTTTTTAACTTATTTTAATAATGATATACAGTATGGTTCTAAATATATTTTGAAAAGAATAATAGATATCTTTATCTCGGTTTTGGGAATAACATTTTTATCACCAATATTTTTATTTATATACCTATATATTTATTTCTTAGATGGTTCTGAAGTAATTATTAAACAAAATAGAGTAGGTCTTCATGGAAAACAATTTAAAATGTACAAATTTAGAACTATGAAAATAGACTCTCATGAATTAAGAGAACAAATGGAAGAGCTAAATAAAAATGACAACATTATATTTAAAATTGAAGATGACCCAAGGATTATTCAAGGGGCGATGTTTCTAAGAAATTACAGCCTTGATGAACTCCCTCAATTCTTTAATGTTCTTAAGGGTGAAATGTCTGTTGTTGGACCAAGGCCACTTTTTGATGAAGATACAAAACTCTTTAATGAAAGCTACATGAGAAGATTAAACGTACTCCCAGGAATAACTGGTTTACTACAAATTAACGAACGAAATACTACAGAATTTGAAACCTGGTATAAGTACGATATTGAATATATTGAATCATGGTCTTTATCTCTTGATTTAAAAATAATCTTCAAAACACCCTTTTCATTATTTAGATCTAAAGTAAAAGGGCTTTAGTGGGTCGGGTGGGAATCGAACCCACGACCTTGAGCTTAAAAGGCTCCTGCTCTACCAATTGAGCTACCGACCCTGCCAACTATTAAAGAATACTATATGTAAAATGTTTATTATTATTCTTCTTCAAAAAGATTATTTTTTGATTCAGAAGTATCAGTAACATAATCTTTTAATAATCTTTTTGAATCCTTAATCGTGTCTAGTATTTCATTATTTATTTTATTTATAACTTCTTTAGTTTCTTTTCTAATTTCTTCATCTTTGATGGTTGAATCTACTTTTTCAATAATTGTTGTTAATAATTTTGATGTATTCTGTATTGAGTCAACTAAAGATTCTGTCAAGTCATCAACGATGTTTTCATCATCAGGCGAATCTTTTACTTTCTTTGTGACGTCTGCACTATCTTTAGAAATATCTTTCAAGTTTTGATTTTCTTTTTCTTCCATTATCTAATTATAAGTTTTTATATCAGTATTTTTAAATTTTTCCCTTATCTTTAAATTTTAAATCTGGTTTCCTAGTGATCCTTTGCTTTGCCCACCTTGCTGGAGGAATTAATCTAAAGAACGGCGGAAGAAAAGGTCTAGTTATTTTTAAAAGGTATAGATTAAAATTCAGTATATATCTTTTAGCTGTAGTAGTTTTAATTCCATAAATATTTTTAAACTCTGATGGAAGTGTATGAAATGCTGTAAATGATATAAAAGGCCAAATCGGTTTTATATGTCTAGGAACAGGGCCTCCTGAAATTATATCTTTGACGTCTTCAGCTACGTCAGTTAATAAAAGATAATCTTTTTCTCTAGATTTCTCCATAACCCAATTTTTTAGTTCATTATGAGTTGTTGGAGTTTCTTTTATATTAACAAGAACCATTTCAGCAGAAAGTAGATTCTCTAAGTGGTATTTGTTCTTTTCTTCATCTGTTAATTTCTTTACTGTTTTTTCATAAAAATAAATAGAAGAAATTTGTAGACAAGCATGCACCCATAATAATTGTTCGTGATCTAAGGCGTCATAGATTCCACCAGTTACTTCATCTTTTCCTTTTATTACTTCATGTAATTTATTAATTCTGTGCGCACTTTCATCGGCTTCTTTTTTTGTTCCAAATGTAACCGAATTCTGGAGAGATAAAGTTCTTATTAATCTTTTCCACGGATCTCTTTGATAGAAAGAAGTCTGCCTTGCCCCCGCAGCAATTAAAGGATGTGCAGCATGCATAAGCAAAGCTCTAGCACCCCCAAAAAGAACTGTAATTTCTTTGTTTATCTTCCACATCATGGAATTGGGGCCAAAGTATCCAGGATCTGCATTCATCATTAAAAGATTTTATCAGTAATAACTAATTTTAATAAATTTTAAGCAAATTAAATAATCGTAAGAAATAGGTAAATTAATAATATACTTTAATTTAGTGATAAGTAAGCACCATGAAAGATAATTTAGTTTTAATTGAAAATAATTGTGGACTAAAGCCTGCAGACCAAGAACTCATAGAAATAGGCAGTGATCCTAATTTTGTATTTGTAAATGATCCAGCATTCACTACTTTAAGACTATTTGATGTCGAGGGAAATATAATAAATGTAAACTCTTGGATTGAATGTGCTCATTATGTAAATGGAGGTTGGCTTACAACATACAATGAAGGGTTATCAGGAAATTTACTTTTTTTATCTATCGTTATTTTGATTACTTCCTCATATTTTGTAATTAGGTATTTTAAATTTAATAAAAAAAGTTATGAAAAATAAGTTAACAATTTCTGCAATATTAATTTTATTACTTTTAATTCCATTTACTTTTTCTGATAGAAATGATTCAATAACTCCTCAAATACTTTCTGATTCAACCGTAGGCTTTTATCAAACATCAACATGTAGTATTTCTTTAATTGAGTTTTATTTACAGAATCAAAATGCAAATATTTATTTTAATTCAAATGACTACGCTGATATAAAATGTTTTGGAAAAATAACAGGTGTTGATAAAGTAAACAATTCATATATGGTCTCTATAGGAACAAACACTTCCATTAATTTATTGTTGCAATCTTCTTTATGGTTCATAATTTTTTTATTGATACCAAAAAATAAAACAGAAAAAATATTTTCAATTAGATTTTCTTTATTAATACCAATATTGTTAATAACTCAATATTTTGGAGAAAACAGATTTTATTCAAAAACAAATATTATACATAGCAATGATCTATCAATTAGTAATTACTATTTGTTTGCTGTTTTTATATTTTATTTTTTATTTTGTGTAGTTTTTTATGATGTTTTTAAAGATCGATATCTTAATTTAATAAACTATTTACCCTATGTATTTTTATTAGTAGGAACCTTTTCAGGTATGAACTTAAATATTTATTTAATAATTGGAAGTTTATTTGGAATCCAAAGTCTAGTTATAAATAAAAAATTTAAAATGCCTGATTTTATTTACTTTATTTTCTCTATTTTCTGGTTAATAAATACAAACAATAATGAATTCTTTTTCGATGGAGACAAGTTAAGGGGTTTTTCAAATTCTTCTTATAATATTACTTCACAAATTTTTTGGATAGTTATTTTCTATTTGTTTATAAGAGGTTTCTTATTTTTAGTTAAAGAGTCTAAAGCATACTTTGATATTGAAAAATTTATGAAAAATTCTCTTATTGTTTCCTCTTTACTTATACTATTTGGTATTTTAGGTTCTCAATCTCCAATAATTAACTTCTTTAACTTTTATATATTTGGACAAAATAAAAGAGGCATGAGGGAGTTTAGTAGCATAGCTGGAAATACTTGGAGAGGTTTCTCTTCTAGTGCTGAGTCAATTGGAGAGTTTTTTGCTTTTACATTATTAATTTTTGTTTATTGCTTAGTCTCAAAAAAAATAAATGTTTTAAATCCGTATTCTTTACTTTTATTTCCAGTGCTTTATGGACTTTATAGGGCAAATAATTTTGCCGCTATTTCATCTACAAGCCTCATTCTTCTAATTTTTTTTCTTATAAACACAAATTTTTATAAGGTCTATAGGTTTTATATTTTATCGGGAATTGCTGCTTTTTCATTTATATCTGTAATATCTTATCTTTACTTGCAAGATTATGAATACTTGAGTACAGAACTAGTCTACGAAGCAACATTACATCAAGATTTCTATGGTGATCCAAACAGCTACAAAAGCTTTTTACAAGTAGAGCAAAAAATGCAGGAAAGAGATCTTAATTCAATTCTCTATAACTCAGAAAATTTTCAGAATGCTTCAACAAGCTATAGATTTTTAGTAGATATTTTTACTCAAAATTTTAATATCCCATTCGTTCCAAATGTAGTAGCAGTCATTTCAATTATCTCGATGTTGATCAATAGAACTGAAATGTGGGGTATTTTCATTGCTAAATATAGTCCAAATTTATTAGAAGCTATGTTTGGAAGTGGTCCAATGCAGTTAAATGGATATCTCTATAAACACGACGTAAGGCTGGATGTACCTAAGTATAAGTTAGAAGCTTTATTTTTACCCCACTCATCAATTCTTGATATTCTCATATTCTTTGGTTTTTTTGGGCTATTTATAACGGTTGGGTCAATTTTGTATTTAATAATGAAAAATTATAACTTGGGAATATTTAAGATATTAACAATTTTTATGTTGGTTAATTTATTAAAAAGTGATTCTATTTTGTATATCAACTCATTACTGTTTTTTCTTTTTTGTATTATGGGTCTGTATTATTATGAAAACTCTGATCCAAATGAATAAAGAATTAATTTATTTAACTTATCAAACTTTCCCTTCAGAAGCTGCAAATACGATACAGACAATGGACAATATAAAATATCTGAGTAGAAAAGGATACAATGTAAAACTTATATTCCCACTTCGATCTAAAGATAGTACAGACAATAAAGATTTATTAAAAAAATACTATGGAATAAATGATGAAATCATACTTAAAGGAATAAAACACAATTTTCCTTTTGGCAAAATAAAATTTGCAGAAAAATATTTATTTATAATGAGTCATTATCTTTGGTCAAAAAAAATATGCAAAAGTTTCAAATATGAAGAAAATAAAGAAATACAATTTTTTACAAGATCCGATTGGGTTTTTTATTTTTTAAGCAAAAAAGGTTTAAATGTAATATTTGAATGTCATCAATTATCAAAAATAAGAAGATGGGTTCTAAAAAATTCAATACATAAGAAAGGAGCAAAAATTATCTTTCTTAACGAGCGATTGTTACTAGATGCAGGACCTAAAATAAAAAAATATTCAAATAAGATCAAGATTATACCAAATGGAGTAGATGATGATTTATTTTTAAATATGGATACAAAAAAAAGTGGAGAAATAGTATTTTCTGGAAATTTACAAAGATTCAATGATAACCGAGGTTTAGATTTTATTATAAATAGTTTTTTAAATGAAAATATGCCCGAAGTATATAGCTTAAAAATCATAGGTGGTCCCTTCTCAGAGGTTAAAAAATTGGAAGAACATGTTTCAAAACTCGGTTTAAAAGAAAAAATCAAATTTCTTGGAAGACTTGATAGAAAATTAACAATATCCAATATAGAAAGTGCTGATATTGGCCTATTAATAAATTCTAGTAAGAACTTACATTCACTAAATTACTCTTCTCCTTTGAAATATTTTGAATATCTATTTGCTGAGATAAAAGTAGTTGCTGTTGACTTTCCTTCTCATAGAAGTCTTCCTTTTTCAGAAAATATTTCTTTTTTTAGTGAAAACAATGAAGAAAGCTTTATCAATGCTATTAGTAAAGCTTCAAAAACTAATGCATTAAAAAAGAAGGGGCTTGAAAGCATTAGCATGGAATCTAGAGTCAAGGAAATAATCTCTTTAATAAACAGTTAGCACGCCTGGAGGGATTCGAACCCCCAACCCTCTGATCCGAAGTCAGATGCTCTATCCAGTTGAGCTACAGGCGTAAAATAAAATATTAAATATTAATTTTGAACATTTATATTTATATAATAGTTTCATTGATGGATAGTGTTTTAATACTAAGTACAAATATAAACGTAACAAGTGTCGATGAAGTTGCAAGATTGTTACAAGAGAAAGAGTCAACAACTCTTGCGGTTTGTAATACTAATACTTTAGTTAGATCTCATAAAAACAAAGTTCTTCAAGATAAAATTAACGCATTCGATATAAGAGTTCCAGATGGCTTTCCTGTTGCAAAAGCTTCCAGTATTTTGTATAAAAACAAGCAAAAGAGAGTGGACGGATATAATATTTTTCATAAAACTATTGAAAAAGGTATAAAAAATAATTTAACTCATTATTTTTTTGGTAGTGATGAAGTAATTATTAAAAAACTTAAATTAAAGCTAGAAAAAAAATATCCGAATATAAATATAGTTGGTCACTCATGCCCTCCCTTCTTAAGTTATGAAGATTTAGCGAGTAATCAATATGTTGATGACTTAATAGAAAAAAATGCTGATATTGTATGGGTTTCGTTAGGTTTTCCTAAACAAGAAGAATTTATAGATTTGTTACTAAAAAACAAAAGAATTAAATCTAATTTTGCTGCAATAGGTGCTGTTTTTGAGTGGAGTGCTGGAACAAAATTTAAAGCCCCCGAAATACTTGCAAATATGGGTGTTGAATGGATTTTTAGATTGATTCAGGAACCTAGGAGATTGTTTAAAAGATATTTTATAGACAATTTTTTATTTATAATTTACATCATAAAACAAATTGTAAGTAATAAGCGATAAGTAGAAAAGTACAATAATGAAAATAGTTGAATCTTTAATCGAAGAAATTTCTACTCTATTTGATGAATACAGTATCAGTGAAGAAATAGATTTTAAAATATCACATATACAAAGTTTTGATTATCAAATAAATAATTTAGTTAAGTATCAAAAAAATAAAAAAATTGATGAGATAGTTGATAAAATAAATGTTCTTCTAGCAGAACATAATGTAGTTGAAGATTTTGAAATAACAAAAAACTATTTTATAAATATAAGAATAAATTTAGATAGCTGTGAGAAATTTTTATCAAATATTAAGGATAACTTGTTAACTTCAGAGCCTAAAAAAATACTCATAGACTACGGTGGTCCTAATATAGGAAAGCCATTGCATGTTGGGCATTTAAGGTCTCTTAATATTGGTAGAAGCTTAAAAGAAATAAATAAGACAGTAGGCCATAAAGTTACAACCGATATACATCTCGGTGATTGGGGAATGCCGATTGCACAAATAATTGCATTTTGTGAGAAAGAAAATATTGATATAAAAACTATAACTGCAGAAAAATTAATAGATATATATCCAAAAGCTTCTACTCTTTATTCTGACTCAGAAGATTTTCAAAATTTAGCTAAAGAAAAAAATAAAGAACTAAATAATCAAGAAAAAATAGTTATGGAACAGTGGTCTTTATTAAAGAAAATATCAATTGAATCAATTACGGAGACTCTGAATCTATTGAATCATGATTTTGATTTATGGCTTGGTGAAAGTGACGTTAATGAATTAATTGAACCTATGATTAAATCATTAAAAAAAGAAGGTAAGCTTCAAATCGATGATAATGCATTAGTAAGCACCCAAAATGAAGATCCAAAAATTCTTATTGCAAAATCTGATGGTTCTTATCTTTATTTAACTACGGACCTTGCAACTATAATAGATAGGCTTAACAATAATGACTTTGATATTGCCCTTTACGTTGTTGATAGCAGACAAAAATTACACTTTAATCAACTATTTAAGACTGTGGAGTATTTTGATTTTCCAAAAAGAGACTATCAACATATAGATTTTGGAACAATAAATAATATGGAAGGTAAGCCTTTTAAAACAAGGGAAGGTGGTACCGAAAAATTAATTTCTCTTTATAATCAAACATTTGAATATATACAAAATATAAATAAGGACTTAGATGAAAACACTATTCATAAATTATCTAACACTGTATTAACTTATAGCGATTTATTAACAAATAGAAAAACTGACTATAAATTTAATTTAAAAAAATTTACTAATATTTCTGGGAAAACAGGAATATATGTACAGTATGCACAAGTTAGAGCGAAAAAAATAATTCTAAATTCAAAATTTGAACAAGATTCTAATAAATTGTTTATATCTAATACTTCCGAACGAAACCTAGTAATTGGATTACTAAATCTTGAGCTTATTTTAAATCAATCAATAAAGTATAGCGAACCTCACCATCTTGCTAATTATCTTTACGAAATTAGTAATTTGTTTAATATTTTTTATCAAGAGGAAAATATTTTAAATTTAAATGATGAAGCATCCAAAAAATCAAAACTTATTTTAATAAACTACTTTTTAAAGATTTCGGAACTAGTTTTTAAATGTCTTGGAATGGAAACAGTAGAAGAAATGTAGTTTATAAAAAGACTTGTGAAGATATAATCCAAACAAACAAAGTAAAACTATAAGATATATTGTCAATAAAATTTAATGATGTTCTAAAAGTATGTTGTAAAAATAAAATTAACGGAACTGCAATAAAACCGGCGAAAGAAACTGACTTACCTATTGATGAAATATCATTCATTATCATTGTCTCTGAACCAATAAAAAATTGAAAAAGCATTAAAGAGACTAGCGATATTCCAATTGAATAAATTATATTAAATATCAAATCTTTAAATGATGAGTTATAAATTTTAAATACATTTAGGAACTCAATAGGAATAAATAAAATAAATAATGCAATAAAAAACAGGATAAGACACCAAAACAAACCTTGGCCGCTCCATGTAATAATGGTTCTATCTATTCTTTCAGTTGCTTCAAGAAATAAATAGACAGAATAACCAGAAAATATAGTTCCTAAAGAAAAAAGATACAATCCAAATATACTTAGAAAATTCTTTGATTCAAATGTAAAGTTTAATTCACTATTTGTTATGTTTTCATATTGCATACTGTCATATATTAATGTTTTTTATATTAAAATAAATAGTAATTATGGAATTAATTGATACACCAAATCCGAATGCAAAGAAAATAGACATTGAGGTACAAGAACATACAATTTCAGAAGATTTAAATAAAATAGAAGGCGTGACATCTGTTTTTTTTGGTCCTGGTTTTGTAACTATCACAAAAGAAGAAAATACAGAGTGGGAATCAATAAATCAAGATATTATTAACATCTTTGATAAACTGTAATATATGGAAACATTTAATCAAGACCCCAAGCCTGGAAGACTTGTTCTCCCACTTGTTCTTATTGGAATGATTGCAACTACTTATACATTTGTAAATAGAGTTGCGACAAATAATGATCTTGATGTTTCTGTTGTTGAAGAAGAAGTCGTCACAGAAGAAGAAACTACTGAAGACACTACCACAACATCTTCTACAACAACTACAACATTGCCAGATGAAGTTGTTACATATCTTGAAGAAATACAAGCAGAAAAAGTGCAATCTGACGAATTAGGCCAAACAGTTCTAGAAGCTAATGAAAAGTGGGATGATGAACTCTCAACTTATCAAGAAGCAAAAGATGAATTTGCAAAGTTTATAGAAGATGCTGAACAGTTTGTTGAAACAGTATCTGAGCCTGGACCTCCAAGTACTTTTGCTAATTTAGTAACTAGTCATGATGAATTAAAGGTTCTAGCAAATTTAATCTATGAAGACACTAAAGAATTGCTAGAAGGCTTAACCTCATCAGATACTGGTGAAAGAAGAGCAGCCGCTTTAGATTCTTTTAATAAAAACTTGGCTTTATTTCAACAAAAGATTGAAGAAACGATAGCTTCTGCAACTTCTAGCTAGAAGCTGCTGAACAGACAGTATCAATCATTAACATAGCAATTACATAAGGATCTGCATTCGCGTTTGGTCTTCTGTCTTCCAGATATCCTTTTTTGTCTACCTCTACCTGCCAAGGTATTCTGATTGAAGCTCCTCTATCACTAACACCATAAGAAAAAGTGTCAAATTTCTGAGTTTCATGATCACCGGTTAGACGGTCTTCAATCCCTGAACCATAATTTTTAACATGAAGTTCGGCATTTTTTCCTAAGGCTTCACATCCAGCAATAATGGCTTCATATCCTCCATCTTCTCTCATCTGTTTTGTAGAAAAGTTTGTATGCATTCCTGCACCATTCCAATCACCTTTTACAGGTTTCGGATCTAATGTAGCTGATATATTATAATCTTCAGCAATTCTATAAAGCAACCATCTTGCTACCCAAATATGATCTCCAATTTCAGGTGCTCCAACAGGGCCTATCTGAAATTCCCATTGTCCAGGCATCACTTCTGCGTTAGTTCCAGAAATTTCTAGACCAGCTGCCATGCATGCTGAAGCATGTTCCTCAGAGATGTCTCTTCCATAAACTTCATCTGCTCCAACTCCGCAATAATAACCTCCTTGGGGTGCTGGATAACCAGAAGGAGGAAACCCTAATGGTTGGCCATATTTGAGTGAATCATAAGACTGCTCATAAAATGTGTACTCTTGCTCTAAACCAAACATCGGTTCAAATTCAGCAAAATTTTCAGCTGCTGCCTCACATGCTGCTCTTGTGTTTGTAGTATGTGGAGTCATATCTACATTTAATACTTCACACATAACTAAGATGTTGTCTCCACCCCTTATAGGATCATGAAAGGTAGAAACAGGCTTAAGAACACAATCTGAATTATCCCCTGTTGCTTGCTCTGTACTTGAACCATCAAACCCCCATATTGGTGGCTCTGTTCCTTTTTCCATTATTTTTGTTTTACTCCTTAATTTACTGGTAGGAGTTTTCCCATCTATCCATATATATTCTGCTTTTATTTTCATATTTACTAATGTAGTATTTAATTTAAATATTTGGAAATCCCAAAATATTAAATTATTGTTTCGAGAATATGATGAATGGATATATAAATTTAGATAAAGAACATAGTGATTTTCTATCAATATTTGACAATATTGGTGTTAAAAAACTTTCATTAAAGAAGCTTGAGAGCCAAAATGAAGTTGATATTGTTTTGACTTCTTTATCGAAATACGGAGAAACAAAGAAAAACTTGTCTGATATAGAAACTTCAAGCAAACCTTTACCAACTTTAATAATTGCAAACAACAAAGAATTTGATCAAGCTATTGATTTAATAAGTAACGATAGGATTGAGGTAGTTTCAAATCAAAGTCGTGTAAGTGAAGTTAATGCAAGAATTAATTCGCTACTTGGTGATAGCAGTGCAGAAAAATTAGAATTTAAAGATTTAGTAATAAATCTTAAAACTTATGAAGCAATAATAGACGGGGTTCTTTTAGATTTGACTTTTATGGAATATGAATTATTAAAATTTTTTATTGAGAATCAGGAAAACGTTTGGTCTAGAGAAGAACTATTAGAAAAAGTTTGGGGTTATGATTATTTTGGAGGAGCCCGAACAGTAGATGTTCACGTTAGAAGATTAAGATCTAAGCTAGGTGAAAAAAGATTAGATTGGATTAAAACTGTACACTCAGTTGGATATAAATTTAACTAAAGCTATTCCCGCAGCCGCAAGTTCTTGAAACATTTGGGTTATCAATAGAAAAACCCGTCTCCATCAAACCTTCTTTGTAGTCAAGTGTTGCTCCTTGAATATGTGTAGTACTTTCGGAATCCACTACTATATTGACCCCTTCATATTCTTCAACAGAATCTCCTTCGAACTTTTCTGTATCGAAAAACATTTCATAAGAGTACCCTGAGCAACCCCCAGGTTTTACTCCCATTCTTAAAAAACTATTTTCTGAATCTTCAGCAAGCTTTAATTCTTGAAGTTTTTTAACTGCACTATCAGTAGCCATGACTACTCTTGATGATTTTATTGATATATCCATAGACTAATTATAGCAAATACTGTATTTTGTTAAAAATTTATTATTATAAGTAATCTTTTCATAATAAGATATCAATATGCTACAAAATGACATTCTTTTAAAACACCTGTCAACTGTTATGGATCCTGAATTAGGGGTTAATATTGTTGACTTAGGTATGGTTAAAGATATAACTTATACAAACTCCGAAGTAACAATAGACCTTGCTTTAACAATTGCTGAATGTCCAATGAGAAACCAAATTGAAACGGAAATTAAAAGAAAACTTAAATTGATTGAAAATATTGAAGAAGTTTATATAAATGTAGTTGAAATGAGTAAAGAAGACAGGTCTTCCTTGATGACAATAGCTAGAAAAAATGCCCGGGATAATGCTATTCCAACAAATATTAATACACGTACAAGAGTTATCGCTGTGGGAAGTGGTAAAGGGGGAGTTGGAAAATCTACAATCTCTACAAATCTTGCTGTAGGACTAGAAAATTTAGGTTTCACAACAGGATTGCTAGATGCAGATATTTGGGGTTTTTCGATACCACGATTACTAGGAATAGAAGGAAGATTGGAAGCAAATAAAGATAAGAAAATAGTTCCATATAAAAGAGGAGGTCTTGAGGTTGTCTCCACAGGTTTAATTACTGATGATGAAGACACCGCTTTGATGTGGCGAGGTCTTATGTTGAGTAAAGCTCTTGAACAATTTTTATTTGATGTTGAGTGGGGCAATCTTGATTATCTAGTAATTGACTTGCCTCCAGGAACAGGTGATATCCAGATGGCTTTAGGTAGACTTTTACCACAAACGGAGTTGGTTGTAGTTACAACTCCTCAACTGAGTGCACAGAAAGTAGCTACAAGAGTTGCGGATATGGCTAAAAGAAGTTTTATACCGCTTTTGGGTGTTGTTGAAAATATGTCTTATTTTGAGTCAGGTGATGGAAAAAAATATAATATTTTTGGTAAAGGTGGTGGGGATGAACTTTCTGAAAAATTTGGAATCCCTCTTCTAAGTAAGATCCCAATAAGTGAAGACTCTATAGAGGAGTCAGAAAATGGTACGCCTATTCTCTTACAAAACAATAAAACCCCAACTAAAGAAGCCATGCAAGATCTTGTAAATACAATTATAAAAGTATTGCCTCCAGTCTCTGATGAAACATGTACAGGAAGATTAGCTAAAGTTCTTGAGGAATTAGAAGTAGAAGCTTAGATTTAATGGAAAATATATCGGTAAACAATTTAGTTGAAGAATTTGAATCAAGCCTTCCAAGAGAAATCTCTATTTCAATAGCAAAAAATATTTTAAATTCGAAAATAAGTAAAGAAAATGCAATAAGTGAATATAAGAAAAATATTGGATTACTAGAAAAGAAAATACAGAGACAAGTTATTAATTGCACAGGGACTTTACTTCATACAAACCTAGGAAGAGCCCAAATAAACCCTCGGTTTACAGGAGGTGCTTCAAATATCGAATATGACTTAGATCAACATAAAAGAGGCGAAAGAAACGAATATTTAACTTCTTCAATGAATTTATTACTTAACTCTGAAAATGTTTGTTTTGTTAACAATAATGCAGCAGCTTTATTTATCACTTTAAGCACAGTAAAGAATTCCTCTAACATAAAAAATGTAATTATATCCAGAGGAGAAATTATTGAAATTGGTGGTTCGTATAGGCTCCCTGAAATAATAGAATCTAGCGGATTAAAGCTTCAAGAAGTTGGTACAACTAACAAAACGGACATTAAAGATTATGAGAAAGCTTTGAAGTCTAACCCAGACTCCATTCTGCTTAAAGTACACAGGTCTAATTTTTCAATTAAAGGTTTTACTAAAGAGGTGTCTATTAAAGAGCTTAAAACTCTATCTACAAAATATAATGCACATCTTTTTCACGACCTTGGAAGTGGTCTTGTCGTTGATAGAAATTTTTTAGAGGCAAAAGAAATAGATATCTTCAACAACGAACCAACTGTTCAGGAGTCACTTGAAGACGGTTCAGATTTGGTTATGTTTTCAGGAGATAAATTATTTGGCTCTGTTCAGTCAGGAATAATTGCTGGAAAAGAAAACTTAGTCAAGGAGATTAAAAATGATCCTTTATTTAGAACATATAGGTGTTCACCTTTAATTCTTTTTGAATTACAAAATACAGTTAATAAATATATAGATAAAAATGAAATGTCTATACCTATTTGGTCTTCTTTGTTAATGAAATATGAAGAACTTCTAGCAAGAGTGGACGATATTTCAAAAAAAATATCAATTGATCATAAAATTTTTGATAGTGAGTCTTTGATTGGTGGGGGCACAATGCCCGATAAAAAACTTTTGACTCCTGCAATTGGTGTTCCAAGTAAAAATATTGATGAAGATTTAAGAATACTATCAAATCAAGAAATACCTTTAATACCAAGGATTTCAGAAGATAAAATAATAATAGACGTAAGAAGCTGTCCAGTAGAAGATGACGAAAAAATAATAGAATTGCTAAATAAACTATGACAGTGCTTGCGACAGCAGGTCATGTAGATCATGGGAAATCCACTTTTGTTAATTTTTTAACAAATCAAGAAACTGACAGGTTAGCTGAAGAAAAAAAAAGAGGTTTAACAATAAACCTGGGTTATACGTATTTTAAGGATAAGGATCAAACGTACTCTATTGTTGATGTGCCCGGTCATAGTGATTTTTTTAAAAATACAGTTTCAGGTTTTTCAAATGCAAATGTAATTTTATTTATTATTGATTCAACTCAAGGTTGGTCTAAACAATCAGAAGAACACTTCAATACACTAGTTGAATTAGGTAAAGAAAATTTTATATTTGTTTACACAAAAATAGATTTGTTAGAACCATCAGCAACATACGATGCTTTAGATAAAAAATCAGATAAGTTAAAAAAGTTAAACTACACAATCCTTGAATTTGATTTAAAAAACTCTAAAAGAGAGAATGTCATAAAAAAAATTGTTGAATTTATTAATAAATGTGAGTTTAAAAAAAATAATGCTTCTATGTGGGTGGATAGAAGTTTTATTATTGATGGAGTAGGACGAGTAGTTACAGGAACAGCAAACTCAAATTTTCAAACTGATGATATATATTTTCCAGCTGAAGGTAATAAATTAGAAATCAAAGAATTACAAAGTTTAAATGAAAAATATAAAGATGGTTTAAATTCAAAAAGAGTTGCTATTTCGCTCAAAAAAAATAATAAAATATTTCCAAAAAAAGGAGCTTTGTTAACAAATAATGAAATTGCTTTTACTAATTTATTATTTGTAAAATTTAGAAATAAAGTAACCGATAAAAATTTTAACAGAGGTACCAGAAGAATTTTTATCGGAACAACAAGCGTTCTGATAAAAAATATTTGGAATATAAATTTAAAAACAAATACTTATGGATTAATTGAACTTAATAAAAAAATTCCAATTGTAAATAATGAAAGGTTTGTCATACAAAATATTGAAAATAACAAATTTTTTGGAGGTGAATTTCTATTTTTTATAAATAATAAATTTCTAAAAAAGCATATTATTAATCTATCAATAAAGAAAATTAAAATAAATTCTCTATTTGATTTATTCACTGTTCTTAAAAAAGGCTTTGTTCAGGACAGTATCAAAACTGTGAACATTGACGACTGGATTATAAAAGAAGATACTTTAAAAAAGATTGAAACAGACATAGACCAAAACTACAAGGAAATAAATAAAGTCGGTTTTATTAAATATATGAATAGAGAATATTTTATAGATCAAGAATTTTTAGATAAAGTTATGAACAATTTTAAGAATATTAATATTTTTGAAGATCAAATAGCGATAAATTTAAACAATGAAGCAGTCGATAATGAAACATTTGAAGATATTAAAACAAAACTCGGTGAAAAATTAGAGGTTAATAAATTAGAGATAAATCAGTATGACAAAGAATCAATCAAATCATTGTTTTTAAATGAAAAAATTTACAGAATATCAAAAAATATTATAATTGCAGATCTGCACCTAAAAATCCTAATTAAACACCTTGAGAAACTGCCTGTCGAATTTAGTGTTTCCGAATTTAAAGATCAAACTAAATTATCAAGAAAATATGCAATACCTATGCTGGAATTATTAGATAAGAAATTAATTACTTCTAAGATGAACGATTCAGGAGACCGGAAAAAATTAGTCTGAAAAGACTAAATTTCTCTTTCTTTCAACTTCGTTCAATCCTCCCCAAATGCCAAAAGGTTCGGCAATTTCTTTTGCTTCGTCTAAACACTCGATTCTGACAGGACACCCATTACATACAGCTTTTGCTTTTGCTTCTCTTTTTTCTCTATCTTCTTTTTTCTCAAATGTAGCAGGAGGAAAAAATAAGTTGCTACTGTGTTGTCTACACATGGCATCATACTGCCAAGAGGAAACTTTTATTTCTAACATATAGGAACGATATTGAAAAAATAACATATGGCAAAAGGTTTTTTTCGCGAAGTTTTGCTTGTATTTTCCTTATTTATTAAATTATTAGGCTGCCTTCTTCTTCTTTAATAATATATTCTTCATTTACCTTGTACGTATTATCTTGCTTAGTATCTACCCTTATCTTGAGCTTCTTTACCTCAATCAGAACCGCGTCATTATCTAAGATCTCAATAATTTTACCTTTACTACCTTCAAAAGAAGTCATCGCACTTGTATCTGTAGTTAGCCTTGATCTAATAACTGTTGGTATTGCAATGAAGTAGAAGAATGCTAATCCAAGGGAAACCAGCCCCAAAAGAAATTGATTAACTTCTATTTCATAATCTCTAAACATAAGAATTGACGATAAATATAACAATATAAAAGCCCCTATTCCTAATAATGAAAAGTACCCTCTAGACAAGATCTTTAGATAAACTAAAAATGAAATTATAAATAACACGATTCCAAAATAATTTATTCCAAACTCCTGAAAAGGCATGGTGGAGAAAATTACTAAAGACCCCCCTATAAATGCCATTAGTCCCGGCCCTATTGCAAAGAGTTCTAAACCAATTAATGCAAAACCAAGAACAAAAAATAAGTAAGTAAAAATAGGATTAGAAATCGAAATATAAAATCTTTCAATTAATGAAGGTTTAATAAATTCAATTTCACTGGATGACTCATCTGAAGAGAGGTTTATATTGATTGATTGACCAGATAAGTTGCTTAGAATATTTTCAGAACTTAAATTTTCAATAAAAGATCCAAGTGAGCCAACAATAATATATCCTTCATAAATACCTTCTTGATTGACTACGCTTATTGTTCTATTTTCATAATTACAAATATTTATGGTGCAATATTGTGCTTCTATTGAATCAGTAAATTCTACATTTATTAAATTTACTCCAGGGGTATAACCTACAAAGTCAAAGTTATTTATTGTATCAAAATCTAAATCAACTTTGTAAGGACCTACCCATAAAGCAGTATAGAAATCTTGACTTAATATTAAGTTGTTGAATTGTTGTAGCCTTTCTGAAGAAAATTGTTTTGAACTATATTGAACAATAAATAAATCATTTTTTTCATACTCAAATTCTTCAAAATGTCGTTCAACAGATCTTATGTGCGCTGATGAAAAGATGCCATCGACTTCAAAAATATTTACTTGAGCAACACTTATGGATGCTAAAACTATTGAAAAAATTATATTTATCATTATTTATTTAGTTTAAAATTACAGGATAGTATTCTTTTAAAACTGTGAAAATATTATTAATATCAGATAACGAATGGGTCAAGGAATCTTTGGAAAAGTATCTTGATTTTGATCATGAGTTAACTCATGAAAAAGAAAATACACAAATAGACTTTTATTTTGATTATATTTTTGTTGATATGCAGGTTCAAAATAATGGGGGGCCATCGATAATTAGGGAGCTGAAAAGAAAGGATTCTACCAAGAATTCATTTTTTGTACTCCTTGCAGACAGAGAAGCTGATGAAATACAGGCTAAAAGAGTTGAATCTAATGGTTTTATGGTTAAGCCTATTACTAAAAGTAAAATAAATAATCTCTTTAATTTAAACTAAGATGCTTTAAAATTTATATATACATATTGAGTACTAACTTAGACATAATCCTATATTTACTAATCTTTACTTGTTTAGTTTTCTCTGCCTTGCTTTCTGGGTCTGAAACAGCAATTACATCATTACCGAGAGAAAAAATTCACCAGCTTGATGACTCAAAAAAGAACAAACGAATAAAGCGTGCAAAAGATAAAATCGAAACAACAATTGGTGGAATACTTGTAGCAAACAACTTCGTAAACATACTTATGGCATCTCTAGCAACAATATTATTTGTAAGAAGATTTGGAGAAAGAACAGGTGGAATTTATGCGACACTCTTTATAACAATTCTTGTTCTTGTATTTGGAGAAGTTACACCAAAAACTCTTGCTACAAGAAAGCCCTTAGAATTCTTCTCTAGAACATCAATTCTTATAGACTATCTTTCAAGAATTTTTGCACCTTTTACAAACTTAATTACTGGATCAATAAATAAGTACGGAACAAAAAATGTTGGTGATATGGACGGAGATAATGAAATTACAGAAGCTGATATTCAAGCACTAACAGCTTTGGGTGAACAAGAAGGTCAAATATTGCCTGCAGAAAGAGAAATTATTGATTCTTTACTCGAATTTTCTGATAGACCTATTAAGGAAATCATGACTCCTAGAGTAGATGTTTTGTTCCTATCAACGCCATTATCTATAAAAGATGTAAGGGCAATAGTAAATGAAAAAAGAATCTCAAGAATGCCAGTTTCTAAAAGTGAATCTTTAGATGATACTTATGGGGTTGTATATGTAAAAGATCTTTTAAATCTTAAGCTTGATTCAGATACTTTAGAAATTGAAAATTTAGTTAAAGATGTAATTTATTTACCAGAATATACAACTGTTCTTTCAGCTTTAAATATATTAAGAGAAAACAAGGCTAGCTTTGCCTGTGTCATTGATGAAAATGGTGGAATTGAGGGTGTAATTACAATTAAAGATGTTCTTTCAGAATTTGTCGGTGACCTTCCAGATGAACACGATCAAAGATTTTCTGGAATCAGAAGGCTTGGACCAGGACAATGGAGAATTGATGGCAAGACTGATATTGATGATTTCGAAGAATTTTTTGGCTTAGAACCTAATGTAAAAGACGTTGCTACTGTTGGTGGACTTTTCTTGAGTCATTCAGAGCAACTTCCAAACGAGGGTGAAAAGATTACTATTGATGGTCTTGAAATTACAGTACTAGATATTGAAGGTAGAAGAATCGATTCAGTTGTTGTGAAAAAGATAGCAAAGAAATAAGATTTTTATAATCAACTAAACTCAATAGTATGGCATTATTTTGGCAAATCGTATCATTACTATCTGTATGGTTACTTTATGGACTGGCAGCTTCTTTTTTCGTTAAAAATGTTAATAAAAGAGACTACCTTCTTTTAATCTCTTCCGGTCTAATTGGCGGTTTGCTTGGAGGTAGAATTGGCAATATTTTAGATATACCAGAAAACATTTGGTGGCTTAGGGAAGTTATTAAATTTGGAATAACGATACTTTCTATGCATACTCTTCATAATGTTTTCAAATGGAGAAAATATAAAAAGTAGTTATTTTTTAGGAATTCTTGCTGCTTTTAAAAGATTTCCATTTTCATCTATCAATCCGCACCTTTTAGAAAGTAATTTTGGATTAAATGAAAATAAATTTTTTTTCCATGTTGCAATATATCCATAACCACCAACAGCATCCAACCTTTCTGTTGCTTCATCTAATTCAGCAGTTGAAGGTGCAACAACAATAGGGAGGTCATCTTGATAAAGTGCATCCCAATCTTCTGAGATTGAGGCCTTCCCTGATTTGAGAAGTATATTAAGAATATCTTCAGTCATCTTTTGAAATCAATTCTTCAAACTTTAACATATATTCTTCTTCATTTTGTCCATTCAAAGTTAAGTCAAATGAAGTATCTTTTTTAATTCCTAGCTTTAATATCCCAATCATGCTTTTGCCATCTACTTCCTGGTCGTTATAAGAAATAATTACTTCTCCATCAAACTCTTGAGCTATTTTAACAAACTCAGCTGCAGGTCTTGCATGTAGCCCCACAGAGGATCTAATAGTTAAGTTTTTTGTAACTGACATCTAATTATTTTAACTTGCTTAAATATATTTCCAAATGACTATCAACGTTCCAAAAATCTGTAAAAAACTCTTCTATACCATTTTGAAATAATTTTTTAAATTCTTTAAATCCATCTATATCGTCTAAATCTTTATTTAATAAAATTTGAAATACTGATTGAAAGGTTTCTACATTTGAACTGTTTTTCAATAACAAATCTAGTGGTGCATGAAATCTTTCAGATTTATTAAATTTTATTAAGGGATTTCTAGCAACACGAATGAGTTCATCTTTTACTTCTGGAGCAGAAAATCGTTTGAGAATTGTTTGCTTATAAGCATCAACATCTTTAGTGGCTCTGTCAAACAGCAGGTAAGCTTCTCCCAATGAGTTGATTGCATTTTTTGAGAACTCAATATTTTTGACATCATCAAAAAGTTCATGCATAAATCTCTTATTGTTAGCTAAGCCATAATAAGCTAGCTGAAGATGCAGTCCATTTAAAATCCACAATTTTTTTATAAACTCTTTTTCATAGTCTCCATAACTCACAACTTCTGATGATTTAAAAGGTTTAATTGGTTGTTCTTCTAATACGATAGAACCAAACTCTTCGACAATAACATCAAGTGACTCTGTTGATTGTGGAGGGACAATTTTATCAACTACAGCATCGATAATATCTAGTTTGTCTATCTCAATTTTTGCTTCATTATATGCTATTGATGAAGCTCTATATTTATTCTCAAAGGCTACAAATACTGGGCTTTTTTCGAATTCTACATTCGCCATACTGTTAATCACACTTATTAAGTGATTTGGTCCAACAGAAGTGGTTATTAAGTCTGCTTTTGATAAAGCTAATTCCAAGTCGGTTAAATTATTTAATTCAATTCCAGAAAAGTTTTCAACGAGCAAAGTATTTTCTTTAGTGTTAAGAAAATTCGATACTTTATATTGATTTACTGAATTTAATTTAGAGATTAAAAGACTATCAACGTCAACAAAAGTAACTTCAAATCCATTGTCTTGAAGGACGGGAGCTATAAATCCCCGTCCAATATTTCCTGCACCAAAGTGGACTGACAGCTTATCCATTAGCTAAAAAGCTCGTATATCTTATCAACTGAATCAATCTCCCATATCTTTTTCGCGTCTTCAGGATCTTCTATTAGCTCAGCGAGCTTACTTAAAACATCCATGTGTTCATCATCTTTAGCAGCTATCCCAACAATTATATGGGCCCTCTCACCATTCCAATCTACTCCTGTTTCAGATTGAATTATTGATATTGCTGTTTCATTAATATATTTTTTTCCATCTTCCATACCATGGGGTATGGCTACCCCATTTCCTATATAAGTTGCAAAACCCTCATTTGCTAATTTATCAAGCATTGAATCAATGTACTCTTCTTGGATGCTGCCCGAGTCTTGTAGTAATTTACCAGCTAGTATTGTTGCTTCTTCTTTGCTTGAAAGTTCTTGTGATACAGCAATTGCTGTTTTTTTTAGAATTTCCATTATTTAAGCTGAGTGAATATCATTCCCTTGAGATAAATCATCAACCAATTTATTTATAGCTGGATCATTCATAAACATATTAAATGTAACTACTACTGAATTTTCTGCTACTTCTCTCGCTCTTCCAGCAAGGCCCTGGTGCGCTACAACTACATCGGCATCTGCTGGGATTTGATTTACTGGAGAATGTTCAACATTTATATCTAATCCTGCTTTAGTTAACTTTTTTATTAAACCATTTTTTACCATCAGACTTGAACCCATGCCAGCTTCACATGCTAAAACTATTTTATTTACTTCACTTGAAGGTATTGACTCTTTACTCATATTATTTCTCCTCTTACGTTACATTATATAAAAAAGTTTGGGGAGGTAAAACCTCCCCAAACAAATTTTTAGCTTAAAGAAACTTAAGCAGTTGGAACGTTGACGTCGATTGTGTCTTCAACTCCAGCATCAGTTTCTGTTATTGGTCTAGCTCTTAAGATGATTGTACCAACGACTGCAGCAGCAACTGCTCCAATCAATACACCACCTAGCACAGCAAAGTGTCCACCTCTAGGTGTAACAGCTAAGTATGCAAATATACTTCCTGGTGAAGGTGTTGCCACCAAACCAGCTCCAGTAATCTGGAACCAGAGGTCAGCAGAAATTCCACCTGCCCACATACTTAGGATCATAATTGGATGTCCTAAAACATATGGGAAGTAAATTTCGTGAATTCCTCCAAAGAAGTGAATGATAATGGAACCTGGAGCAGATTGCTTCCACATTCCAGTACCTGCAAACCAATATGCAAGCAACAACCCTAGACCTGGTCCAGGATTTGTTTCAAGCAAGAACCAGATGGATTGACCAGTTTCAGCAGCTTCAGCTGCTCCAAGTGGTCCTAATACACCGTGGTTGATTGCATTGTTTAAAAATAGTACTTTGGCTACTTCAATAGGAATGTCTGCTAATGGTACTAGACCTGCGTCTACTAATGCACCAGCTGCATTTCCTAAGAAATCGGTTATTCCTTGCAGAATTGGACCGATAACGTTCTTGCTTACAACTGCAAGAATTGTACCAAGGATACCTAGTGAGAAGTTGTCTACCAACATCTCAAAGCCTTCAGGAGTTGCAGGTTGCAAAGCTCCGTCTACTTTCTTTTGTACCCATGCTGCCAAAGGACCTATGGCCATAGCTCCTAAGAATTGAGGAGTAGTTGAACCAACAACAATAGCTGTTGTTACAACTGCACCAATTACACCACCTCTGTGTCCATGAACCATTTTTCCACCTGTATAACCAATAAGTATTGGTAACATGGTCACGATCATAGGACCAACCATTTCAGATAGGCCTTCGTTAGGTACCCATCCTGTTGGTATAAAGAGAGCTGTAATCAAACCCCAAGCAATGAAAGCACCGATGTTAGGAATAACCATTCCTGCCATCGCGCCCCCAACGCGTTGTATGGATTCTTTCATTTTTCAATCTCCTTTGATTGATTAATTGTCGTAGTGTTACGACACCACCTATTATATGAAAAATCTTTCTAGTTTTCTTCATAATTAATATGAAATTCAATTATTAGATGTAACTAATTTATAAAGAAAATGGTCCTAAAGACTATTTTTTTAATAAAGAATGGCTGATTAGACTATAAAAATCAGTGAATTATTTAAAAAATCTAGTAATAATAGCTTTTCTAATTGCTGCTTTAGTAGCTATATCTTTTGGTGCTACGAAATCCTTAGTTATTAATACCTCTAAGCCTCTAACTAATGTTATTTCTGGTTCTTTTAGCATTCCTCCATCAGAAGTATTATTTAATGACGAAACAGTAACTGTAATTATTGAAAGAAGAAAGAAAGATGAGGCTGAACGAATTGTAAGCGAATGTTTAAATTACCACTCGGAAAAATATCGTGAATACAAAAATATATCTTGTAATTTAATCGTTAAAACAAACTTACTAATTGATAATAGTTGTGAATATATAGTCGGAACTTTAAAAGAGACGGATGGGAAAAATATAATTAATTTAGGTATTAATCCAGATTGTTAAAATCTATTAATCAAAAATAGACCCTAGGAGACTATCTTCTTCTGTTTCAATTTCAGCTAATACTTCTCCAACATTTATTACTGAACCTTCTTCGACTATTAGCTTAATTACTTTTCCTGTAAATGGAGAGTCAAGATCCATATCTACTTTATCAGTAGATATTTCAGCAATTATATCTCCTTTCTTGATTTCTGAACCCTCTGAAATATTCCATTTCAATAACTCTGCTTCAGTCATCTGATCAGACATGGCGGGCAATATAATATTTTCTTTACTCATTTTCAATTACTTTAAGTATTGAATTTATAATATCATCTTTTTGAGGTATGACTTTGTTCTCTAAATGTTTAGCTGAAGGCATGGGTGAGTGTAATCCTGATAATAATTTTGGTGGTGTTTTTATTTTTTTAAAAGCCTCTGAGGAGACCACTTCTGTAATAACAGTGGATCCAACGGAGCTATCACCAGAAGCTTCTTGGCACATTAGAAGTCTTCCTGTCTTTCTTACTGAGCTTATCACTAAATCAATATCTAGCGGAGATAAAGTCATTAAGTCTATTAATTCAACTGAATATTTTTCTAATTTTTTATCATTAATTGCTTCTTTAGCAGTATTTATCATATTTGAGTAAGAGACAACAGTTATGTCTGAGCCTTCAGAGATGATTTTTCCTTTTCCAAGTAGAGATGAGTCTTTCGGAAAATCATTTATCTGTACATCTTCTTTAATTTTATAAATTAACTTATGTTCCATAAATATTATTGGATTCCTATCAATAAAAGATGCTAATAATAAATCATAAGCATTCTGTGGCCCCGATGGTGTGACAACTTTTAATCCTGGAACATGACAGAACCATGATTCAAGTGATTGGCTATGCTGAGCAGCAGCTCCGGTGCCTCCTCCGCTTGCTCCTCTCACAATTAATGGCACATCTACTGAGCCTCCATACATGAAATGTAGCTTAGCTGCCTGGTTTACAATTGGATCCATCGCATTAACTATAAAGTCACTAAACTGCATCTCCACAATCGGTCTCATTCCAGTTATTGCAGCTCCAACTCCAAGCCCAGCTATCACGTCCTCTGAAATGGGTGTATCTTTTATTCTGTTTTCACCGTATTGTTCAAGCAAGCCATCCGTTACTCCAAATGCTCCTCCATAAATACCAATATCTTCTCCTGCTAAAAATGCCTCTTCGTAATTATCTAAACATAGAGAAAGGGCTTTCTTGATAGCTTGACCGGTTGACATTTCAGGCATAAGAGTCCTCTTCTAAATTTGTTTCAGAACTTTCAGGTGATTCTAAGGCTTTTTTTACAGAATTTTTTATTTCTTCTTTTACTTCGTTTTCAATATTTTCTAAATCTGCCTTCTTATAACCTTCTTCTAATAATTTTCCACTAAATCTAATAAGTGGATCTTTTTCTTCTTTCCAAAAATTTATTTCTTCATCAGTTCTATACAAATTTCTATCTGATTTTGAGTGACCTCTGTATCTGTAGGTAAGACATTCAATAAATCTTGGTTTTCCTTTGGACAAGATACTTTCTTTATATCCAGCTACAGTTTCATAAACATTCTCAACATCGTTTCCATCAATAGAGATACTTTCAATACCATAAGACTCTGCTCTTTTTATAATTGATCCTCCAGCAATAGCATTCTCTGAGGCCATTGACATTCCATATTGATTATTTTCACATAAAAATATAATTGGCAACTCCCATAAAGAAGCTAGATTTAATGCTTCGTGAAATGATCCTTCATTGACTGCTCCGTCACCAAAAAAACATAATGTAACATTGTCTTTTTTTTGCATTTTTAATGAGTGCCCTGCTCCAACTGCGATCGTTAAGCTCCCTGCTACAACACCATTAGCACCCAAGTTTCCGTTAGAAAGATCTGCAATATGCATTGAACCTCCTCTTCCTCTACAGTATCCATCTTCTCTTCCTAGTAATTCAGCAAACATACGGAAGGTGTCGGCTCCTTTTGCTAAACAGTGTCCATGACCTCTATGTGTTGAAGTAATTAAATCTTCTTTAGTTAGTGCAAGGCATGCCCCCGCTGCAGTTGCTTCTTGTCCTATTGATAAATGCATTGTTCCATGCAAAATACCTCTTGAAAACATCTCTTCTAGGGCTTCTTCAAACATTCGAATAAGAAGCATCATTCTAAAAAGTTCTAATTTTTTATTTTTGTCCAAGGTCATTTATTAACTCTTTTGTTTTTTACGTAATTCGTTAATTAAGTTTTCAGGAAGTTCAACACTTTCTAAAGATATAGGGTCTCCAGCTTTAATTAATTTACTAACTGTTCCACCCTCAAGCAACCCAAGGGGTGCTAACCCTTTTGAATCTGATACTGGGTAGGCTACACCGTAAGAGGAAAACCCTCCTATTCCATCTATAGTCTCGCCAGGTTCTAAATCTTTTTTCGCGTGGCCTACAACTTCAGATATCCAAGTCTTTGGTTGCAATCCAGGTTCATTATTAATTATTGCCATTCCAACACTCCTTGGTGCTTCAACTGAGGCTAAATGATATGGTCTGTAAAGCGTGTAGTATGGCCCTTCTCCCATTGAGAGATACTCCATTTCTTCAATAACGGTTGGACTGTCACTTTTTACAATAGAAAAAACTCCTGGTGCGGGACCGAATGCAAAATCAACCCTTCCAGTATCACTAAGTACTCCTCCATCTTTTTCTGGAATTAATGTTTTATGTAAATCTTTTACCTCAGAAATAGGTCCATTCATGCCTACTTTGTCTAGAGGGATATTAATTCCATTAGATAAAGCTGTCATCTCAATCATTGTTTTACTTCCGTCAACAAAACTTGCTAACATTTTGGGGTTCATCTTTTTCTTGTTTGCCTCATCCTTCAGTGAGTCAGGTGTAGCTTTTTGATCTAATGGGTTGTTTTTGCCTTTGCCTACGCAAACAACTTCAAATCCAGTATCTATTGAAAAATCATATAGCTCTTTACAAACTACTGGCTCATCTCCGTTCGCAACACTGTAGACAACATTTTTTTCTTTTGATAGTTCAGCCAAATATAAACCTATAGTTATATCTGTTTCAACATTAAGCATTAAAACATGTTTTTCAGCTAACAGACAAGAGTAAGCAACCTCTGCACCTACCCAGGGAACTCCTGTAGCTTCATAAACTATATCTATTGGAAGCTCAGCAAGTGATTTTACATCTGAAACTACTCCTCCGTTTCCTTTTTCTATTGAAGAACTAGCATCACTATCGTAACCTATTGAATTTATTCCTGATAAAGTTAAAGCGTTTTCCGCACGATTTTTATCTATATCAGCACAGGCAACTAATTCCATCCCTTTTATCTTGCCAATTTGAGCGGCTAAACCAGTACCCATTTGTCCAGCACCTACTAAACCAACTCTTACTGGTCTACCTATATTTTTCTCTCTTTCAAGTAATGCTTCAGTTAAATTCATTAGTAAATATTTATTGTGTCACCAACAACTATATCGGGAATCTTTGAATATGAGCAACTGACATCTCCGGGTAAAGCCGCCTCCTGAGCTGAGTCTAGCTTTAATACCAAATGACCTAAATTTTTAAAATTTTCATTAGCAACTTCTCCAATAGATGTTACTTTTAAAATTTCACCTGATAGTTCTATAGTTGTACCAACAACAATATCTCCATTAACAGGTTTTAACTCGTGAACTACTGCTACATCTTGAAGCTCTTCAGGAGCATTATCTCCAAAGAAGACCACTATACCTTCAGCTAAAAAAAGCTCTGATTGTTCCCCTAATTTAACAATATTTGAGGAATATATTGACATTTAAGCTTCAGTTATTTGATCCTCAGAAACTCCTGATACAAAATTATCTTCTTTAATAAATTGAGCTAGGGGTCCAGCGGGTGTGGTGTCATGAATATCAACTGTAGGAACACCTTTCATTGGATAGACACCTATTCTTGCAGTCCCACCACAGTCAATAACAGCGCAAGCCATTGCCTTAAAACTTCCTTCGGGAGATGATTTAAATCCATCAAATGCTTCTGCACCCGTCATATCTGCAATTTTTTGCGCTACTGGATGAATTCCTCCACCAGTAATACAAACTATATATTTTTTTTCTGCATTTGGAGATATTTCTAAAGGACCTCCCCAGCCACTTGGTCCTGCTTCTACTTTTACTTTTTTATAATCTGACATTTTTTCTCCTTAAAAAAATTTGTAACGCTCTGATTTTACACAGAGCGCTACAATTTTTAAAATTGTTTAACTAAATTTATAAACCTAGTGCAAACAAGTAACCAACAACTACAGATATTGGTCCAGTTATCATTCTACTTGTGAGAACTGCTGGAACTCCAACCTCTACAGTTTCTGGCTCAGCTTCACCTAAAGCCAAACCAACAGGTACGAAGTCGCAACCAACCTGTGGGTTAATTGCAAACAATGCAGGTAGGGCCATTGAAACATCTATGTTTCCACGTCCAATTTCTGTTCCAATTAAGACACCAACAATTTGTGCTATTACAGCACCTGGTCCTAATAAAGGAGACAGAATAGGTATTGCACAAATGACACAAACTATCATAAGTCCACCTAAGCTACTTGCGAATCCTTTTATTCCGTTAGCGATAAGATCGCCTACACCGGTTTCTAATATCAATCCAATGACAAAAGTTACAAATGCCATAAAAGGAATTATGGTTTTAAGACATAGATCAACAGCATCACGTCCTGCTTGGAACAATGTTCCAACAACGCCACCTACTGATCTACCAATACGTTCTATTAAAGCTTGCATTATGCTGCACCTCCTTGGCGTGACTTCCACATTATGCTAAAGATAATATCAGTCACAATACCTCTGATTAAGATCACAACTAATCCAGCAAGAAGGTATCTTACTGCTAATGCTGTAACCATATCCGGTGCAACCATTTCTACGCCAGCTGCAATTCCAAGCCAAACGAATAACTCCCCACCATTTGCATGTGGGAAAATACCCGTGATTGGATGTACAAAGCTGACAGCCGCATCATAAAACGCTGGTTTATTTTTTTCTGGTAAGAATGTTCCAAATGTATAGCAAACAGGGTTAGTCAGCATAAATACTGCAACGAAAGCGAGCAAAGTATATCTAACTGGAACATACATCCAGCCTTCTTGCGATGCCCATTTCGCAAAATTTTCGACCCTTTCTTCACCTATGAATTTAACAAGAGCATTAACTGCTGTTAAAAACACAACTACAATTGGGATAATACCTGTGGTGAACCCTACAAAAACATCTGCAGCGGTTCTAAACACCTGTATAAACGCTTCGGCACCAGCCACTAAAGCATCCATAGTTTATCCTTTCTCTACTGAACTACTCTTTTTTTCATCAACAATTTTATTAATTAATGCATCAACAGCCATTTTGGCTGCATCATAGAGTGGTTCTTGAATATCTGAATCTCTTATTTCAGATAAAGTTTTTCCGATAAGTGTTGATTCTTTTTTCCCTTTAGCAAATACTGTTGTACCCTCTAAAGTGACTGCATCAACAATTATTGAATCTTGATTGGCAGATACTGCTACATAGATTTTTTTTCTGCCCCATTTTGGTTGATTAACACCAATAGATACAGTTAATCCTGGTCCCTTAAGGTCATTTACAATGTTTAAGAAACTAGTAGCCTGTTCTTTGGCAAGACGCATTTGCAAGACCCACATTAATGCAAGCCCAATAAACAATGCACCTAAGGCGTATGGTGAACTAAGTATTTTTGTTCTCCCCCCAACAACAAAATGTTATTAATTTAATTCTACAAAATAAGTTTTTCCGATGGAGAGTAGTTGGTGAAAAATACAATAACAATGTAACGTTTTTTATGTTTTGTAAGTGATAATTTACTCTTCTATAAGCTTTTCTAGCTCAAATATGTCCTCTATATATGTAACTTTCATATTTCTAGGATCACCTGGGATAATCATTGCTTCCATTCCTAAGTACTTAGAAACACATTCTGTAGTGTCTACTGCTTGCCAATTATCTAATTTAGCTAGTTCGTAAGATTCCCATAGTTCTTTTGCTGGAAATACTTGTGGAGTCTGAACTTCGATGATTGTCTCATCTTCTTCGGCTTCATTGCTATTCTCTTTTTGACTTAAATTTATTGAACTAAAGCCAGGAGCTGATCCACCATACTTAATAGCTACATTTATTAATTCATTTATAAGAGGTTCTGGCAGAAAAGGTCTTGCACCATCGTGGATCAGGATTAGATCTTTATCTTCAACTTTGTTTGATTCTTTTAAATAATTTAATCCTTCATACTCACTTTCATGTCTCGAGTTACCTCCAACTGTTACGCCAATTAATTTTTTTGGATCAACTAATTCAATTACATTATTGGTTTTGTCCCAGTCCTCCTCTCTAATGACAAGGACTATCGAATCAATAATGCTAGATTTCTCTAAAGTTTCTAATGGCCAACATAGTGCTGGTCTTCTTCCTATTGGAAAGTAAACTTTATTTTCTTCATTAGAGAATCGATTACTGGAACCTCCCGCTAGAAGAATTGCGTGTGTCTTCATAAATTTAATTTTTTTAATTCTTCTCTAACTTCAGTTGAGTTCTCAAGAGCTAATATATTATCTTTAATTTTGTTTAAATCCATATCTTTTATTTTATTTAGTTGCTGGAATACAAAAGGAGCTGATGAAGGAGACATGCTGAAAACTCTTAGCCCCAAAGCATAGAGAGCTGATGCTGATATTGAGTCAGAGGACATCTCGCCACATACAGAAACTTCTACATTGTTCTTGTTAGCTGTTGATATTACATTTTCTAAGGTCCTTAATACTGCAGGATGAAGGGGGTCTTGATACTTAACAAGATTTGGATTGCCTCTGTCGGCTGCCATAATATATTGCGTTAGATCATTCGTTCCGATGGAAAAGAAGTCAACATACTTAGAAAATTCTTCAATTAATAATGTTGATGATGGTGTTTCAATCATTATTCCTACTTCTGGTTTATTGATTTTTAATTTATCAGCTATTGTTTCAACTATCTGATTTGATTCAAGAAAATCTTCAATTGTAGATATCATTGGAAACATTATTTTGACTCTTTCAACATTTTTAGAAATTAATATTGATTCAATTTGTGTTTCAAATAATTCTTTTTTTTCTAATGAAAGTCTTATGCCTCTTACACCAAGGAAAGGATTTTCTTCCTGAGGAAGATCTAAATAATCAACCTGCTTATCTCCACCAATGTCTAAAGTTCGATATACAATTGTTCCGGAAAATTTTTTTTGTATATTTTCAAGTATCGTTTTTTGCTCTTCTGTTGTTGGGATGCTTGATCTGTCTAAATATATAAATTCAGATCTAAATAAACCTATAGAATTAAGAAATGGATGGTCAAAAGAGTTTATTTCTTCATTAGAACCAACATTTACCCTGAATTCTAGATCTGAAGCTTCATATATATCTTGCGTGAACGCACTAACTATTTCTTCTTGCATTTTTGATCTCTCATTTATCTCTTTAATAGTTTTGTCATCAGGATTAATATTTATTTCACCGGTTTCACCATCAATTGAAATTGCATCTTTATTTTTTATAATGTTTATTTCTTCTCCAATACCAATAATGCATGGAATGCCTAGATTTTTAGCAACTATAACCGCGTGTGACGTAGTTCCTCCTTCTTTAAGAATAATTCCATTTATATAGCTCATATTCATTGATGAAGTATCAGCTGGTGTTAAATCAACAGCTACAATTATTGAATTGTTTTCTAGTTCCACTGAAGAAGTAATCCCCTGCATTGTGTTTATCAAATGTTTTCCAACTGACAATAGGTCTTCTGCTCTTTGACTAAAATATTCATCATCCATTGACTGTAAAATCTCAGCATTTGCTTTAAAAACTTCAAATACATCAGCTACAGAAGTGTTGTTATCTTCATTTATTCCATTAATAACTTCAGGGTCTTGCATTATTAAAATATATGCATCTAAAACGTCTGCTTCGTCTTTTCTTTCATTTTCCTTAAAATCTTTTATCTGTAAATTAAATTTTTCGGTAAGTGTTTTGACAGCTTCTTCAAAAGTTAATTGAGCTTCAATGTTTAAATCAATTTCATTTTCATAAATAAAAGCAGCGCCAATAGCTGTCCCGATGGATACACCATTTCCTTTAACAGTTTTCATTATTTCATCAAGTTACACATAAAAAATGTATTTTGCAATGATGGATTAATTCAAAATCTTATTAGTTTTAATATGTGAAGTTTTTACTAATTGACTTTAAAAATAATCCAACAATTGGATACATAGACTATTCCCCAGAAAATGGAGTGGACTTTTCTGATAGGGAAGAGTTTAAAAATATCGAAGATGTTACGAAAAATTATAAAGAAGAATCTTGTATATTGATTGATGAGCTTTCAGGAGATGCTTCATTCGTCTCTGTCTCAATTAAAAAACTTCTTGATTCTGACTACAAAATAACAACTAAAAATATAACAAATGCCATAAAAACAATTGACTCCTCTGGGAAAGTTACTTCTCACCTTGATAGGGATAAGTACAAGAGGCTATCAACTCCAATTAAAATTGAAATGAAATCACTTAAAAATTATTTTGACAATTTTTCAGAATGGAATTTTGAAAACTACCTAAAACTAAACAACTTTACTTACAAACAGTATCAAGAACTTGAAGAAGGATTGACTTTAGAGTCTAAATAAACTTGCAAGACTCCTACTAATAAAACTATTGAAAAACCTATTATCTGTTTAATCTCAAGATTCTCGTTTAAAATTAATGCACCCAATACAACACCAGTGACTGGTTCTAAATATGTTATGGTGCTAACAGCTAAAGGTTTAATTACTTTAACAACGTACCAATAAGTAGTTAAACCTAGAGCAGTTAAAAATAATCCTAAAAAAAGACTTATTAGAATATTAGATATCATCCAATTCCACGAATCAAATGTAAATTTTATAAGTATAAAAGCTGCGACTATTAATTGTGAAAAAGCAACTTTTAAGCCTCCTAATTTAGATGAATATCTTTCTCCAATGGTGATGATAAAAGCCAAGCTTACAGCACTAATAAGTCCGTAAATAATACCGGTAATTGATTTTACATCTACTAGATCAAGTAAAAGGTAAAGACCTAGGAAACCAGAGAGAATTAATAATATTTGATAGGATTGAAGTTTTGTTCCTCGTGCGTATTCAATAAATATAACAAATATTGGATAGGAAAATACTAGCCCTATACCTACCGCAACAGAATTTAGTTCTATTGATTCAAACATTGTGACCCAATGTATTGCAAGCAGGGGTCCTAATATCAACCCAGGTTTTATAAGTTCTCTTATACTTACATCTTTGTTTAATAAAATTATTCCTAAAAATATTGAACCAATAAATGTTCTTATTCCAACAAGCGAAATTGAATTAATTTCAGAAGTTCTAATGATTAAAGGTATCGTTCCCCAAGAAACTGCTAAAACAGTTATGGCTAAATAAGCCCTAAGAACTTGATTCACTATTCTTCTTGTTTTGAATAGTTACTAAATTGAGTATATTCCTTACTGAAGTAAAGATCGACTTTTCCTGTTGAACCTGATCTATGTTTTACTATATTGACTTCTGCAACTCCTGGCTTTTCAGTAGCAGGGTTATAGTAGTCATCTCTATAAAGCATCATTACGATATCTGCGTCTTGTTCAATTGCACCAGATTCTCTTAAGTCTCCAAGCCTTGGTCTTTTATCTTCACGTGCTTCTGCTGCTCTATTTAACTGAGATAAAGCTAGTATTGGAACTTTCAATTCTCTCGCTAAGTTCTTGAGGTTTCTACTTATTTCAGCAATTTCTTGTTGTCTGTTGTCACCAGATAGTCCTTGCATCAATTGAAGATAGTCTACAACAATTAAATCAAGTCCTTTTGAAGCCTTAAGTCTTCTTGATTTAGCTCTAATATCAGTAACTGTGATTACCGAGGCATCATCAAAATACAGAGGAATGTTGTTTACTTTAGAAGCAGCTTCAACAACTCTCGACCACTTCTCTGGACCTAACTGTCCTTTTCTAGCATCTCCAGATGTAACTTTTGCTTCTGAGAATAATACTCGTTGTACTAGTTCTTCTTTTGTCATTTCAAGAGAAAAGAAAGCAGTTACTTTTTTTTCTTTTGAAACATTTGTAGCAATATTTATAGCTAATGATGTCTTACCCATGCTTGGACGAGCTGCAATAACTACGAGGTTACCATCTTGTAAACCAGCCAGGGTTGAATCTAAGTCTGCAAAATGTGTAGCTAAACCAGACAAACCTGTGCCTTGATTTTCAATTTCTTCTATTCTTTCAATAGCACCATCTAATACATCAGATACTCCAATTAATCCTTCTCCTATTGCGTCATCAGAAGCACTGAAAATTGACTGCTCTGCTTCATCCATAACATTGTGGATGTCCTTATCTGTCGCATAAGCTAAGAGCTCAATCCTGCTACTTGCTTTTAAAAGCTTTCTTCTATTTGACTGTTCTTGAACTATTTCAATATATCTTTCAAAGTTTGCTGAACTTGGAACGTTATCAACTAATCTTGCAATGCTTGATGTTTTAAGACTTGTTGTATTCTTCTTATCCTTAAATACAACCTCGGAAACAGTAACTGTGTCAATAGGCTTTCCTGAATCAAATAATTCCTTCATGGCTTCAAAAATTGTCTGATTAGTTGGACTGTAAAAGTCATTTGATTTTATTTCTTCCATCAACCTGCTTGATGCGTCTCTAGATAATAAAGCACTTCCTAATAATGCTTCCTCTGCTTCAATGCTGTTTGGAGGAGTCTTTTGAAGGTCTGATGAACTCCTTGAAGATATCGCTTCTGGTCCTGCCATTATCCAGACTCCGGAATTACTTCAAGAACAACATCAAAATCTACATCTTCGCTTATTCTGATTTTTATATTATGAAGTCCAATTTCTTTTACTTGATCATTTAATTCAATTTGACTTTCTTCTATTTTAAAACCAGAAAATTTCTCTATTACCTCAACAATTTCATTATTCGCTACTGCAGCGTAAAGTGTGCCTTCATCTGTTGACTTCTGAGGAATAACTAAATGGGCATCTGCAAGTGCAACCTTTATAGATTCTGCTAATTCTTCACTCTCTGTAATCTCAGCTATTCTTTTCTCTTGAATTTTCTCAGCAATAGATATATTGGAATCTGTAGCAACGATAGCTAAATTTTTTGGAAGTAGATAGTTTCTAGCATATCCTTTTGCCACATCAACAATATCGCCCTTTCGTCCTAGTTTTGTAACATCTGAATTAAGTATTAACTTCATCTTCTGTTGTACGATTGTTTATATGTGCTTGTTGTTACATATGGCAATAAAGCGAGTTCTCTAGCTATTTTTATTAGCCTCGCTACCTTTGCTTGTTCTTGCTTTGTAATTCCCGTAATTAAGCTAGATCTTATTTTTCCTCTATCAGAAATAAATTTCTCTAATAACTTAACATCTTTATAGGTAGCATTTGCAATCTGTTGCTTTGTTATTCTTCTTTGCTTTGGAGCTTCATATTTTGAGCTCTTAAATTTTGATGTTCTTTTTTGCTGTGCCATAGATATTCCTTAAAAAGGTGCTTCGTTTTCTTCGAAATCATCTCTAGCTTTTGGTGCGTCAGTACCAGATGCTGAACCTCCTGATGATGTTCTTTCTATGTTCGCACGTGCCCATCGTAAACTTGGAGCAACCTCATCAATAGCTATATCAACTACTGATCTATTTTGTCCTTCTTGGTTTTCCCAAGATCTATAATTTAATCTTCCGGTAACAATGACTCTCATGCCTTTCTGTAACGAAGAAGCCGCATTTTCTGCCATATCATTCCAAACTGTTCCTTGGAAATACATTGGCTCTCCTTCTTCCCATGAACCGTCTGAATTTCTCTTCCTCTTATTTTGTGCAATCCTTATTTCAGCTAATGTTGCACCTGAATCGGTAACTCTAACCTCAGGATCTGCTGTTAAGTTACCTACTATTGTTACTGTGTTGTCTACCATTTTTATCTACCTCTAGCTTTCCATCTTTAACACTTTGTGTCTAATAACATCATCAGATATTTTTAGCACTCTATCTAGCTCATTTGGAAGATTTGCAGGACCTTCAAATGTAGTAATTGTATAAATACCTTCATCAAATGTATCTATTTGATATGCTAGTTTTCTTTTTTTCCAAACACCTTGTTCTTCAACCTTACCTCCATTTGAAGTAATAATTTCGGTAATGTTTTTGTGTATTTCGTCTACTGTATTGTCTTCAGTAGTAGGTCTCAAGATTGAGACTAAATCATATTTTTTCATTTTTCTCCTATGGACACTGTACGTGGCTTCTTTCAAAGCAGGTACTTATTAATTTAATACTAGATAAGACTTATGACAGAATTTTCTTAACTTCTTTTTTCCACTCTTTAATATTCTCTTCTGTGAGCTCTCCGGCCTCATAAGAATGGTTTTCAGTAGGAAAATCCCTATTTTCTATCTCTTTTTTAAAACTTTTCATACTTTCTAATACATCTTCATATTGGTTTGTGTATCTTTTAACAAATTTTGCATCGATATATTCTTTTGATTTCATACCAATCAAATCGTGATATACAAGAACTTGTCCGTCAACATTTACTCCAGCTCCTATACCAATTGTTGGGATAGATATATTTTCTGAGATAGTTTCAGCGAGAACAGAGGGGACTCCCTCTAGGACAATAGCAAAACAACCAAGCTCATCTAATAAGACAGCATCTTCTAATAATTTTGTTGCTAGCTCTAAAGTTTTTCCTTGTATTTTATAACCACCCATAACATTTTTTGATTGAGGTGTTAAACCTAAATGACCCATAACTGGTATTTCTGCATCAATTAATGCTTCTATCATATTTTTTCTTTTAGAACCACCTTCTAATTTAACTGCATCTGCTTTTCCCTCTTGTATGAATCTTGATGCATTGTAAAGTGTTTCTTTAGGGGTGCTGTGAAAACTCATGTAAGGCATATCTGCCACTACAAGTGATGTTGGTTTAGCATTAGTAACTGCTTTAACATGATGTAACATTTCATCAATAGTTACTGATAAAGTATCGTCGTGACCAAGAACAACTTGGGCTAGTGAGTCGCCAACTAAGATAATATCAATCTCTGCTTCTGAAACTGCTTTTGCCGAAGGATAATCATATGCTGTCATCATAGAGATGACTCGTTCATTCTTTAAATTAACTATTTTAGGTACTGTATTTTTCATATTTATCTCTCCGCCTTATTGGTCGAAGGACTTATATCTATTTTATATTAAAAATTTCAATAAACAAAAACTTATAATTAATATCTAAAGTGCGTGAAAAATTTAAAATATCTTTTTCTATTAGTATTAATAACATGTAGTAATACGCCTTTTGGAGGTCTAATGTCTGAACAAAATGAAAAAGCTTACTTTGCAGGTGGCTGTTTTTGGTGCATGGAACCTCCTTTTGAAGCTTTAGATGGTGTTGTTGGGGCGACCTCAGGCTATATGGGTGGCACAACAGAAAATCCAACCTACGAAGAAGTTACCACTGGAAAAACAGGACACGCAGAAGTAGTTGAAATAGTATTTGATCCAAGTATTGTCTCCTATGAAGAGCTGTTAGAAGTGTTCTGGAGAAATATTGACCCTACTGCATTGAACTACCAGTTTGCTGATGTTGGTTCTCAATACAGAACTGAAATATTTACTGTTGGTGACAAACAAAAGAAACTTGCTGAAGAGTCGAAAATTAAATTGGAAGAATCAGGAAAGTTCGATAAGCCAATTGTTACTGCTATTACTGAAGCTCCTACTTTCTATATTGCTGAAGAATATCATCAAGATTTTTATAAAAAACAAAGTGTTCGCTATCAACTTTATGCAAAAGCAAGTGGTAGAAAAGGATTCCTAGAAGAAACTTGGGGCGACAACTAAGACTTTAAAGTTTTGTAAAGAGTTTCTTTCCATCTTTTATTATCTATTTCCCAACAGACCTTAATATTTCTTTCTGTACTGGACCACCATTCGTCTATATTTGGCTCATTTTCTCCAACATGGAGTTGATCAACAATAGTCATTCCTCTAGATGGTCCATCAAGCACAATTTTCACGTTATGTTTGGATACTCTTTTTACAACTTCTTCATCTAAAGCAACTGCCATAGCAACAGGATCAGGCAATCCAAGGCCTGGATCCCCTAACCAATTCTGGCTTGAATCAAGTGCGTGCTTATTACAATCTATAGCAAAATCTCCTTTTTCAGTTTTAAAGTTATATACATACTCCATTTCTTCCTCAGTCAAATTTGCTTCTCCTCTACAAAGTTCCCACCCAACCATTGTTATATCAGGGTGTTGTGATTGAAAAACTGCATCTGCAGCTTCTGGGTCACACCAGATGTTATATTCTGCAGCAGGTGTAACATTTCCTACTGTATTAGACGCACCTCCCATAATTACAATATTTTTTAACATTAAGAATGAATCAGGATATTTTGTAA
This sequence comes from OCS155 cluster bacterium AG-333-G23, assembly GCA_003282445.1. Lineage (GTDB taxonomy): Bacteria > Actinomycetota > Acidimicrobiia > Actinomarinales > Actinomarinaceae > Actinomarina. The sequence continues at coordinate 75,513 of QBZE01000005.1, forward strand.
TAAAGTTCGCAATATTAGTAAGAGGGCCAAGTGTTACGAGTGTTATTTCATTTGGGTTTTCATCAATTAGATTTTTTAATACTTCTATAAAATCATCAGATGATTCTGTATTTTTTGGATCAGGATAATTCATTCCTCCCATGCCGTCTGGTCCATGAAACCAATCAGCATGTTCTGTTTTCTTTACTAAAGGTTTCGCAGCACCTACGTAAACTGGAATATTTTTTTTACAGAGCTCAACAGTATATCGAGCATTGATACTCCCTTGTTCTATCGGCATATTCCCTGATACTATGCTTATCCCAAGAACTTCAACATCATCCCACTCTAAAGCCATAAGAATTGCAACTGCATCGTCAGATGCTGTATCAGTATCAATAAAAAATTTTCTTTTACTCATTTAATAAACAGGTTATCAAATAGCTTACAAACTATCACAATATTTTCTAAGAACTTGTTTTGGGTAACCATCGCTTACTACAAAGTCTGGATCAGGAGTTAATGTATTTTGTGATTTTATCATCATAAGTTCACGAAATTCATCTGACGTCCTCCAGTATCTTATACTAAATTCTTGATTTTCTTCCCACCAATCAACCTCATCTTGAATTGTCCATTGATTGTTGATTGATAAAAGATGTTCTTCTAATGCTAAATTAGCTTCTTTTGAATCAAGAAAATTATTGTAAAAACCTTCTAAAAGATTTTCAAAAAAGACTCTGTTGATTACATACTTATCTCTTATATTGTCTATTCCAGATAGTCCTATTTTGTTAATTCTCAGTGCTTCGTAAACATAATCTAACTTTGTTGCATCTATGCCAGAATATAATCTATATATTTCACTTTCGTAAGCTTCAATCTGTATCTCATCGAATACTTCTTCAATTTCATCAGCTAATTCAATACAGTTATTTATTTTTTCGTTTGATTCAACCACTTCTAGATCTTCAGTTGGTGTACAAAATAAAAAAAGAGTAAATATTAAGAGTTTGATTGTGTTTTTTTTCTTCATTCTTAATGAAATCCTAGTAGAAAAAATAAAATTACCTCTTTATAATTTTTTCATGAAACCAAAAATCTGTATAATCGGAAGTTCAAACATTGATCAATTCTCATATGTTGATGACATCCCTGGAGATGGTGAAACTGTTTTTGGTAATTCTTATGAAACAGGCTTTGGAGGAAAAGGAGCCAACCAAGCAATCATGGCTGGGCTCCTTGGTGCTGAGACAATCATGATAACTTGTCTCGGTAGTGATATCTTTGCTGAGACAACTATTGAAAACTACAAAGCTAACGGAGTAAACGTTGATTTTGTTCAAAGAGTTGATGGCTCGAGTGGTGTTGCTCCTATCTGGGTAGACTCAACTGGTCAAAATAGAATAATTGTTATCCCCGGGGCTAATAATTTAATTGATGCTGATAAAGCTATTGCATCTATAGGAGAAATTGATGACCTCTCTGTTTTAGTTGGACAGTGCGAAATCCCAATGGAAGTAAATCAAAAAGTTTTTGAATATGCAAGGAGTCAAGATATAGCTACTATTTTCAATCCAGCACCTGCTCAAAAACTTGAGAAAACTTTTTTGCAACATGTAGATTGGTTAATCCCAAATGAAAATGAATTTGAAGTTATCAGTGGTTTAGAAATAAATGATGAAAACTTAATTGAATTTAAAAATCAAATAACTTGTGAGCTTATTGTGACCCTAGGAGAAAAGGGTGCAGCTTTAATTAGTAATGATGCTGTTTCTTACTTTGAGGCACCTAAAGTTGATGCAGTTGATACAACAGGAGCAGGTGATGCCTTTATTGGTGCTTTTGCATTTGGTCTTGCTTCATCAAAGAACGTGGATGACTCCATTAAAATAGCTATTGAAAAAGCAAGCTTATCAGTTACAAAAAAAGGGACTCAGTCTTCTTATATAAATTAATCTTTTTTTCTAATATCTTTTGTTCTATTTAGCCAAGAAAAAGTTACCAATATTGCTATAACAAAAATTCCTACTCCAAAATATTCATGTTCAACAATCTTAAAATCTGAATTTGAAAAAAATACTCTATCAATTAAAGAAGAAAAAAATCTTAATATAATTCCTGTACCGACGAGTGTTATGAAAGAACCTATAAATTTATTAGGTAATTTATCTTCCATTTCATTCTTCTTCTATATAACTTTTATTAAACATCCAAATAATCGTATAGATTAAAGCTAAGGAAAAAATGTAATAATTAAAATTGGGCAAGTTGCCAATTCCCAAGTTAAATATAGCATCGATTATTGCAGTAAATATTCTTAGTAGTATGCCAGACCAAATAAGTCTCCAGATATCAAACTTTTTAAAAGTTGAAATAATATTTCCACTATCCATGAATTAAATTTTACACTATTTTATGTATTATTAACTCTCAATTTTTAAACTTGATTCTAAGATAATTTTTGTAGCATCGCTTACAGATTTAAGATAATCATCTTTTGATAGAGCTTCTTTTCTATTTTGATCTCCATAAACTACTAAAAGTGCTCCCGTTCTAATTCTTCTATAGCTACCAACAACAAACAAAGTTGAGACTTCCATTTCTGAACAAAGCACTCCTCCTTTTACCCAAGCTTCCCATTTCTCATTTAATTCATGGGAGACTGGCATAGAGTCAGGATCATGTTGACCGTAAAAAGAATCTTTGGATTGTACAACTCCGATGTGATAATTCGTACCATCCGCTTTCGCGGCTTCTTCTAATGCAAAAACCATATCAGAAGATGGGACAGCTGGAAATTCCATTGGCATATACTGTGGAGAAGTTCCTTCTTGTCGAACGGCACCATTAGCAATAACTAAGTCTCCTACTCTTGTATGTTCTTGCATTGCTCCTGATGTTCCAAGACGAACTAAAGTTTTCGCACCTATGTTTGCTAACTCTTCAACAGCTATTGCAGCTGAGGGACAACCTATTCCGGTAGAAGTAACACTTACAGGTCTACCCTTGTAAGTTCCTGTAATTGTTTTGTACTCTCTGTTGTAAGCGACTTCTTTTGCATCATCAAAATGTTCTGCAATAAAATCTACTCTTCCTGGATCTCCAGGAAGAATTACGAAATCAGCAACATCTCCTTCTTTTAGTTGAATATGATATTGACGATCTCCATCAAGCATTGATTTTTTTTCTGACATAAATTTGATGATATCAAAGCAATAGCCCAAGGTCACTAAGTTTTTTAATAAATATGTAGAAATTATCAATAAAACTGATACTTTATAGATATGAATATTCCACAAATTGAATTTCCAAATTCTGATTCAGAGTTTATAAAGAATCCTTATCCCTATCTAAAAGAACTAAGAGAGTCTTCATCTTTACATTTGGATACATTGAGCGATCTTGCTTTGATTACGAGATTTGAAGATGTTAAAAATGTACAAACAAATAAATTCTTTTCTTCTGCTGACCCAGAGGAAATAGAAAACCCGAATAGAAATGAAGAAGAGCATGAATATTTTTGGAGGACAGAAAACTTCTCTCTATTAAATCTTGAAGGACAGCTTCATAGTGACCTTAGAGGCCTCGTTGCTAAAGCTTTCTCAAATAGACAGGTTCAAGAGTTAAGACCATTTATGGAAAAAAAATCATCTGACCTTCTTTCTCAAGTAGATCATAAAGAATTTGACCTATTAAAAGATTATGCTCAACCATATTCAATATCAGTTATTGGTCAGCTACTAGGTGTACCCGAAGAGCAATATGATAATTTTCTTCACTGGTCAAATTGTATTGTAAAAATGTATGATCTTAAAGTCAGCACCAAGGATGGTGAAGAAGCTGAACAAGCAGCTAGAGATTTTTATGAATATATTTATAACTTGATAGATGAAAAAATAGAGGACCCACAGAATGATATGATTTCTAGGCTTTCTGAAGTTTCAGAAAATGATCAAAAATTAACAAAGGATCAAATAATTTGTACTGTAATACTTTTACTAAATGCTGGACATGAGGCAACTGTAAATACAATAGGAAACTCAATAGTTGCTCTTAACCAAAATAATATAAGCACAGAAGGTCTTCATGAAAAGTATGAAATTAAAAATATTATTGAAGAACTTATTAGGTGGGATAGCCCTCTTCAATTTTTTCAAAGATGGGTACTAGAAGACACCGAACTTGGAGGGTATGAGTTAAAAAAACATTCAAAAGTTGCAATGCTTTTGGGATCAGCAAATAGAGATGACGGAGCTTTTAAAGATGCTGCCACTATAAATTTTGAAAGAGAAAACTTAAATCATACTAGTTTTGGTGGGGGTGTTCATTTCTGCCTTGGAGCACACCTGGCTAGGTTAGAACTTGAAGTTTCTTTATTGAATCTTTTTAAATACGATGTAAAAGTTCTTAAAGAGCCAGTAAGAACAGGTGCTTTTGGTATAAGAGGTTTTAAAGAGGTATTAGTTTCTACTTAACTTCTAAACTTTTTATAGCTTCAAGCAACTCGTCAATATTATTAACTGTCTTGTCTATCATTCCTTCAACAAATAAATTTCTATACCTTCTTTCTTCTGCATTAATAGCAAGAACGGGTCTTTTATTTGCATAGGTAAAACCAATTTCAGATGAAGTTCCTGAATCAATATCTTGGCCTGTAATTAATGCAATTGTTAAGTCAGAATCAATTAAAGCATCTAGGTCATTTTGAAATATTTTATCCTTTGTTGATTGCTTCATATCGGTTCCTTTTAATTCTGCTGGATCAATTCCTGTTTGATCTCTATGCGGAACAAAGCATTCATAGCCTGCTCCCTCTAAAACTTCAGCTATGTCTTCTAGATATTTTTTTTCATGTACATTAAATAGCGGACCTGCAATATATATTTTTTTTATCATACAATAAAACTAAGTGCCTTCTTTGTTCCTATCAAGTAAAAAGTATTAATTTTTTTTACTAATCTTAAGATTTTCTTTAAACTCTACCTATGGGAGAATCAAAAAAATACGGTATTAATACACGTGCCTTACATACTCAAAAAAGAATTGAACTCCCAACAGGAGATGTTATGTCTCCAATACATCTCACTACTACCTATGCAAATTCAGTTCCTGGCGAATCTGAATATTTTTATGGAAGAGTTAGTAATCCAACTAGAGAAATTTTTGAAAGAACTATTGCATCATTAGAGGGAATTGAAAACTATGATGAGCTACCAGCTTTAGCAATGGCCTCTGGAATGGCAGCAATCTCTTTAATAGCTGAGTTGGTTAAACCTGATGAAAATGTAGTCATATCAAAAGATGTATATGGAGGAACAACAAACTTTTTTGCGACAATAGCTAGAAAAAGAGGACTTGAAGTTAATTTCTGTGATATGTATGACAAAGAAAAGCTGGAAAGTTTTATAAACAATAAAACAAAACTTGTCTGGTTAGAATCTCCATCTAATCCAAATATGAATATATATGATATAAAAAGTATTTCAGATATAGTTCACAGCGAAAATGCACTATTAGTTACAGACAGCACTTTCTGTACGCCATTTATAACAAGACCTTTTGAGCACGGTGTAGACATTATCATGCACTCAACAACTAAGTATATAGGAGGACATAGTGATACATTGGGTGGTGCGGTCGTCACCAATAATCAAGAAATTTATGAAACTCTTTATGAATATCAAAAAACATCCGGAGGAGTTATGGCTCCATTCGATGCGTATTTATGTCAAAGAGGGCTTTATACACTTGGACCAAGAATGGAACTGCACTCAAAAAATGCACATCAACTTGCTGAATATCTTTCAAAATCAGAGCACATAAAGGAAGTTAAATATCCTGGATTACCAGACAGTCCAAATCATGATATAGCTCTTAAGCAAATGAATTATTTTGGAGGAATGTTAAGTTTCTTTTTAGAAGATCATATTGATCAAGAAAAATATTGGGACGAACTTCATTTATATAAATTAGCCGTAAGTTTAGGCGGAGTAGAAACACTAATTGAAGTTCCTTACCTAATGACTCATGAAAAAGTTACTGGGTTAGATGGAGAAGTAATTAACAATGCTTTTGAAGATTTAATAAGAATATCAGTGGGTATAGAAAATATAGAAGATCTTATTGAAGATATGGACTCAGCCCTCAATGCAAGCAAAAAATAAGTCTCTATTCTCTTACAAGCCTCTCGGCACAGCATTATTAACTATTGGAATTACAGCTGGGTTGTTCGTCATCTTTGGATCAAACGGATGGGGTATGTCTGCAGAAAATGAACAAGCTATTGGTGAGATATCTCGTTGGTGCGAAAGAGTAAGCGGAGGATTCTTTAGAGAACCAGTTAATACTCTTGGAAATCTGGGTTTTGTAATTACCGGTTTATACATGTTTTATAAACTAGCACAAGATGCAACATCAGGAAATGGTATCAAAATGTTTGGCTCTTCAGCTATAGCAGTCCTTTATGCATCAGCTTCAACATTTTTAGGCCCTGGATCAATGGCTATGCATGGAACACATACTCCATTTGGAGCTTGGTTGGATAACGTTTCCATGATTACTTATATTTTGATTCTCTGGTTGTACAACTTGAAACGTTTAATCGGTTTTTCTTTAAAGACATTTTTTACTGTTTACTCTCTCCTTCTTGGTTGGTTTGCATATAGTTATTGGTTTATTGATGGAGGATTGGGAATTGGAGTAAATCTTTTTGAATTAAGTATAGGTTTATGGATTGCAACAGAAGTTATCGTAAAGTTTCCTACTATTTATGGAAGACTTGGATCAGGTTTTGCAGTGTTAATAACCCAACAACTCTTTGGTAATTCGGTGATAAGTAGTCTTCAAAATTTCCAAGATAACTGGGAAATGCTTTTATATTTTGCTCCAGCATTAATTCCAAATATTCAATCAACAACTACTAAAAAATATACTCCATGGTTTTTCTTAGGCTTTGCATCGTTTTTTGGTGCTCTCCTTATTTGGGGAACAGGGGTTCCAGACCATCCATGGTGCGATCCTGATTCATTGCTGCAGGCTCATATGGTTTGGCATTTAATGTGCTCAATTGCAACACTGTGCTTTTTTAATTTATACAGGACAGAACAAATAAATGAAAAGTAGTATTTTTAGTATGAAAAAAGTGGTTATTTTATTTACAATCTTTCTAATTTCCTGTGGATCTGATGGTGAAAACTCTAGTCCTGTCTCAAGTGACGAGATGAATAATGATGATGTGTTTGAAACTCTAGACTGGCCTTTAGATTATCCTATATTTGAAATTTACGAATGTTTAGAAAACAGAGGTCTTAGTGACCTTCCGTCTCCTGAAATAACAGATTCAGAAATACAAGTAAAATTTGATGGCGGATATGATGAAGCTTTTTTCAACGAATTTAATATTTTAATTGA
>QBZE01000006.1 GCA_003282445.1 OCS155 cluster bacterium AG-333-G23
CTGCTTTTAAATATTATCAAACAAAAGATCTTTTAATAAAACCTGATATTGAATATGAAATTGAAATAAAAAAGTTTGAAGATGTTACTAGAGAAGTATTTAATAGATACAAAAATTTCAAAGGTTTTGAACATATTGATAAAGACTTGCCTAATATTCAAGATTCAATAGATGAACTATTACAAGTTGTAGATAAAAGATTGACAACCACATTTGAAGAGCTTGTGTTAGGAGTCAAAACAACAGAAGAAGCAGTAGCTTTTTTTCTAGCCTTACTAGAAACAGTTAAATGGGGATTTATAAAAGCAAAACAAGATAATATTGATAGAGAAATTAATATAGAAAAGAACTATGAATAAAAAAATAATAACAGCAACTTTGTTAATAAGCGATGGTCCAGTTGATCATTCTTACTTTTCTGAATTATTAGATATTACAAATGATGAATTAATAAGTATATTAAAAGAGATTAATTCAGAAATTAACAATATCGAACTAGGCTTTGAAATTAAATATGATAATACTAAATCTGATATTAAAACCATAAGTGAAATTTCTACATATTTAAAAGATATAAAGCCAGCATCTATATTAAAAGGACTCTCAACTCCAGCATTGGAAACTTTAGCTATTATTGCTTATGAACAGCCAATTACAAAATTAAAAATTTCAGAAATTAGAGGAGTAGAATCTGAATCCTCAATTAAAACACTTGAAGCAAGAGGTTTAATTGAAAACGGTGGACAATTAGATGTTCCTGGTAATCCAATACTTTACAAAACAACTGATTTATTTTTAGAAAAAACTGACCTAGAGTCAATTGAAGGTTTACCTAGTATTGGTGAATATTTTGATTCACCGGAAGAAGAATAATTGAGAATTAATAAGTTTCTTGCTTTAAATCTTAACATTTCAAGAAGAGACGCAGACAAATTGATAGAAAAAAAAGAAATTAATATTAATGGGAACTATGCAAAATTAGGAGAATTAGTTGGAGATAATGATGTTGTTTCGTACAAAAATCAAATAATAAATTCAGTCAAAGATCACAAATATTATAAATTTTATAAACCAAAAAATTATGTGTCATCAAGAAGCAGTCAAGGTAATTCAAAAACAATATATGAGTTAATTAATAACAAAAATTTAAAATATTCAGGAAGACTTGATAAAGATTCAGAAGGATTAATGCTGTTAAGCACAGATGGAGATTGGCTTAATAATAATTCTCATCCCAGTAAAGAGTTGGATAAAAAATATATAGTCACTACCAATCTTGAAGAAATAGACCTTACAAAATTTAAAAAATCAATAATTGATAAAAATGAAAATTTAAATATCTATTCAATTAAAAAAGAATCTAAATATGAATATCTTGTTATTTTAAAGACAGGTAAAAATAGAGAAATAAGAAGGATATTTGAATACAATAATATAAAAATTACTAACTTAAAGCGAATATCCATTGGAGAATACTCCTTAGATAATATGAAAATAGGGGATTTAGAAGAAGTAAAAATATGAAAAAGATTATTACTATTGATGGACCTTCTGGCGTAGGGAAAACAACTATTGGTCAAGAAATTGCTTTAAATCTAAATTATTCTTTCTTCTCTAGTGGAAAACTCTATAGGTATGTTTCTAAATATTCTTATGATGAAAAAACTAATAATTATGATGAATTTAATTTGTCTATAGATATATCTGGAAATTGCCTTATAAACAATATAAGTTACAGCGATGATGAACTTTATAATAAAAATATTAATAAACATAGTTCAGAAATTGCTAAAGACCCATTAGTTAGAGAATTAGTTAAAAATACTTTGTTAACATTTTATAACGACATCCCAAGTGGACTTGTTATTGAAGGAAGAGACATGGGAAGTGTTGTTTTTCCAAATGCTGAATCTAAAATTTATTTAGATGCTGATGAAAATATAAGAGGTAAAAGAAGAGAAGATCAATCTGGTTCACAAGAAACTATTGAAGAAATAAAACAAAGAGATCATAAAGATATGAATAGAGAGGAATCACCATTAGTAATTCCTGAAAATGCAATAATAATTGATAATACAAACAAAACAAAAGAAGAAACGATTGAAGAAATTATAGAGAAGCTAAAGCTTTAGTAGCTGACCACCTTTTATCATTCTTGATACCATTTTCTGATTTAATTGTATTTTCTGGAAACATTGAAGATATAAAATTAGATAAATTTTTAATATTTGTTCTTAATTCTGTAGGTAAAGGGAAATATTCAGTTTCATCTGTGTCTATATAAAATTCTATATTTTTTGGTTTAATATAGTCTACAATATTTTGAACCATATGATCTGGAGCAGAAGCCCCAGCAGTTATAGCTACATTTTTATTTTCTAAATTAATATTTTTTAAATCGCTAGTTGTTTCAACTCTGTATGCTTCTTTCCCAATATTATTTATTGAAGTTACGAGAGCGTTGGTATTACTTGATGTTGAAGAACCAACTACAATCACTAAATCTACTTCTCCAGCAATATTAATTATCGCTTCTTGTCTATTTGTAGTTGCATAACATAAATCATTTTTTCTTGGCATTTTTAAATTTGGGTATTTATCTTTAGCTTTTAACATTATTGGTTCCCAATCTGACATTGACAAAGTTGTTTGAGCTAATAAAGCAACATTGTCTGATTTCAAATCTATTTCTTCTAGTTCATCAACATTTTCAATTAAGTTCATTGATTCAGGAGCTACTCCCATAGCTCCAACTGCTTCGTCATGATCTTTATGTCCTACATAAATTATTTCATGCCCCTCTTCACTAAACCTTTTAGCCTCATGATGTACTTTTGTTACTAATGGGCAAACTGAATTTACATTAGTTAAGGATATTGATTTAAATTCTTTTTCTATATTAGGAGCTGTTCCATGTGCTGATAACATAACTATTGCATTATCAGGTAATTCATGAGGATTATCGACAAATTTAACGTTATTTTCTTTGAACTTTTTAACAATCCAATCATTATGAACAATTTCATGATAACAATAGATAGTTTCATCATAAATTTTCAACATCCACGTTAAAGCTTTTATAGCCATCTCAACACCAGCACAAAAACCTCTTGGAGTTACAACATATAGATTATTTACCATAAAATAAGAATAGCTATATTTAAATTATGATAGAAAACAATAATGATGAAGTTTTGATATTAGGTTTGCCTAATTCAGGGAAGTCGACATTAGTTAATGTATTGACATCTAAAAAGGTATCTATTATTGGTTCAACACCCAATACAACAAGAGACAAGGTTTCAACGATTGCTGAAATTAATAATAAAAAAGTAGTAATTTCTGATTTACCCGGATATTTAGAAAATCCAGATGAATTAAATAAAAAATTTCAAAATAAATTAGATGAATATATTAAACAAGCTGGAATCATTTTATTTGTAATTGATGTGAACTCAAAAAATTACAAAGGATTAGATAAATTAAATACAATATTAAGAAAACAAAATAAAACAATATTTACAGTGTTTAATAAATGTGAAAATTTTAAATCATATGATTTAGATCAAAATTTATACAAATATATATTCGATCAAGATTTTTATATTTCATCAATCCACAAAATAGGTACTGATGAATTAAGTAATGGCATATCAAAAAAAATTAAAAAAAGAAGTTCAGAACCTAGCTCAATTAATAAGGAAAATTCTATTGTATTGGTTGGAAGACCTAATTCAGGAAAATCTACTTTATTTAATTCACTTCTCGATAGTGAGCGGTCTGTTGTTTCTTCCATGTCTGGCACTACTAGAGATGTAATAAAAGATACATTAAATTTAAACAATCAAAAATTTCAGATTATTGATACAGCTGGTGTGCCTAGAAGTAAACAAAAAAATCAAATTGATAGATATGCTTCATCACTTTCTATAAAAGAATTAAGTAATTCATTAACAGCTTTAATTGTTATTGATTCAACGGTTGGATTAAGTTTCGAAGACTTAAGATTAATTAATGAATGTATTGAAAATAATGTAACACCATTATTAATTATGAATAAATGGGATTTACTAGATACAGAACAAAAAGATATTATTAATAAAAATATTAAAGATAATTTAAAAAGATTTAACTGGATAAATATATTAAGAATATCTGCATTAACAAAAAAAGGAATTAGTTTGATAGAAAAAACATTAGACGACCTTTATCAACAATTGCAGATAAGAGTTCCTACATCTGACTTAAATATTTTTCTTAGAGAGCTATGGGTTGCTAAGCCACCTCATCCATTTAGAGGGAAGAGGTCAAAACTTAAATATGCTACACAGTATGGAACACAGCCACCCTCCATAGCAATTAATTTGAATGGAAGGATACCTCAAAATTATCAAAACTTTTTAGTTAATAAATTAAGACAACAATATGGTTTTTACAATATTTGTATAAAAATGAAATATAACTTATAAATGGAAAATTTCGGCTTTAAATTAGGGACATTTTTATTCGGTTTTTACCTAATAATTCGGTTTTTTCAGGTATTTTTTAATTTGCTATAACAAACCCTATATAAACACAACTATAAAAATTAAAAACATTACATATTAATTGTATTTACACCCCCAACCTTTATTATTAGATGATTCCGCTTAAAGTGGAATTTTTTGTATACAAAAAGGAGATAAATTGAGTAGATTCAAAGAATCGAGATTCTGGCGTCTTACTTTGCTCTTTACGGTATTTGCATTAGTTGTAGTCGCATGCGGAGGCAGCGACACAGCAGAGGAAGAAGTAGTAGAAGAAGCTCCGGCTGAAACTGCTGCACCTGCAACAACTGCAGCAGCCGCTGAAGAAGCAGCTCCATCAGGACCTGATGGTGTATTCAAGATGGCAGTATTTTCAGATCCTGCGACTCAAAACTTCTGGAACTATCTAGACACTGAAACTGATGTCTGGACTGGATGGGCCATGACTGGTCAGTCAACTTCTCTCTACAGTGTATCAATGCCTAACTATCAATTAGTCACAAATATGGCTGCGGAGCTTGTTGAAGCTTCAACTGATAATGGTGATGGTACATGGTCTTATACTGTACCTATTACAGAAGGCTACATGTGGAGCGACGGGACACCAGTTACTGCAAACGATTGGGTATTTACATATAACACTGTAAAAGCTTTAGAGTTGCAGAACAACTGGATGAACAGTTGGCCAATGGGTTCCGGAGAGGGCGATGAAAAAGTCCAAGGAGTCGTTGGTGTTGTCGCTGATAATGATTATTCAGTAACAATATCTTTCAACTATGATCCTGGTTTGTCAGCATGGCAGTTCGGTACTGCAGCTGCACCAGTATTACCTGAAAGTTATTGGGGACAATACGCTACTGATAGGGAAACACTACTCGCTGCACCAGCAGAAAATGCTCCAGTTGCAAGTGCTTTTGTTTATGACAAAATTGAACAAGGCGCTTTCTATACATGGGCGTACGATCCAAACACAATGTATTTTGGTGGGGATACTACGATCTATGAAGCTGGAACAACAATTTCATGGGATAATGGAGTTGCACCTGCTGTAAACGAATCATTTGGTGATACTAGTGGAGAAGGCTTCACTTATACTTCTGGTCCATATGTTGGAACAGTAGAGTTCACATTATATGGTGATCAAGATGCAGCGTATCTAGCATTCCAAAATGGAGAAGTAGACTTCGTTCTTAACCCATTAGGCGTTAAGAGAAACGTTTACGATCAACTTGCTAGAATTCCAGGAGTTGAGCTTGTATCAAACGCCAGCAATGGTATGAGATATATGGCATTCAACATGAGAATATTCCCTGGTAGTGATAAAGCATTTAGACAAGCAGTTTCTTGTATATCTGATAAAGAATTTGTTATTAACAACATTCTTCAGGGAGTAGCTGTGAATATGGATGGTCAGATGCCTGAAGCATTAACTGCTTGGGTAGCACCTGTAACAGGTGTATTAGCTGACTGTGACGGAATGAGTTCAGATGAAAGATTCAATAAGTCTGTAGAAATATTACAGGCTGGTGGATGGACTGCATCTGACTGGGGAAGTCACGCAGGTGGAGGAGAAAGAGCTGTAGCTCCTACAGGCCTTAAAGGTCCTGGAGGAACAGCAGTTCCAACGGACATGTTGCTTTATGCACCAGGTCCAGGTTATGATCCAATTAGATCAACCTTCTCACTATTCATTGCAGACTGGATGCAACAATTAGGATTTGACGTAATAGCAAGACCAACTGGTTTTGGTGTTATCGTTGATAAAGTGTTCGCACCAGACCTATGTAAAGACTGGTACTTTTACATGCTTGGTTGGGGATTGGGAACTTTCCCAGATCACCCAGAAGCATTCTTTCACTCAAAGAATGATTCATGTGAAGGTGGTTACAACACCCCAGGTTTTGATAATGCAGAGTTCGATGCATTAGCAGATCAATTTAAGGGTGCTAAAACCATTAGTGATGCGCAAAGCATTTCTAAGCAAATGGAAGCAATTCTATTTGAAGAGTTACCATACTTAGTATTGGTAACTACACCAGTATTAGAAGCTTATAGAGATACTATTAGCTTCCCATTTACAGATGTACTGGATGGTTTGTCAGACAGTGGAGGTTATCCTACACTCGTCAAGAGAACAGATTAAATTTGCTTAACAGAGACGGGAGTAAAATCCCGTCTCTAAGCATTTTTTTTTAATTTAAAGGGTAAAATTATAATTTAGAAGGTGAAAATTTGACTAAATATATCATCAACAGATTTCTTCAGTTAGTCTTAGTTTTTTTTGTTTTTTTAGTTTCGTCATATTTATTATTTAACGCAATGCCTGGAGATGCATTCACAAGTCTCTTACTTAATCCTCAACTTCCACCTGATGCATATGAAAAAACTATTGCACTTTATGGTTTAGATAGACCATTAAGTGAAAGAGTTATTAAATATGTACAAAATTTCTTTAAAGGAGATTTTGGTTTCTCTTATAGATATTATCCTAAATCACCAATTGAATTGATAGCAGAACGTCTACCAAGAACATTAATGCTTTTTGCTCTTGTTAATATAATTAGTTTCTATACCGGCTTTTTAGTAGGTAAAATTTTAGCCTGGAGGAGAGGGAGTAAATCGGAAACCTGGCTTACATTAGCTTCGGTACTCTCATATACGGTATTTTATCCATGGTTTGCTTTATTAATGCTATGGTTTTTTGGTTATAAAATGGGATGGTTTCCTATTGGAAAATTTTTATATCCTGAGAAATGGTATGACGCACCTTTTGATAGCGATGTTGTTTTTATGATGATGATCAAATTTACTGTGGTTGTATCAATTATTCAATTTATAGCTTATTTATTTACAAGAAATATTGAATCTCTTTCTTTAAGAAGAAATGCAAGGTTACTTTCTCTTGTTCTTATATTTATTGGTAGTTATTTTTATTGGAACACAGGAGATGCATTAATCAAAAAGCCATATGCAGCAGATATTTCATTTCATATGATTTTACCAACTATAGTTGTAACAATTGTTGCCTTCGCTGGAACAGCTCTATTAACTAGAACAACAATGATGGAAGTTCTTAAAGAAGACTATATTCAAACAGCTAGAGCTAAAGGTTTAAGTCAAAAAAGAATAAGGGACAGACATGCAGCTAGAACAGCTCTGCTTCCAGTAGTTACTTCCTTTATATTCACGATTGTTACAATTATTGACGGATCAGTATTGACAGAACAAATATTTTCTTGGCCAGGAATGGGCCAGTTATTACTTCAAGCTGTTTTGAATGAAGATATACCTGTAGCGATGGCTGCTTTCTCTTTTGTTGGAATATTCGCGTTAGTTGCTCACTTTGTTGCTGATATTTCATATGCATATTTAGATCCAAGAATAAGAATTAAAAGTCAGGGATAATCATGAATGATTCAATAAACGAAAAGGAAATTCAAAAAAAAGTAAGAAGAGAAGCTTTTAAAAGAAATTGGCTTTTATTCAGGCAAAGTACTCTTGGAATGATTGGCTTAGGTATAGTATTTTTCTTTTTTATATTGGCTATTCTTCAACCTATTCTTTTCTTGACAGGTGCTTGGAACGAAGCAGTGTATCATCCAGTAGTTGGTTATGAAGAAATTAAAGTTAATTTATTAGTTGTTGAATGTCCTGATGAATATCCAACAGAAAAATATGAAAGTAGTAATGCTTGCCCAGGTGATGGAGAGATTACTCAGAGACAAATTTATAATCCAAATATTAACCCTGAAGTTGGTGACATACATGTAGCATTACTCCAGCCTTCACCACCATCAGCTAGACACTTACTTGGTACAGATTCACTAGGTAGAGATATCTTTTCACAAATAATGGAAGGAAGTCAAGTTGCATTTCTTCTCGGATTATTAAGCGCAATAATTGGTGTTAGTATTTCTACGATCTTAGGAACAATAGCTGCCTTTTATGGTGGTAGAGTTGATGCTTATTTAATGAGGCAATCAGATTTGGTATTGATGTTACCGAGTCTTCCATTGCTATTTATAATATCTGCCTTTGCTGAACTTAAAATTTGGCACTTAGCAATTGTTTTAGGTGTCATCGGAGGATTAGGTGGTTCTGTTATTACAATTAAATCTCAAGCATTACAAGTAAAAGTAAAACCTTTTGTTGATTCTGCAAGAATAACTGGTGGATCTAATATGACAATTCTATTTTCACATATTTTACCAAACGTTGCTCCACTAGCTCTATTATTCATGGTCTTTAGTGTTACCGGCGCAATTGCGTCAGAGTCAATATTATCTTTCTTAGGTCTTCTTAATATTGAAATGAGTTGGGGTATCATGATTTACCTTTCACAGACAGATGGCTATATATTTTCAGGTATGGCTTATTGGTGGTTAATATTACCTGCTGGTTTAGCTGTAACATTTTTAGCAGGAGGGTTTTATCTTGTTGGCAGAGGTCTTGATGACGTATTTAATCCTAGATTAAGGAAGAGATAAAGATGTCTAAAACAGTACTTAAAGTAGAAAATCTGAATATGCATTATGAAACTATTGCAGGTAATGTATCTGCAGTAAGAGATGTTTCCTTTGAATTAAAAGAAGGAGAGTCTTTCGGTTTAGTAGGAGAATCTGGTTGTGGAAAAACTTCTGTAGCTATGAGCTTGTTACAGCTTCAGGCAGATAATGCAAAAATATCAAGTGGTAGTATAAAACTCAATGATGAAGAATTAGTAACAAAAACAGAAAAAGAATTAAGAAAAATTAGATGGAAAGGGATAAGTATTGTATTTCAAGGGGCTATGAATGCTTGGAATCCAGTAGTGAAAATTGGAGAACAGATAAGAGAAGCTATTAGAGAACATTATCCAAATAATTCAAAGGAAGAAAACTCTGAAAAAATTAAAAAGTTATTTGATATTGTTGGACTTGAACATTCAATTATGAATAGATTTCCACATGAATTATCTGGAGGAATGAAACAGAGAGCTGTTATTGCATTAGCTTTATCATGTGATCCAAAAGTATTGATAGCTGATGAACCTACCACAGCATTAGATGTAGTAATTCAAGATCAAATATTAAAAGAAATTAGTAAAGTACAAGAACTATTAGGTTTAAGTTTAATATACATATCGCATGATATTGCCGTTATAGCTGAAATGACATCAAATATGGCTGTTATGTATGCAGGATCTATAGTTGAAATGGGGAAAACATCAGAAATCTTTTCAAATCCTCGTCATGCTTATACAAAATTATTACTTGAGTCAACTCCATCTATAGTTGGAGAAAAGAAAAAATTAAGATCATTAGATGGAGAGCCACCAAGTTTAATCGGTGATATAAAAGGTTGTACATTTTCACCCAGATGTCCGGAACCTTCTGATAGTTGTAAAAATCAATCTTTAGAAATGGGCTTAATAGAAGCCGCACCAGATCATTTTGTTGATCAATGCTGCGTAGAGTGTGTTTAAGGATTAATAGTATGAAAAAAAATGTTATTGAAGTTAAAAATTTAGAAAAATATTTTGAAGTAAATTCAGGTTTTTTAAATAGAAACAAATCAATTGTTAAAGCAGTTGATAACATATCCTTTGATATTCCACTTGGTGAGAGTTTAGGCTTAGTAGGACAGAGCGGTTGTGGAAAAACTACAACTGCCAGGTCTTTATGTTTATTGGATCAAAAAACAAATGGTGAAGTTAAGTTTTACAATACTGAAACACAAGAGATGGATGATATTGATAACTTCGATGATGCTAATTTAAAAAAATTTAGAAGAAATATACAGATGATATTTCAGGACCCTTATGAGTCATTAAACCCAAGATGGACTATCAAAGATATTATATTAGAACCACTAAATATACATAACATTGGAACTTTAAACGATAGGGAAGAGGCAGTTAAAGAAATTTTAACTACTGTTGGATTAACACCTCCTGAAAACTATATGCCACGTTATCCTCATGAATTATCTGGTGGACAGAGACAAAGGGTATCAATTGCAAGAACCCTAGTTATGAAACCAAAATTTGTAGTTTGCGACGAACCTACTTCTATGCTTGATGTATCAATAAGAATTTCAATTATGGATCTTATGCTTAATCTTGCAAAAGATTTAGAAGTATCATATTTATATATAACTCACGACTTAGCTGTTGCAAGATACATGTGTAATAGGATTGCAGTTATGTTCAATGGTAAAATAGTGGAGATCGCAGAAACTGAAGAGTTGCTTAAGAACCCTATACATCCTTACACTAAAAGATTAATATCATCTATACCTGTACCAGATCCACAGTATCAAAGACAAGAATATGAATTAAATTATGACGAGTTAGATGAAATAATAAAAAATAATCCTGATGATGATATGGTTGATATTGGTGGTAATCATTATATTGCGACACATGATGTTAAGGACAGCCTTTATTGAAATTTAAAGATATATTTTTAATTCCTAATTTAGTAACTATAGCTAGATTATTAATTACAATTTACTTATTTTTAAATCTTACTCCAGATGAATTTTCCATTACAAACTTAATTGTAATTATTGCAATAATTGGAATTAGTGACGCAGTAGATGGAATAGTTGCTAGAAAATTAAATCAAGTATCTAAATTAGGCATAATTTTAGATCCATTTACAGATCGAATAGTTTTTGTAATGCTTTTATTCTGGCTAATTGATTATTTTCCAATGTGGTTTATATACTCTTTAATAATTAGAGAAATTTTTACATTAATAGGAGCCCTTTATGTCTTACTTAAAAATAAAACAGTAACTGTATCTAACAAAGGAAAGCTAGGTACAACATTAATATTTATATCAATCTGCTTAACTATTCTAAATACTTCATTAAACCTAATGATTATTGATTATTTTACATATATTTCACTTATTTTTTACTATTATGTGGCATTAGAATATTTGTATAAATTAATATATAAAAATGAATAATGAAACAATACCATTCGAAGACTCTTTATTTGTAAACCAGAGTAGTAAATATATTCTTTCAATTTTAAATGAGGATGTAAAATCTTCTTCCTGGCTATTAACAAATGGAATTCACAAAATTGGAAGACTAGATGATAAAGAAATTATTTTAGATGATGTAACTGTTTCAAGAAATCATGGATATATATCTGTAGACGATAATGAATTAACAATTATTGATGAAGATTCAACGAATGGAATTTTTGTAAACGGTGAACTTACTAAAGAAAGTAGTATAACCTCTGGTACAAGAATTCAAATTGGTAAATTTTACTTGATAGTATCATCAGTAGATAAAAAATGAATATAGGAAATGCTGTAAAACAGATTCAAAAAAAATATCCATCTGTTACTATCTCACGATTAAGATTTCTTGAAAAAGAAGGATTGATTGATCCTAAAAGATCAAAAGGAGGAACAAGAGAGTACACGTCAAAAGATATTGATAAAATTTTAAAAATTTTAAATCTGCAAGAAGATCAATTCTATTCTCTTAAAGCGATTAAAAATAATAAACAGTTATTATCTAATTCTTCTAATAAGAATCTTAAAATAGATGAATACTCTAAACACGATGCTTTAAAAAAATCAGGTCTTACACAAAATAATCTAGATGATTTAATTGAATTTAATTTCGAAAAAGAAAAAGAGAAATATAATCAAAATGATGTAAATAGGTTATCTGCTTTTGCTTATTTCTATAATCTTGGATTATCAGCAAAGAATTTTTCATTATTAAAATCTTTATCTGAAAGAGGAATAGGTTTCTTTGAATCTAATAATTCATTTATAGACATTGATGAACAAGATTTAGAAATAGCTATAAATAAATTTGCATTGATTATTGGGAGTTACATATTAGAAGATACTTAATCATTTTTTTAATTATTTTATTTTTTAATAATCAATCATTTGCTGAAGAGCTATCTGAAGAACTATTAACTACAGACCACTATATATCTTACGATTTACAAAATGAATCTATTTTATTTTCAAAAAATAAAAATGAGATAATATTTCCTGCATCTCTAACTAAATTAATGACCGGAATAGTTTTGCTTGATAAATATAATCTCAATGATTACGTCACTACAAGATATCCAGAAAATTATGAATACGAAGGAAAAGTAGCATATATTCCTGAAAATATAGATATTAGTGTAGAAAACCTCCTAGAACTATTATTAGTCTATTCAGCTAATGACGCCGCTTATATAGCAGCACTTGCAGTGTCTGAGAATTTAGAATCATTTATAACTTTAATGAACAACAAAGCAAAAGTTTTTGGAATGGATAATACAAATTTTAAGAATCCAGATGGAATAGATGAAGAAAATCATTATACAACTTTGAATGATCTTTTAAAATTATCTATTAAAGCAAGTGAAAATATTGAAATAATTTCTTTAGTAAGTAAGAAAAATTTTGTCTCGAATATATCAGGTGGAGAAAAGGTATATAACAATACAAATCTAATAATTGATGATGGATTTATTGGTTTAAAAACTGGATGGACTGATAAAGCAGGTCTTACATTTGTCGGATTAAATCAATCTAATGATCGAAATATAATAACTATAGTTAATAAATCTTATGTTGATGAAAAGAAATATTCACATTTTTCTGATACAAAACTATTGTATTTAACAAGTATAGAAACATTCGATAAATTCAATATTCTTGACGAAAATACTGATTTATACAACATAAGGAATAGCAATAATACAATCACAATCAAAAACAAAAGTATTTGGAGCGAATTCATCAATTTAGTTAAAAAGGAAAACTTAACATTATCAGGGATTAAAGATAAGAAACTATCTTTTTCATATTTGAATTATTCAAAAGAATTTAATATCCAAGAAAGTGATTATAAAGTTAAATGGTCATTTTCACCCTTAAAATTATTTCAAATAAATGCAAATCAATAGCAAAATATTTTATATATATACTTCTACTTTTTATATATAACTTCTAATCTTTTTATATGAGTAAAAATATAAATGTAGAAGTTAACTCAATAAGGTTAGAAGAAAGTTCAGAAACACCGATATTGCTTTTATTAGATCCTTCTACACAAAAAGTTCTACCTATATGGATAGGTACAATTGAAGCTGTGTCAATAGCTTACGCACAAGAAGGTGTATTACACGATCGACCTCAAACTCATGACTTATTATTAAATATGGTTGAAGCGCTTGATGGCACAATTAATGAAGTAAACATATCGAATATAGAAGAAAATACTTATTTTGCTGATATTATTTTGAATACCATAAATGGTACAGTTACGCTTTCTGCCAGACCTAGTGATGCTATAGCATTAGCACTACGTTCAAATATTCCTGTTACTGTAAACCAAGATGTCTTTGAAACTAATTCAATTGATTTAATAATTGATAATTCCAATGAAATTGAAGAATTTAAAGAATTTATTAAAGATATTAAACCTGAGGATTTTTCTTAAAACCTTGATATAAATATTATTCATAGTAGATTGTAATTATGCGACAGGGTTATACAGGTCCAGAAGTATGTAATATAACTGGTATTAGTTATAGACAGTTAGATCATTGGACAACAACAAAACTTATAGAAGCTTCAATTAGAAATATTAAAGGATCTGGATTTCATAGAATATATTCATTTCAAGATATAGTGAAAGTAAAATTAGTTAACAAACTAAGAGAAGCAGGAGTAAGTCTTCAAAAAATAAGAATTGCCTTAAGTAATGTAAATGAAATATTAGGCAAAAATATGAAAATAACAGATATATCAATTTTTTCTGACGGACATTCTATATATGTAATAACTGATAACAATGAAATGTTAGATTTATTACGTAAAGGACAAGCTGTCTTCGGAATATCACTAGGGCCTGTACACACTGAAACGGAAGCTGAAATATTTTCACTATATCCTGAAAAAATTTTGGCAAATAATGCATGAAATTCGCTCATCCATCTGAAAAATTATTCTCAGAACATTTAGACTTATTTGATATTCCTTGGATATATGAGCCTACAAGCTTTCCACTTAAGTGGGGAAGTGGAGCAATAAAAAAAATGTTTACTCCTGACTTCTATTTACCATCATTAAATATTTATATAGAAATTACAACTATGAATCAAAAACTTATTACTAAAAAAAGAAATAAGATTAATCTTGCTAAGAAACTTTATCCGAATAATCAATTTAAGCTAATAAATGAAAAAGAATTTTATAATTTTTTGACTAAAGATAAGAAAAATTTAATTCAAGAAGCTATAGCTAGCTGACATTTCCAATAAATTCTCAGGGTTTTTTATACCGATATCTTTACATATATTCATTTCTTTAACAATATCTGTATTACTCATTAGTCTATTATCAGTGTTTAAAGATATATTGAATCCTAAATCTACTAAATCTTTAATAGGATGTGAATCGTAACTTTTATACATATTTGTATGTATATTAGAAGTTATACAAATTTCAAGTGGTATCTGATTATCGTGAATTAATGAAGCAGTTTCACCCATTTCATTATTTTCAAGATTTATATCTTCAATAATTCGTACACCATGGCCTATTCTTTTAGCACCATTTTCCAAAGCATCTTTTATTGATTCTACACTATCACCTTCACCAGCATGAATTGTTATATTAACTCCTGCATTTTTAACTTTTTTAAATGTTGAACTGAATAAACTAGGTCTAAAATTTAATTCTGGACCAGCAATATCAAAACCAATTATTAAATCTCTATATTTAACAGCGATTTCACCAACGCTTTCAACATTTTTTTTATCATTCCTCATACCACATAAAATTAGACCAGATTTTATTCCGTATAAATTTTCTGCTTGCTTAAAGCCTGAATTTATTGCTCCTAAGACATCTTTTATTGATAAGTTGTTATTAACAGAATATAGGGGAGCGTATCTACTTTCATAAAGATTTATTCCACAATTATGCATATCTTCAGCTGCTTCAAAAGCAATTCTTTCAAGATTGTCATATTTATTCATTAGTGCAGTCGTATGTATAAATGCTTCAAGATAGTCTTCTAATGAACTAGAAGAAGATCTATCAAAAAAAGAAGAAATATTTTCTATTTCTAACAATGGTTTATATGAATCATTTTTAGCTAACTCTAGAGCGGTAGAAGGTCTTAACCCACCATCTAAATGATCATGTAAGATAGCTTTATTCATAACGCAACATAATATATATTATACGACAAATAGAAATAAACATAAAATTAACTAATCTCACTAAGAACACTCTCCTTATGGGTTAATGGTAACCAATGTCCTGCGCCTCTCACTTCTTTTATAGTAATGTCAGTTCCAAGATTCTTTAGACGATCAGTCATTTTATCTGTTAATTTTACAGCAACATCTAATTCGCCATATAGAAATGTAACAGGCGTGGTTACTTTATTGCGCCATTCATTACTTAATTCAATATTTAAATCAATATTTGAATACCAACAAATTGGTTGATATAAAGAATGCCCATTAAAATGTTTAATGTAATTGTCAATCGTATTATCATCAACAACCAACTTCCCTGTTTTCCCATGAGTAAATAAATTTTTCAATGATAAATCTGGATTTTCTACATTTGCAGATATATCCCTATAAGACAATCTAAAGAAAGACTCTAGATTTAAATCAATTTCTTTAGAAGATTTTTCTGGATCTTGAAATGAAGTAATATAGTGATCCCCAAGATTAAATTTTAATTTATTATAAATATGAGTAGTAGGAAACTCATCGCCTCCACAAATTGATACAAATTTTTTTATATTAATATTACCTCTTGATATCACTGCCCAGCCAACTATTGATCCCCAGTCATGACCTACAATTGTTAACTCATTATCTAAATCTAATTCTTTTACTAATTCTTCTATATCTATTGCTAAAGACTCTATATTAAAATCGCTAACTAATGAATCCTTAATTTCTGATAATGGATAACCTCTTTGTTCAGGTACAGTTACTCTTTTATTATTTTTAATAAGTGCTTTTTTAATTTCATCCCAAAAATATATATTTGATGGAAATCCGTGTAATAAAAGAACATCACTCCCCTCACCTTCAATGGTGTGTGTTAATTTCATATAATTTTATTTTTTCTTAATATAACAATACTTAAACATAAAGCAAAAAAGAGCCACTGAATAGAATAGCTCATATGTGGCGGCTCATAACCTGTATTTAAAGGGGCACACTCAATACCAACACCACAATTTGAAGTTAAATGTACGTATTTATCTGATAAATCTATAATTTGATCACTTTCAATGAAGTTTTTATCAATACGAAAGATATATTCGGAACCTATACTGTCATCTTGTCCAACTGGTGATTTTATATCATAATTTAGTAAGAAACCTTCAAAACCATATCTAAAGTTTCCTATCTCGAAGCCAACATATTCTAAAGGTATCCAGCCATGATTTACAGTTATGTGAATATTGTTTTGATCTCTATAAATAGCAATAAGATGATAACCAGATTCTCCGTTATAGACTCTAGAACGGAGTTTGTAATAATCGACAAGATTAAATGACCCATTTAGTTTTATATATGTATCGCTTGGAGTTAGATTTATTTCGTCAATGCTTACTAGGTCTTGATTGACTTTATCATATGATTCGCTTTCATTAGTTTTGTATCTGCTGAATTGCCAATATGAAAGTAATAAAAAAATAATAACAATTATAAAACCAAAATAAAATAGATTTTTATGAGGTAAAGATTTTAATTTTTCCAATTAGCATCTCCCCTTCTTTTGTCTCCATGTGAAAATAGCTCTGAATCATAACCAGTTACACAAACACCACCAAAATACATATCATTTGCTTGTGTTGTTGTTGTATTTTTGATATTAACTTTCACACCTGGTTCAGAGCGTGATGTTCCATCCATATTTACATGGTATCTAGGTTCATCAATGGATATTTTCCAATTATTGTTTTTAGTATAATTATTTATTACTTGAGCTAGTGAAGAACTAATTCTATCAGCCCCAGGTGAGCCAATTGTAACAATACCATTTTTGGAATTAATAATTAAAGGGCTCATATTTGAAATTAATCTTTCACCTTTAGTTTCACCAAGAAAACCTTGAGGGTTTAGTTCTATCTCACCAAGTGAGTTATTTAAATACATACCAGTATTTTTACATATTACTCCAGAACCATACCCACTAGAAAACGTTATTGAAAAATGGTGATTATCTGTATCTGATGTGTTGACTTGTACTGTAGATGGTGAAATATTAAAATTTTTTATTTCTTTACCAACTTTATCTTTTCTATTACCAAAAAATTCTAAATTTTCTTTCCTATAAAGATAAACATCTTGTAATTTATTTTCTATTTGTTTAGAACTTCCCTGCAGTGCGTCTAAATATTTTAGAACCATAAGTCCACCTATAGACGGACCATTATGCCCAGTAATTTTTAAATCTTTAAAATATTGTTCAAACTTTGAATCATGTATTATCTCGTATGTTTCAAAATCTTTTTTCGTAGCATGACCACCTTCATCTTCAATAGTCTTCAATACTTCATTAGCAATATCTCCATAATAAAAATTATCAAAGTCATTATCTGAGAGATGAGCTAATGTTTCAGAAAGTTTTATTAATTTTACTACACCATTTTCCAAATCTTCTTCAAGGGGTTTTAGAACTTCAGCTGACTCATCATGCCACATATAGAGAGGTTTTAGTGAATGAATAAAGTAATCTTTAGTAGGCTGAGTTATTTTAAAACCATCTTTTGAAATTTTAATAGGAAACTCAAGAAGATTTTTAAGCGGTAGTGAAGAATAATTTTTATATATAAAATCTAAAATCTTATAAATCCCTGGAATAGCAAAAGTGTTAGCTCCTGCATATGTTTCAATATGACCACCATAAGTCATAGTAATTTTATGTTTTTCCATACTCCCCTTTTTAAACGAATTTGGAGAAATGAAATAACCATCTATAGTGTGTTGAGTATTTCGTTCACCATCATGAAAAGTAAGCAAGCCAGCAGAAGTTGGTGAACATACACCCAATTCAGTTACCATAGCTGTTACTACGCTTGTAATTAAAACATCTGCTGCATTTGGACTCAAATCTGATATTGATTCCGCTGCTTTTACCGTATACTCAGAAGTACTTGCTAATGAAACATTCACACAAACATTTTAGTTTATAAAAAGAGTATGCGAAGATATATATATGGATCCCGTAGTTAAAAAGTTTGACAATAATATATATCAAATTGATGTTCTTATGGAAGATAAAAAAGAAAGAATGGCTTGTTATTATATCGACTCAGAAGACCCAATATTAATAGAAGTTGGACCATCTAACTCTTTTCCTTATTTAATAGCAGGTCTTGAATCTATTGGGATTAAAGATATTAGAAGATCTGCAATAACACATTTACACCTTGACCACGTAGGTGGGATAGGCCATATGGTTGAAGAGTATAAAGATCATTTTGTTTATATACATGAACTTGGTGAGAAACACTTACCAAATCCGGAAAAACTATGGAAAGCAGTCGCGGATGTCTATACAGAAGAATGGCTGGAAAATAATTGGGGTAAAATCAAGCCAACACCATTAGAGAATATTAAAACATTAAATGACGGATATGAATTTAAACTTAGTAAAACGAGATTGTTAAAAGCTCTTTACAGTCCTGGTCATGCAAAGCATCATTATACTTTTTATGATGAAGAATCTGGAACAATGTTTATGGGCGATACTTTAGGTTTAATATATCCACATGGTGAATTTGTACAACCAAACCTACCTCCACCTGATTTTGATAAAGAGTTATTATTTAAGACGTTAGATAATATCCGTAATTATGATTTATCAAAACTAGCTATAGCTCATTTCGGAATACACAACGAACCATATAGGTTGTTAGATAATGCATATGAGAGTATAGATAATTGGATTAATTTTATAACCTCACTACCTGATACAAGCGATGAAGAAGCTGCTTCATTACTTACTACCTGGGTTAAAACTAATTATGAAATACTTTTAGTTGATAATATAACAATAGAAAATTACATTAAAAATATGAATCCTTTAATGCAGATTAAAGGAATTAGAAATTATCTAAATTTGATTGATTAATTTTTTTTCTTAAATAAACAAATGATATTGGAAGAATAAATTCAGATGCAATTAAGAATACATATGGAGTAATTATCATACCATGCAAAGCAAAAGAAAATAATCTTGCACCCATCAATGCATATCCAAACAAAATTAAAAAATCAATGTAAATCATTTCATCCGTAGCTAAATAAGAAAAACCTAATATGCCAACAAAAATGTAAATAACATTTGAATAAAATACAATGTTCATCTCACCAACTTTTGTACCTGGATAAATATCAAAAAGATCGTACGCGAAATCTGAAAAAAGAGTAGTCATTAATGACAAAGAAATTACATAAACTATTCCAAAAACAGTTAAAAATCTTGCAGCTTTTTTGTAATTCATATTAAGTAATTATAAAAGAAAAACCCCTAGTTTCCTAGGGGCTCTTCATTAAAAGTCGGCGGTGTTCTACTCTCCCAGAGGGTTGCCCCTCAAGTACCATCGACGCTAGTGGACTTTACTTCCGTGTTCGGAATGGGAACGGGTGTATCCCCACTGCTATCACCACCGCAATTCTTTAAACTTTCTAAACATTCTATAGCAAGCACTCTTACGCCGTCTTCAGTTCAAGCCCTCGACTTATTAGTATCAGTCAGCTACATACATTACTGTACTTACACTTCTGACCTATCAACCTCATGTTCTATAAGGAGTCTTACCCGGTTAATCCGGTGAGAGTTCTTATCTTAGAAGAGGCTTCGCACTTAGATGCTTTCAGTGCTTATCCTTTCCGAACGTAGCTAACCAGCCGTGCCCTTGGCAGGACAACTGGCACACCAGCGGTTCGTTCATCCCGGTCCTCTCGTACTAGGGACAACTTTCTTCAAAACTCTTGCGTGCGCGACGGATAGGGACCGAACTGTCTCACGACGTTCTGAACCCAGCTCGCGTTCCTCTTTAATAGGCGAACAGCCTAACCCTTGGGACCTGCTCCAGCCCCAGGATGAGAAGAGCCGACATCGAGGTGCCAAACACCCCCGTCGATATGGACTCTTGGGGGGTATAAGCCTGTTATCCCCGGAGTACCTTTTAGCCGATGAGCCATGGCGCACCCACATGCAACCATGGGATCACTAGTTCCTACTTTCGTACCTGCTCCACTTGTTTGTGTCACAGTCAAGCCACCTTTTGCACTTACACTCGATGCGTGATTGCCGTCCACGCTGAGGTGACCTTAGAGCGCCTCCGTTACTTTTTAGGAGGCCACCGCCCCAGTGAAACTGCCCACCAGACAATGTCCCTGATCCGGATAACGGATCTAGGTTAGAGGCTCAATATGAAGAAAGTGGTATCTCAAGGATGACTCATTAGACACTAGCGCATCTAAATCAAAGTCTCCCACTTATCCTGCATACTGCACATTAAACATCAATATCAAGTTGCAGTAAAGGTTCCGGGGTCTTTCCGTCCTGTCGCGCATAGTGAGCATCTTTACTCACATTGCAATTTCGCCGAGTCTCTGGTTGAGACAGTACTCAAATCGTTACACCATTCGTGCAGGTCGGAACTTACCCGACAAGGAATTTCGCTACCTTAGGACCGTTATAGTTACGGCCGCCGTTTACTGGGGCTTAACTTCAAAGCTTCGCCGAAGCTAACCTATCCACTTAACCTTCCAGCACCGGGCAGGTGTCAGAGGGTATACGTTGTATTAGAACTTTGCACCCTCCTGTGTTTTTGATAAACAGTCGCTTGAGTCTGATCACTGCGGCCCTTTCAAGCTAATGAAGTTAATCATTCACTTTACTTGGGCGTTCCTTCTTCCGAAGTTACGGAACTATTTTGCCGAGTTCCTTAACCAGAGTTGTCTCGCTCGCCTTAGTATTCTCTACTTGTCCACCTGTGTCGGTTTCGGGTACGGGCACTATTAAAACTAACTAGAAGTTTTTCTTGGAAGCATGGAATTAATGACTTCGCCTAAAAGCGGCTCGGCATCATGTCTCAGATATAAGGTTAACGGATTTGCCTATTAACCATCCTACACATTTACCCCAGGACAACCATCGCCTGGGTTCACCTATCCTTCTCCGTCACTCCTTTGCTAACCTAAAAATATGTGGTTCGGTAGGCCCCGAAGGGCTTTCCTTAGCAACATATATTCGGTTTGGGTGTCTTATTAGTGGTACAGAAATATCAATCTGTTATCCATCGGCTACGTCTCTCGACCTCGTCTTAGGTCCCGACTAACCCTGGGCGGACGAACCTTCCCCAGGAACCCTTGGACATTCGGCGGAAGAGATTCTCACTCTTCCTTCGCTACTCATGCCAACATTCTCACTTGTATGGTCTCCATAACTAACTCACGTTGTTACTTCGCTGTCCATACAACGCTCTCCTACCGATCTTACCTCCTGGATATAAATATCAAGATTAGTAAGATCCCATAGCTTCGGCAGTATGTTTAGCCCCGTTACATCTTCCGCGCGAGAACATTCGACCAGTGAGCTGTTACGCACTCTTTAAAGGAATGGCTGCTTCTAAGCCAACCTCCTGGCTGTCTGAACACTCTCACATCGTTTCACACTTAACATACATTTAGGGGCCTTAGCTGATGATCTGGGTTGTTTCCCTCTCGTCTGTGGAGCTTATCCCCCACAGGCTCACTGCTACGTTTATACACTTTGGCATTCGGAGTTTGACTGAGTTCAGTAAGCTTTTTGGCCCCCTAGCTCAATCAGTGCTCTACCTCCAAAGCGCAACACGTAACGCTGTCCCTAAAGACATTTCGGAGAGAACCAGCTATCACGTAGTTTGATTGGCCTTTCACCCCTATCCACAGTTCATCCCCTGATTTTGCAACATCAGTGGGTTCGGGCCTTCACGAAGTCTTACCTTCGCTTCACCCTGACCATGGATAGATCACTACGCTTCGGGTCTATTGCATGCGACTAGACGCTCTATTAAAACTCGCTTTCGCTGCGGATACGGATTTACTCCTTAACCTCGCCACATACAGATAACTCGTTGGCTCATTCTTCAAAAGGCAGGCAGTCAGGATATAAATATCCCTCCTACTGCTTGTAAGCTATTGGTTTCAGGTACTATTTCACTCCCCTCGCCGGGGTTCTTTTCACCTTTCCCTCACGGTACTTGTTCACTATCGGTCGCTGGTCGTACTTAGCCTTACGAGGTGGTCCTCGCAGATTCACAAGGAATATCCTCCTTGCTACTTGGGGTGACTCATATAAGTAATTATATTTTCAAATACGTGACTATTACACTCTATGGTTTATCTTTCCAGATAATTTTTCTAATATAACTATTTGTAACTTATTGAAAGATCTGATGCTCTTTCATTGAGGCCCCACAACACCGAATAAACAACGACATCAGTCTTATACATTTACTCGGTTTAGGCTCTTCCCGTTTCGCTCGCCACTACTCAGGGAGTCGCTGTTGCTTTCCTTTCCTCTAGGTACTGAGATGTTTCACTTCCCCTAGTTCCCTCTACCTATCCTATATATTCAGATAGGAGTAATTTATAAATAAATTGGGTTTCCCCATTCGGAAATCCACGGTTCAAAGCTTGTTTGACAGCTAACCGTGGCTTATCGCAGCCTTCCACGTCCTTCATCGGCTTCCAGCGCCAAGGCATCCACCAATAGCCCTTAGTAGCTTGAACTATATGAATACTTTGCAATTGCGCTTGCTATACAATTTTCAAAAAGCCTAAAAATTGACTCTTTCACTACTGAGTAGAATATCAGTCTATACAGACAACCAGTGATTGACCTTAGGACTTACGTCCTATTCTCCTTAGAAAGGAGGTGATCCAGCCGCACGTTCCCGTACGGCTACCTTGTTACGACTTAGTCCCAGTTACCGACCCTACCTTAGACAGCTTCTTCCCTAAAGGGTTAGACCACTGGCTTCGGGTATTGCCGACTTCCGTGACTTGACGGGCGGTGTGTACAAACCCCGAGAACGTATTCACCGCAACTTAGCTGATTTGCGATTACTAGCGACTCCAACTTCAAGGAGTCGAGTTGCAGACTCCTATCCGAACTGAGACAAGCTTTAAGAGATTTGCTCCACCTCGCGGTATTGCGACTCGTTGTACTTGCCATTGTAGCATGCGTGCAGCCCTGGACATAAGGGGCATGATGACTTGACGTCGTCCCCACCTTCCTCCGGTTTATCACCGGCAGTCTCCTATGAGTCCCCAACATTACTTGCTGGCAACATAGGACAGGGGTTGCGCTCGTTGCGGGACTTAACCCAACATCTCACGACACGAGCTGACGACAGCCATGCACCACCTGTATAGGGCGCTTACGCACACTATATTTCTATAGCTTTTCCCTATATGTCTAGTCCAGGTAAGGTTCTACGGGTATCATCGAATTAAGCCGCATGCTCCGCCGCTTGTGCGGGGTCCCGTCAATTCCTTTGAGTTTTAGTCTTGCGACCGTACTCCCCAGGCGGGATACTTAACGCGTTAGCTACGATACAGAAATCGTCAATCCAATTCCTACATCTAGTATCCATCGTTTACAGCTAGGACTACCAGGGTATCTAATCCTGTTTGCTCCCCTAGCTTTCGCTCCTCAGCGTCGATAGTGGTCCAGTGAGCTGCCTTCGCTATTGGTGTTCCTCCGAATATCTACGCATTTCACCGCTACACTCGGAATTCCACTCACCTCTACCATATCCTAGTCACAACAGTATCGATCGACATTTCAGGGTTAAGCCCTGAACTTTCACGACCGACTTGTTGAACCGCCTACGAGCTCTTTACGCCCAATAAATCCGGACAACGCTCGCCCCCTACGTATTACCGCGGCTGCTGGCACGTAGTTGGCCGGGGCTTCTTGTGGAGGTACCGTCATTTTCTTCCCTCCTGAAAGTGGTTTACAATCCTAGAACCGTCATCCCACACGCGGTGTCGCTGCGTCAAGCTTTCGCTCATTGCGCAATATTCCCTGCTGCAGCCTCCCGTAGGAGTCTGGGCCGTGTCTCAGTCCCAGTGTGGCTGATCGTCCTCTCAGACCAGCTATCCGTCGTAGCCTTGGTAGGCTTTTACCCCACCAACAAGCTGATAGAACGCGAGCTCATCTTAGTTCGGCTGACCTTTACTTAAAATATCATGTGATGTAATAAGATTATCCGGTATTAATCCGAGTTTCCTCGGGCTATCCCAGTAACTAAGGTAGATTGCTCACGCGTTACTCACCCGTTCGCCGCTCAGTCATTTTCTGTAGTAAACTACTGAAAAGCTTCGCTCGACTTGCATGCATAAGGCGCACCGCCAGCGTTCGTCCTGAGCCAGGATCAAACTCTCCAACAAAATCTTTGAAATTTAATCTGACCAAAGAATCAACATGGGTTTTATCCCATATTATGGTTAAAAACCATAACCAACTTTTTCCTAAAAAGTTGACAAAAAAAGAGTGCTAGAAAATTAATTCTGCACTACCGGCGTTCATACTCTACTCAGTTGTCAAAAAGCCAAATTTCTTATTGTTAAGAGTAACAGCAATATGTTTAAAGTGTATTATTTCTTGATTATTCTAATGAAATTTCTTTTACCAATTTGTATTGTTTTATCGATAAGATCTTCGGAATTGATGTCCAATTTCTCATATTTTTCATTGTTTATTTTAAAACCACCAGAAGATATAAGTCTTCTTCCCTCTGAACTAGATTTTAAAATACCATTTTCAGCTAAAAATTTTGGTAAATGGAT
This sequence comes from OCS155 cluster bacterium AG-333-G23, assembly GCA_003282445.1. GTDB lineage: Bacteria > Actinomycetota > Acidimicrobiia > Actinomarinales > Actinomarinaceae > Actinomarina. Next base: position 25,384 of record QBZE01000006.1, read on the forward strand.
ACTTATATCGTTTTTAAGGATAATTTCTTTCATTTCGTCCGGTATATTTTTGTTTACAGTAACATTTTCAAAAGAATTTGCAGCTTTAGAAGCATCATCATTACTAAATAATTCAGTAATAATTAATTCTCCAAGCATCTTTTTTAAATTGAATGGATTTTCTTTATCATTTTCTACGTTACTTTTATATTCATTAATAACATCAAGCTTTAAATCGGTAAGCATAAGGAAATAATCCCACATAGTCTCATCAGGTATGCTCATAATTTTTCCAAAAATATTCTCAGGGCTATCAGATATTGAAATGTAATTATCGTAAGATTGAGACATCTTTTTTTTACCATCTGTTCCAATAAGTAAAGGAAAGGTTATAGCGACTTGAGGGTTCAATCCATAATATTTTTGTATATCTCTACCCAACATTAAATTCCAAAGTTGATCATTACCACCAATTTCGATGTCGGACTTAACAGCTACTGAATCGTATCCTTGAAAAAGTGGATAAAAGAATTCTAATAAAGATATTGGGTTTTTATTTTCATATCGATTAGAAAAATCTTCTCTTTCTAGCATCTGAGCTAAAGTAGTTGAAGAAGCTAGGCTCATCATATCGTTAATACTTAATTTTGATAACCAATCTTTATTTGATACAATTTCTAAATTGTCTTGATGGAGTATAGATTTAATTATTGGTAAAACCCCATCGGAATTTTCATTAATACTATCATCATCAAGTATATTCCTTGTTTCAGATTTACCTGATGGATCTCCAACCTTAGCTGTAAATTCACCAAGAATTAATATCACATCATGGCCATACTCTTGAAATTTCTTAAGTGCTCTTATAACCGAATACCATCCAAGTGTTACATCTGGAGCAGTAGGGTCTACTCCAAGTTTAACTCTAAGTTTTTTCTTAGATTTCAATAATAATTTATAATCTTCAATTGGATTAATTACGGATGATCGTTCTTCAATATATTTCATTTTAAAATTAAAGAGAATCTCCATAGATTTTTATCTCTAGGTTTAGAATTTTTTCTTTGTTTTGCAATAGCTTTATCAGCTGGGTGTATTCTAGGTGATAAGCTAATTGGCCCATCTAAAATATTATCTCCATCATTCTTTAAAGTTATGCCAAGTGCTTTCGTAACATTTCCTGGTCCTGTTAAGTTATCAGTTTTCATTTTTGTTTTTCTTCGAACTTCAATATAGTTTTTACCAAGTAAAATTTTTCCAGATCTTATTAGCACAGCTTCACAAGTTCCTTTCTTTGAAGTAAGAAGGTACAAACTTTTATTAGAGCCATATGACTTCATTATTAATATTGAAGGAGGTCCTAATGGTAAAGTTTTTGGAATTTTTCTACTTAATTGAGTTGCTAATGACATTTGATCAGTATTTGCTCTACCAAAAGCTTCTGTTTCGGTTATAAGAATTTCAGTAAATTTACCATTAAAATTTGTCGACAATCTCATACCTAATAAATCTACCGCTGCTTTTGAAGACTTTTGAGATAAAAGTTGGAACACCCTGTTGTTTAATCCTGATATATCATCCATTACTGACTCTTGTTTAACTTTATCTTAAATTTATCTTGTATTTCATTTACTAACATATCTAATATTCCTCTAGCTTCTTCTTCGCTATAAGTTTGATCGTAATTTCTAGTACTTATTCTAATTCCTAAATTACGAGATTTCTCAGTTACATAATCATCAAAAATATCAATATTATTTTCGTTCTTATCAAGTTTTGTAGCTACAAAAGAAATTAGATCAGAAGCTATAAAATCTATTGGTACAGTAAAAGATAAATCAAATTTTATAAAAGGATATTGAGCTAAAGGTATAAAATTGTTAGTTTCTTTAAAGGTACTGTCGATGCTTTCAATATTAAGCTCCATTAAATATATAGGATCTTCTAAGTTTAAATCATCCATTAATTCATAAGAAAGCTGACCAAAAAAACCTACTTGTTTTTCATCTTTTAGTATTAAAAATGATAATCGTTTATGAAATCCTGGTTTTTGCAAATATTTAACATTAAATTCGCCAATTAAGGTAGAAATTAAGTTTTTGACATAATAAATATCAAAAGTTTTATCTTCACATCTTAAATCAACATTTGTAACTCTTGAGGGTGTTAGTACGCCTAAAGTATAAAGTTGATTGGGTATGTTTTCGTATTTCTCATGCTTACCTTTATCAAATACAGTGTTAATTTCGAAATATTTAGAAGAAACAGAGTTTTTTTCTAAATTGGAATGATAAATATTCAATAATGATGAGAAAAGATTAGATCTCAAGTACTTATTTGTTGAATCAATAGGATTGTAAACTTCTACATATTTTTTTTCTGGATTAAATCTTTGATTACTTATTTCATCTACAAAAGATAGGGATTGTATTTCTTGATAATCCTTACCTCTAAGCTGCTGGCTAAAAAAAGTCTTAGAATTCCAATAGTCTCCTAAATTATTTCTATTATTACCAATTGGTAAAGTACTATCAAAATTATTAAAACCATAGTGTTTAGCAATTTCTTCAATTATATCAATCGGTCTTTCTAAATCATATCTCCATGAAGGAGAAACAAATTTAATATCGTCATTTGTAATAGAATGATCAATATCTAAATTCTTTAATGTTTTTGTAATAAATTTGTTATCAATTTTTGTTCCTAGTATTTTATAAATATCATTATTACTAAATGAAACAGATTTATTTTTAATATTTTTTTTATCATCAACTATTGGAGATGAATAATTTATATCCTGATTTGTACTAAAAATATTTATAAATCTATTTATTGCTTTTAATTGAAGATTAAAGTCAATGCCTCTTTCAAATCTTATTGATGCATCAGAAATTAAATTAAGTTTTCTAGATGTGTTCATTATTGAAACTTTATCAAAGTATGCACTTTCAATTAATAAGTTATGCGTATTTTTAGTGACTTCTGTATCTAAACCACCCATTACTCCAGCTAAGGCAATCGGAATATCATTATCAGTAATAACTAAATCATCTTTGTTGAGAGACCTTTTTTGATTATCTAGAGTTAAAATTTTCTCATTATCTTTTGCTTTTCTAACAGACACTGTTCCAAATATTTTATCTCTATCGAAAGCATGTAATGGTTGCCCGATATCATATAAAACATAATTAGTTAAATCAACTACGTTATTAATTATCCTTGTTCCTACCTGTGAAAGTCTATATCTAATAAAGAAAGGAGAATCTGTTATATTAAAATTTTCAATCTCAATAGACACATATGAGTTACACTCTGCAATTTTTCCACTGTTTGTTTTTAAAACATTGGCTATTTTAGATTTAAGTTTAAAATCATTTTCTGAAATTTTTATATCAAAATAGTTAGATAATTCTCTCGCAACACCTAGGTGTGACATGCAATCTCCTCTATTCGGTGTAATACCAATTTCCCAGGAAGTATCTTGTGAATCATATGTAGTACTGAAATCTGTACCTGGAGCTAATGAATCTTCAAGTAATAAAATTCCTTCATGTTCATCCCAAAGACCAAGTTCCCTAGCAGAACATATCATTCCATTTGAAACAACCCCTCTAATTTCTCTTTTTTCTATTAAAAAATTATCAACAATATGTGATTTTGGTAATGCGACAGGAACAATAGCTCCGACATCAAAATTCCATGCACCACAAACTATTTCGTAAGTGTTACTTCCAACATCTACTTGAGTAATTCTTAATTTGTCAGCATTATTATGTGGGTAAATATCTACTACTTTACCTACTACTATATTTTTATAATTAGGTTCAATATTATTTGTAGATTCAATTTCGAAACCCAAAGATTCAAGAGCTTCTGAAATTTTGTTGTCATCAATATTTGATATATTAATCCAATCATTTAGCCATGATTTTAAAATTATCATTAGAACTGCCTAAGAAATCTTAAGTCGTTGTCATAAAAGTTCTTAATATGGTCAATATTGTGCCTTAACATTGCAAGCCGTTCAACACCCACACCAAAAGCAAAACCTTGAGTCCCTTTCTTGAAACCAACATTTTCAAATACATTAGGATCTACCATTCCACAACCTAATATTTCTAACCAATCACCATCTTTCCAACTCACTAATACTTCAGCTGATGGTTCTGTGAAAGGAAAGAAATGAGGTATAAATTTTGTCTTAACATTGCTACCAAAAAACTCTTTTACAAAAAACTCTAACGTTCCTTTTAAGTCTGTAAATGTGATTGCATCATCTACCGCTAATCCTTCAATTTGATGAAACACTGGTGAGTGTGTTGAATCTAATTGATCAGATCTATATACACGTCCAGGAGAAACAATATATATAGGAGGTTTGTTTTCTTGCATGTGCCTTACTTGGACAGTACTTGTTTGTGTTCTTAATAAATTATCTAGTTTTTTGTCTATATATAATGTGTCAGATTCATATCTTGCTGGGTGCCATACAGGAGTATTGAGTGCATCAAAATTATGCCATGATGTTTCTGCTTCAGGACCATGCGCTACGGTATAACCTATTGATGAAAATATTTGAGCAACTTCACTCATTACTGAAGATATTACGTGTTCTTTAGTGCCAGTATTTTCTAACCAATCTATAGAGATGTCTACATTTTCACTATTTTCTTTATTTTCATATGTATCTCTTTTAATGGCAATTTTTTTATTTTCTATATCCCTATTAATTTTTTCACTAATGTCTTTGATTGTCTTTCCAAATTTCTTTTTATCTAGATCACTTAGATTAGAAATATTTTTTCTTTCCTCAGAAATTACAGAATTCTTACCTAAGTATTCTTTCTGAAGATCGGATAATGATTCAGAATCGTGAGATTCTTCAAGGGCTAATAAAAAAGAAGCATATATTTTATCTAGATTTATTTCAGCCATTTATATTTTTTTTTGCTAAATCTACGAGTTTTTTAAAACCTTTTGGATCATTAATAGCAAGATCTGCAAGAATTTTTCTATCAATTTTTATTTCAGCATTACTTAATCCATATATAAACTTTGAATATGATAAACCATGAGATCTTGTTGCCGCATTTATTCTAGAAATCCACAATTTTCTAAAATCAGACTTTTTATCTTTTCTATGTGTAAACGAATCAGCACCGGCATGCATAACTTGTTCTTTAGCAGCTCTTAATCTCTTACTTCTTGCACCTGTGTACCCTTTTGCTTTTTTAAGAACTTTTTTTCTTGATTTCCTACTACTTACAGAGGATTTAATTCTTACCATTTAACTCAACAACTTTCTTATTTTTTTACTGTCACCTTTTGATGCTTCAACATCTCTTTTTAATCTAGACCAAGTGTTACTACCTTTTGCTAATTTGTAGTGTGATGTATGAGATCTTCTTCTCATAAATTTACCAGTACCAGTTACTCTTATTCTTTTTTTCATACCTTTATGCGTTCTATGTTTCATCTTTTTACTCCATTTGGCGCTAAAACCATGGTTAGTGATTTGCCATCAGGGTTTGAAGTAGACTCAACTTCAGCAATTTCACTTAATTTATCTTTAAAATTATCTAATACTCTTTGTCCAAATTCTGGATGTTCAACTTCTCTGCCTCTAAATCTCATTGTAAATTTAACTTTATCTCCTTCACTTAAAAATTTTCTCGATTGATTTAATTTATTTTCAAAATCATGAGTGTCAATTTTTGGCTTCAACTGTATTTCTTTTACATTAATCTTTACTTGATTCTTTTTAGATTGCCTAGCTTTTTGAGATAACTCATATTTATACTTCCCATAGTTCATAAGCCTAGCAACTGGTGGCTTACTTTCTGGTGATACTTCTACTAAATCTAAATCTAACTCTTCAGCTACAATTAAAGCTTTTTTTAATTCTAAAACTCCTATTTGCACGCCGTCAGGTGCGATAACAAGAAGTTTTTTAGACTTAATCTCATCGTTTATATTAAGTTCCGGTATAAGTTCTCCTTCCATAAAAAAAACAGCACGAAGCTGTTTAACTTACTCCACTATTGTTCACAGTGGGTGGAACATTGTTCGCTTAATCAATTATATCTTAAATATTATTAAATCAAGTAAATAATAAATTTATGGCATTTGCAGCTTCTGAGCCTTTATTTAGTTCTTGAGTTGCACGTATATTAGCTTGTTCAAGATTATGAACATTTAAAATACAATTAGCTATATAAAGATTTTTATTTATTGTTAAATTCAATAACCCATTAGCTACTGAGTTAGATATATATTCGTAATGATCTGTTTCACCTTTACATATAACACCTACAGCTATAAAGATTTTATATTCTTTAGATAAAGTATTTGTTTTATAGATAATATCCCAAGATCCTGGAACTTTGAAATAATCGACATTAAAAGATTCATCAATAGTATTTTTTATACCTTCTAAAAGTCCTTGAATAACATCTGTATAATAACTTGAATAAACAACAGCGACTTTATTCATCTTTATACTTATGTCCCATTTTTTCTTCTTTTGTATCTAAATATGATTCATTTTCTTTAGTTATATTTCCAATTAAAGGCGTTCTGGATGTTATATTTAATCCGAACCCTTCAAGACCTGCTCTTTTAGATGGGTTATTAGTTAATATATTCATATTTGTTATCCCTAGGTCTCTAAGAATAAGAGCACCCGTACCATAATCCCTTTGATCCATTTTGAATCCTAGTTTTAAATTAGCATCAACAGTATCATCTCCATCTTCTTGTAATGAATAAGCTTTTATTTTATTTCCTAATCCGATACCCCTTCCTTCATGACCTCTCATATATAGCAAGACTCCTGATCCATTAGCTGTAATTTTTTTAAAGGCATTTTCTAATTGAGAACCACAGTCACATTTATTTGAATATAAAACATCTCCTGTAAGACATTCAGAGTGAACTCTTACCATTGTTTCATCGTCCTCTAAGTATTCATTATATGTCAAAGCTATATGTTCAGTATTATCAAGATTATCTCTATACACATGGGCAGTAAAATCTCCATACTGTGTTGGTACTTTTGCTTTTGATACAAAAGTAATCATCTCAGTTTTGTTAATCCTGTATTCAATTAAATCTTTAATAGTTCCAATAGGTAGATTATGTTCTTTAGAAAAACTAATTAAATCATCGTATCTAGCCATTGAGCCATCTTCATTAATTATTTCACAGATAACAGCTACTGGATAATGATCTGAAAGCTTACATAAATCAATTGCTGCTTCTGTATGACCTGCTCTACGTAATACGCCTCCATCCATAGATTGAAGTGGGAATACATGCCCAGGAACATTAAAGCTACTTCTTGTTGAATTCTCATTACATAGACCTTTTATTGTTTTATATCTATCTTCTGCTGATATACCAGTTGATACACCGTCACCTTTTAAATCAACTGATGCTGTAAACTGTGTTTCTGTTTCATTATTAACACCAGTCATCAATGTTAGATCTAATTTTTTTGCTACATCTGTAGAAATTGGTGCACAGACGAGACCTTTCCCTTTAGTTATCATAAAATTTATATGGTCAGGTGTTAAATATTCTGAAGATACAACAAGGTCACCCTCGTTCTCTCGTTCCTCATCATCAATGAGGATTATCATCTCACCAGCTTTAAATTTATTTATTATTTCATTAATTTCAGTTATCAATTATTAACCTTTCAACATATTTAGATATAATGTCATATTCAATGTTAACTTGTGAATTAGCTTCTAAGAATTGTAAATTTGTTCTTTTATAAGTTTCATCAATAACAGCTACTTTAAATGAATGTTTATTTGGATTAATAACTGTTAATGAAACACCATTTATTGTTACAGAACCTTTATCGACCAAATATTTAGAATTATTACTATTAAATTCAAAAGTCCATAAATCTTTTTTGTCTTTATTAATATTTAAAACTTCTGATATTTCATCAACATGGCCTTGAACAATGTGACCACTTAAAAAATCATCGACTGTAGTTGGAAGTTCAAGATTTACATTAACATTATTTTTGTATCCATTAATGATACTTCTATCTTTGCTTTCATTAGATATCTGAAATTCTAAATTATTATCTTCTATATCTCTTACAGTTAAACACACACCGTCGACAGATACGCTTGTACCTGAATCAATATTTAAAAAATGTAAATCATCAGTTTTTATTATTAAAGAGTTATCATTTATATCTTTAACTACACCTATATTTTTTATTATTCCTGTAAACATTATTTATTATTATAAATTGATAAGACGTTATCTTTAAGAGTAATTTTCACAATATTATTAAATGAAGTTGGTAATTCGTTTTTATAAATATCACCAATATTTAAGCCATTTAATATATCAAAGTCAGATTTAAATTCATAAAATAAACTATATTTTGAATTTGTAAGGAACTTTTCATGAACAAACTTACCTCCCTCAACCAAGACAGTTCTACAACCATGATTTAATAAAATTTCTTCTAATTGTGTTAATGAAGTATTTTCAACAAATATAAAGTCACTGTGTCTATTTTTAGATATATTTTTAATACTTGAACCCCACCAAATTATTTTTAAAGGTTTATTATTGGAATTCTTTAATTCTGGATGTCTTATATTCAGTTTAGGATTATCTATTAAAAATGTATTCTTACCAACTAAAATTGCGTCACACGTTGCTCTAAGTAAATGGGTTAAATCTAATGAAATTTGATTTGTAATATATTTTTCTTCGGAATCATTGTTGAATATGTTGTTATTATTAGAAAGACCAATTTTTCCTATATATGTTATCTCTTTAGTTTTGTTTTTATTTTTATAATATGGGTTTAAAAAATCATTTACACCATCTTCGATACTTACATTTATATTATTATTCTTTAAATAATTTATACTTTTTCCATTTGTTCTAGGATCACTATCAATGTCACCAATTACTATATTTTTAATATCTGTTTTTAAAAGTTCTTTAGCACACGAAGGTGAGGTATCATCATGAAAGCATGGCTCTAGAGTGACATACATATAATCAGTATCTTGTATATTTGATTTTTTTATTAAATCTATTTCTGCATGATCTTTTCCTTTTTCTACATGATGCGATTTATTTTTTAGTTTCATATTTTTATCAAATAATGCTGCACCTACCTTAGGGTTAGGATTTGGATTGCTTTTTAAAGCCTCAAGTGCTGCTATTGACATAGCATTAGTAAAATTTAAATAATTTAAATTATTATCCAAAAATTGCTCCGCCTTGTACAGAAACATTAACACCAAGATCGTTTAATTCGTTTAACATTTTATTTGAAACACCACCATCTACCATAATTTGACCCTGATAATTAGGATATAAATTTTTAAATTCTAAAACTCTTTGTGATGGTGAAATAACTGGATCTTGATATGAAAAACCTGGATTTACACAAAGTAATAAAATATAGTCTGTTGCTACATTCTTTGATTCTAAAAAAGGCCTCAGTATATTTAAATCTGAAGAACTTAGTATTCCAAAACCTGTGTCAATGTTGTCTTGTTTTTTCATAATACTTATAAATTCATTAATTGAGTTCGACTCAACATGATGAGATGCTCTAACTATATTGTTATTTTCTTTAAATAGATTTTCTAAAAGAACAGGATATTCATCAATCATTAAATGAATATCCAATTTATAAGTTGTTTCATTTACCAACTTATAAACATTATATTTTGATATTCCATAAGTAGGACAAAAAATGTTATCTCCTATGTCAATATGAACGTAATCAAATAAATCTTTCTTATCATTTAGGTTGTTTATAATATTGTTTTGATCGGCTGCCAAAATACTTGCAGATATTTTCATTTAACGCCTCTTATATAATCTTCAACTTCCATTCTATTTCTACCTTCAGGAGTAATTTCGGATGGGAAAATATAACCATCGTTTAACTTGATTTCTAATCCTAAATTGTTATTTGTATATTTGTGAATTTTTATATTTTTATCATTATGTATAACATATGCTGGACCTATAACATCGAACGCTCTTATTTTCGTATGGGCTGTTTTAACATCATCATTATTAATACAAAAATCTGATTTATTAAATTTTTTTGTAAATGTCTCATTTTCATTATGTTGCTTAAATTCAGTACTGAGATTTTTAATAATTTCATTAAAAGAGTTAGCAAAATCATTAAACATGTTTTCATATACATCAGAAGCATATAAATCAGTTTTATGTTGTATCTTATTACTAAAAATTAATGGACCAGAGTCCACTTTTTCATCAATTTTAAATATTGAGTATCCAATATTAACTTCATCATTAAGAATTTGAGTTTCTACTGGAGAAGGTCCTTTAAATTTTGGAAGTAAACTTAAATGAACATTGAAGATATTATTATTCATACGTAAGAATTCTTGCGAAAAAATATTTTTAAAACTAACGCAAAGTGCATTTGACATATCTTCATAGTTATCGTTTTGATTAAAATATTTAAATTCAATATTATTTTCAAAACAAAAAGTCTCAATAATATTAGCTTTGACCTTTTTACCTCTTCCCGTTTTTATAGGTTCAGTAGTAACGACTGTTAAGTTCTTTGTATTCTCATGTAAAAATTTTAAATATCCTAAACTTCTAGAATCAGACCCAAAAAAATAATTAAACATCATTACCTGGAAAACCGTTTATAGATATGTCTTTTAATGCTTGCTTTCTTGTTTTCCTATCTAAGCAAGTTAGAAGTACCTTTCCTTTTAAATGATCTAATTCATGTTGAAGAACCCTTCCTAATAAGTCATCTCCTTCATAAACAATTTTTTTTCCTTTTAGATCAAAACATTCTAGCTTGGCATATTCAGGACGCTGAATTTCCCAGTAATATCCTGGTAACGATAAGCAGCCTTCAAGAAAATTAACTTTCCCCGATACTTTAATTGAAATTGGATTGATTGCAATGTTCGGACCTTCCCCGATATCAAATACAAATATATTTTTATTTATACCTATTTGAGGTGCAGCTAATCCAACACCAGGTGCTTCGTACATAATTTCCAACATTTTATCTGTTAAGTCTTTTAATTCAGCATCAAAATTTACTACATTTTTAGATTTCATTTTTAATGAAGGATGTCCAAAAGTAACTATATCAAACATTAGATATTTCTGCTTTTCATTGGATTATATAAATTTGTATAGGAAAATAAGTCCATGATTTTATTGTAATTTAAATTTTTACTTAAAATTAACTTGATTTCATATTCAAATCTATTCTTTTCTTTTCTTGGACCAAGCAAATACTCGTTAAATTTTTCGGTTTCAATTTCATTATCAGAAATAAGTGAAAATATTTTAGTATTAATATTTGGTCCATATTTACTTCTTTCCCTAAGTTCATTACTTGCAAGGGTTTTTAAATTGCTTAACTTCAACATCTCGTGTAAGTCTTGATCTTTTGTTGAGATTAAAACTATTGGAATGTTTTTATATTCACAATATTGAACATCCTTTATTAAAGAAATTAAACGTAAAGAATTGAGTGTATTCTTATAACTCAATTTAGGATTAAATAAGAAATAAACATCAGTGTCTTTACTTAATAAATTTTCAGTAAATACATATTCATTTAATTCATTTTTTAAAATTTCAGAATTAGTATATGGAATAAATTTTTCATATTGAAATTTATTTTTTAATATGTTTATGCATTCTTCTAAATTATTTCCATATATATAAGCAATATCGTTTTTTATAATTAATTCTTCATAATGATCATATGAGTCAAACATATCTAAAGCTGGAAATATATTATAGAAGTTGAAATTACCTCCAAATATTTTTTGTTTTAAAATAGCAAGTTCAATAATATTTATTCCGTTTAACTTGGGAAGTTTATAAGATATGTTATTCGTATCATAGAAATGAAATACAACATCATTTGTAATATTGAAATAATTAAAATTGTTAGATAATATAACTATATTTTTAAAATCGATATTTGAGTTAATAAAATTATCAATTTCATCTCTACCTCCTGTTTTTTGATAAAAATCGAGATTTATTTCATTAGCTATTAATTCGTTAGATAGTTGATTACAAGTTTCTAAAGTTGGTGTTACGAATATGTTTTTATGATTGTTAGAGCTATTTTTAAATATATCGGATTTCGTATACTGTTCAATTGATTTAGTTTTATTCTTTTTTTGATTTTTAAACTTTTTAACATCAAATATCTCTGATAATAATATACCGATATTTAAAAAATTTGAAACTGATAGATAAGTTAAGAAAGTAATTTGTTCATCAGTTAATCTGAATAAAACATTCTGAATATCATTAATATTTTTAGTATTAGGTTTTTTAACATTTATATCAACAACTACAGCTTTATATTTTTTATTTCTGAATAATAATTCAACTATCGTACCAATGTATACTTTATTTTCATATTCTTTTGGAACTTTATAAGTAAACTGAATAAATTTATATGTATTGTTATAAATTAATTCAACATTTACAAACACAATTAAGAAGTAGTATTTTTAACAATGTGTTGAGCAATGATATTTTTATTTTCAACAGATGATTCATATATTAATTTATCTCTGTCAATAATAAAAATTTTATTATTATCAGAACCAAAATAGTTATCTTTTAGGTTATTAATTACTAGATAATCACAATTTTTAGTATTTATTTTTTCAAAGTTTAAATTGTCATCTAATTGTGCTGAAAAACCAATCACTTTAATATCCTTATATTGAGATTTAATAGTTTTTATAATATCAATGTTGGGTGACAATTTTAAAAATAACTCTCCACTTTCTCTACTCATTTTTTTATTAAATTTTTCAGGAATAAAATCTGAAACTGCAGAGGTCATATATATTTTTTTAACGTCTTTAATATTTTTTAATATACTTTGATAAAGATCATCTGATGATGAATAAGTAATATTTCTAGCATGTGGTACAGGATTAATTAAATCAGAATGAATATATATAACATCATAACCTTTTGATAGGAGTTCATAGGCAATAGCTCTTCCTTGTTTACCGCTTGAAGAATTTGTTATACCTCTTACTAAATCTATATTTTCAAAAGTTGGTCCTGATGTAACAATTATTTTTTCTTTAGTTTTTTCTATAATATTGATTAATTCATCGGGTTCTAGCAACCTTCCTAATCCTTCATCGCCAATATCTAATTTGCCATATTTTGGACCACAGAAAATATGTTTTTTTGAGAGTTCTAGTATGTTTTCCTGAGTTACTTCATTTATATACATTTCTTCATGCATGGCTGGAGCAATATAAATGCTGTCTTTATACATAAGAGCAGTTGCAGATAAGATATCATCGGATATTCCATTGTTTAGTTTTGATATAAAATTAGCTGTTGCTGGATAGATTACAAACTTATCTGCCCATCTTGATAATTCTATATGTGGGGAACCTGTTTCATTATCCCAAGATGAAATAATGTTATTATTAATTTTGAAATTATCATCTAAATATTTAAGTCCTTCCGAAGTAGAAACAAATTTAATATTGTATTGATCTTTAAGTGAGTTGTATAATTTTTCTGTTTTAGAAGCAGCTATACTACCTGTTATACCAAGTAGTAAATTGTTTTTCATTAACAGCTACTCTTTTTCTGAAACCTCTACCTTACCAGCAGCTATTTCCTCAAATGATACTGTTAATGGTTTTCTACTTAAACTCTGGACTTGAGGTGGTGTGTATGCTCCAATCCCCTCACCTAATTGATTAAAATATGAATTTATATCTTTTGCTCTTCGTGCAGAAGCTATAACTAATGCAAATCTACCTGGTGTTTTTTCTAATAATTCTTCAATTGGTGGTTTTATCATGATTCCTCTAAGTTACATATTATATCAATTATTTCCTTAACAGTAGTATTAATATCAACATTCTTTACTATAAAATCAAATTCATTTATTTTACTACGTTGTTCATTTGCTAAATTCATTCTTTTATTAATAAATTCTTCATCATGACCTCTTTCTTTTAAACGTTTAATTAGTTCTTCATTTTCAATATCAATAAATATTCCTATAAAACTTTTATTCTCATTTAATAATTTTGTAGCTCCATTAACTTCTACATCTAAAACTGTAATTGGGTTACTTGTACTGAGCTGATCCATGCCTGTACCATAAAAGTCAGTACCATACTTTTCATATTCAATAAAAAAATCATTATTTATTAAATTGTTAAATTCATCTTCGTTGATAAAAAAGTAATCTACACCATTTTCTTCATTATGTCTTTTCTCCCTAGTTGTGTGAGATACCGAAAAGTAAAGATCTTTATGATTAATTAGCTCATTTATAATTGTTGATTTACCTACACCTGATGGTCCGCTAAATATTATTATCATTTTTTAATACTATAACTTGAAATATTTGATATTTCATCTGTAGTTAATTCATAAATTTTTGTATTTTCATTAAGATTTATACTTTCTAAAAATCTCGCGGTAACTACTTTTCCTAGTAGTTTATTAGAAGTTAAATATTTATGTACTCTTATAGAATTTAGATGGTCGTTGTCTACTGCTTTCATAAGTGATTCATAGACAATATCTTTGTCTGTTTGAAAATTGTTAATAAAGTCTTCTCGTTGTTTTTTAATTTTTATAATGCTTGAAAGAATGTCTTTATATTTCATTACTAATTCTATCCAAAATCCCATTCACAAATTTAGCTCCTTTTGATGTTGAATGCTTGTCAGTAATTTTTACCCATTCTGAGATAATGACTTTTTTTGGTGTTAAATCCATTATTAATTCTGATATACCTAGTTTTAATGCTATTAATTCTACTTTTCCAATTCTTTCATATTGCCAATTATCAGAATAAGTATTGATAGAATTAACTATTCTTTCATTATTTTCTTGAGTGTTAAGAATTAATTGTTTTGCTCTAAGAGTTTGATTTTCAGTAAGTATGTTACTCTCAATTACTATATCATCTAAATTTTTATCAAAAAATTGTTCAAAGCAAAGTTGTCTAAAATCTAAATTCATAATCTAGTCATGTAATTTCTATTCTTTGTATCTACTTTTATAATCTCATTTTCTTCGATAAACATAGGTACACTTATTTCTAGTCCAGTTTCACAAGTAACAATTTTGTTTGTAGATGTCACAGTATCACCTTTTACAGCTGGTTCTGCTTTTGTTACTTTTAATTCAACAGAAGCAGGTAGCAAGATATCTATTGGTGTATTTTTGTACATTTGTATAGTAATTTCTTGATTTTCTTTCATAAACAAATATTTATCTTCAATAATCATTTCATTTAAATTAATTTGTTCATATGTTTCATTATTCATAAATACATAATCGTTATTGTCTTTATAAAGATAATTAAAAGATTGTTTATCAATGAAAGCCTGTTCTACATTTTCATCAGCCCTGAATGTTTTATCAACAACTCCTCCATCGCTTAAATTTTTTAATTTGGTTTTTACAAAAGCCTTGCCTTTTCCAGGTTTTACATGTTGATATTCCAAAATTAAATAAATGCTACCCTCTATTATTAAAGATTGACCTGGACGTATGTCATTAGTTGACACCATTACGGTATTACACCTTCCTCCTTAGCTTTATTTTTCATATTTATAAAATCTGAATAATCATTAGTAAAAGACATTTTTCCATTTTTATCTGTTAAAAGGTAATATATAAAATCACTTTCTGGTGCATTTAAAGTAGCTATTATAGATCTTTCACCAAAACCTGATATTGGTGTAGGCGGTAGTCCTGTGTATTTGTAGGTGTTGTAAGAAGAATCTACTTGTAAATCAACTAGTAATACTTGAGATTTTCTTTTTTGGAGTGCGTATAAAATTGTTGCATCTATTTGTAACAGCATATCATCATATAATCTATTTTTAATAACAGAAGCTACTAATGGCCTGTCTTCTTCTAGTTTTGATTCGGCTTCAACTAAACTAGCAATTGTAAAAAGTTGATTATAATTTTCAATCCAGTTTGGCAATTCTTCTTCAGCAAATATCCTATCTATAACAGATTCAAGTTCCGAAACTAAAAGTTGTAGTATGTCTTCACCATTAGCATCAACATTAATTTCATAAGTGTTTGGATAAATTAAGCCTTCCCAATTTTGTAGTTCTTTGTAATCACCTAGATATACGTATTTACTATCTACAACACCAGATAATAATGAATTTGTTAAGGATTCAACATCAAATCCTGTTTGAGATGAAATAGATTCTAATGTTTCAGTAATCCATAGACCTTCTGGAATAGTAATATTGTATGTTTTCAAAGGAGGTCCTTTAAGTAAAATGCTTGTTAATTCATCGAAGTCTAAATTATTTGCGATTTCATAATCTCCAGCTCGTAGTTTGTCTGCCATATTTTCATTACGTAAATATATTTCATAAGCTAGTGAAGAACTAATGATTCCTTTATTATCCAATATGGCTGTTATGTCAGTTGCTGAGGACCCTTGTGGAATGGATATGTAGACTATTCTTACTTCCTCGTTATTTTCTGAATTAATAACATCTAAACTAGTTTCTATAGATGACGCAGCATTACTTGCAAAAAATAATGCAAAAATAATGACTAAAATCGTCACTACAACATACATCAATATTCTATTTTGATAATAAAAACTATGCATTTTGACTATATGTTTCTAATAATTTAACTGCAGATAAATCATCGTTTCTTTTACTACTGTCATTATTTAAAATTTTAGATGTCAAGCGTTCGTCAATCTTCACAATTGGTAAGTCAAAATACTTTGTTAATGTGTTATCTATAAATTTATCTACTAAATCACTCATTCTACTTTTATTGTTCATTAACCCTATTGGATATCCAATAACTATCGTTGTAATATTTTCATCAGTAACAATATTTACTATTTCTTTTATTAAGTCATGTTCTTTAATATCAATAACCTTATGAGCATAAGGAATCGGAGTGTTGTCTTTTTTTATAGCAAGACCTATGTATCTCTCCCCATAATCGATACCAAGTAAATTATTCAATTTAAATTTGTTTATTAAAAACTTCTATTACAAACTCAATACATTTTGATTCATCATATTGAGACGGCCCACCACCAATTGATAAACTTGGGTCTTTTGATGCACCGCCACCATATAGTTTTGAAGCTTCTCCTACAATGTATGAAACATCAATTTTATTAAGTGTTTTATCATTTCTTGATCCTATAAGTACAGTTTTGGTCTCAATATTTGCTAGTAAAAAGACAAAATCTAAATTGTGATCTTTTATTGCTTTAGAAGCAATATTCTTTGCTTCGTTTGAACTATTAACATTTATCTTACCAATATAAGTTTTCAATTTATTAATCTCATTAATATCGGATATTATTCTTTTTAATTCATTATCACTTTCTGCCTTATTTTGCTTATCAAGTTTTTCTTTCATATCTTCATATGATTCTAAGAAGGTCTTTAATTTTTCAGGTACTTGATCAACACTTGTTTGCAATATATCGCTAACAGTGTTGTATGACTTATAAGCTGCATCCATAAATGAATAAGCTTGGTAACCAGATAACATTTCGACTCTTCTTAAATTTGAACCGATAGAAGATTCGTTAATTAATACAATTAATCCAACTTCATTTGAGTTATGTACGTGTGTTCCTCCACATAACTCTTTTGAGAATTCTCCAATATTTACAACCCTTACATCATCATCATATTTATCTCCAAAAAATGCTAAAGCACCCTCTTTTTTAGCATCATCAATATTCATTACTTTTGTTTCAACATCAATATCTTTATAAATGTGGTCGTTACTCATTTTAAAAATTTCATTAAGTTCGTCCTTATTAACTTTTTCCGTATGGCTAAAATCAAATCTAAACTTACCAGGTGCAACATGCGAGCCTGCTTGTGCAACATGTTCTCCAAGAATATTTCTTAAAGAGGCATGAACAATGTGTGCTGCGGAATGACTTTTTGAAACAGAACTTCTAAAGCTTGGATCGACATTTAAATTCATCTTATCCCCTATTTTTAAATTATTAGATTCAACAATAAGTCCAGTAGCGCCATTATCAGATTGAACGACATCATTAACTTGAATCTCTTTACCATCAACTTCTATAGATCCCTTATCTGAGATTTGACCA
Organism: OCS155 cluster bacterium AG-333-G23; assembly: GCA_003282445.1. Lineage (GTDB taxonomy): Bacteria > Actinomycetota > Acidimicrobiia > Actinomarinales > Actinomarinaceae > Actinomarina. Next base: position 43,532 of record QBZE01000006.1, read on the forward strand.
CCAGCTTCGTAATAAAATGGGGTTTCTGTAGTAAAAATAATGGATTTATTTTCATCTTTTTCAATATGATAGATATCCGAAGTTACAGTTATATTGTCATATCCGACAAAAGTATTTTGCTCCACACCAATAATTGTATTACTTATTTTTTCTTTCTTACCAGTATTTGATTTTTTTCTATGTTCATCAAATAAAACATTAAATTTGTCATAATCGATTTTAATATCATGCTCTTTTGCAGTTTCCTGAGTAAGCTCAAATGGAAAGCCAAAAGTTTCAAATAAATAAAATGCATCTTTCTCATCTAAATTAGATTTCTTTTTAAGAATAGATTGAATTTCTTGATTACCTTTTACTAATGTATTTTGAAAAATTTCTTCTTCATTTTTATATAAATTTAAAATCTTATCTTTATTTTCTAATAATTCCGGATATGAATTTTGATAATCACGAATTACTATATTTATTAAGAATTCAAGTGACATTAATTCATCTGTCAGTCTATAAATAGCTCTTACAGCTCTTCTTATGATTCTTCTTAATACATAACCTCTACCTTCATTTGTAGGGACAACACCATCAGATATCATAAAAACTGCTGACTTTATATGATCTAAAACAATTCTCTCATATTTTTTATCTTTATTAACAATATATTTATTTAGTTCATTGTAAAGATTTTGAAATGTATCAATTTCGAATGGTGAATCTTTTTCCTGCAAAACCATAGCCATTCTCTCTAATCCCATACCAGTATCAATATTTTTAGCAGGCAAGTCGCCTACAACATTGTATGGATCGTCTTGGATAGATTGCATAAAAACTAAATTCCATATTTCTATAAATCTATCTTCACCACCGCCAATAGGTCCGCCATCATTACCGTACTCTGGACCTCTATCAATGAAAATTTCAGAACATGGACCACATGGTCCAGGTATATTCATATGCCAAAAATTATCCTTATCACCTTTTTGTATCTTGTGTTCAGGCACGCCAATAACGTCTTTCCAAATATTATATGATTCATCGTCATCTTTATAAACAGTGAACCAAAGATCTTCAGATGGAACTTTAAGTTCCTCAGTAATAAATTTATAAGAGAGCTTTATTGCTTCTTCTTTAAAATAATTGTCGATACTAAAATTACCTAACATTTCAAAAAAAGTTAAATGTCTGTCTGTTTCACCAACTATATCAATATCAACTGTTCGAATACATTTTTGAGATGAAGCAAGATTTATATGTGGAGGTTCTTTTAAACCCATAAAATAATCTTTTAGAGGAACCATTCCTGCAGCAGTGAATAGTAAGGTCTCATCATGAGGAATTAGAGATGAAGAATTTAATATTTTATGGTCATTATCTTTAAAATATTTTAAAAAACTTTCTCTTATTTGATCACTCTTCATTTTCTATACTTTCAATTGAAATATTGTATTCTTGTAATTCTAATATTGACAAATTTGATGGTGCATTATTTAATGGGTCTAGACCAGACTGCGTCTTAGGAAAAGGGATAACGTCTCTTATTGAATCTGCATTCATCATTTCAGCTATAAATCTATCAATACCAACTGCAAATCCAGCATGTTGTGGTGACCCATATGATAAAGCTTCTATAAACCATCCAAAACGATCATTTATTTCAGTTTCTGATAATCCCCATTTGGATAGTACTTCTTTTTGTAATTTGGGATCATTAATTCTTTGAGATCCAGAACCTAATTCTATGCCATTTAAGACTAAATCATAATGTAAAGCTTTAGCATCATTTGGATTAGAGAGAAATTCTGAAGTATCTTTTGGTGAAGTAAATGGGTGATGTGAAGGTTGCAATTCTCCGTTTTCTATTTCGAAATAAGGGAAATCATCAATCCATACAAACTCATAAGAATTTTCACTTGGAATACTATATATTTTACGTCTTAAAGTGTCTAAATAATGAGAAGATTCAGCCTGTTTACCAGATTGAAATAGCATTGTACAATTATCATTTTTTACTAATTCATTATTTTCTTTTTCATTAAGTATTTTTGCTAAAGGCCCCGATACTTTTTTATTTTCTATTTTAAACCAACCTAATCCTGGGCTTCCCTCGTTTTTCAAAAGTTCATCTAAATTATCTATCTCAGATCTACTTAATAGCTTGTTTATTAGAAATCCTCTAACTGTTCCATTATTTTTAATTGTTTCTTTTATAAATGAAATTTCAGTATCCATAAATATATTTGTAAAGTCTGTAATAGTTTCTTTAATCCTTAAATCAGGTTTGTCTGTACCATACAAAGACATAGCTTCATCATAAGTTATTTTTGTAAATGGTGTTTTTACTTCAATTGAATATACAGTTTTTAATACGTGTTTCATCGTTGATTCAATTATTTTTTGAACAGTTTTAGGATCTCCATTAGATATTTCTATATCTAACTGTGTAAATTCAGGCTGACGATCTTTTCTAGAGTCCTCATCTCTATAACATTTAGCAATTTGATAGTAGTTCTTTAATCCAGATAGCATAAATAGTTGCTTATACATTTGTGGAGATTGAGGTAATGCATAAAAAGTACCGGGTGATTTTCTAGAAGGAACTATAAAATCCTTCGCACCTTCAGGTGTTGATTTTATTAATGTAGGTGTATCTAGTTCGTTAATATTTAACTTATTCATTACTTCTCTTATGCTTTTAAATGTGTTTGAACGTGCAATTATGTTATTATTCATTTCTTTTCTTCTTATATCTAAATAACGATGTTTTAATCTAATCTGTTCATCTGTTTCAATGTTGTCTTCGATTTGAAAAGGTAAGGTTTTACTTTCAGAAATAATTTCTAAATTTGATAATTCAATTTCTAAATCACCAAACAATACCTCTTTGTTAACATTTTCTTTTTTTCTTTTTACTAAATTTCCAGTTACTGATACGTAGAATTCGTTTTTTAGATTATCAAATTGTTCTGGGTTATCAGTCACTATTTGAACCTTTGTTTCATGATCTCTAAGTTCAAAAAACATTAAACCCCCGTGGTGCCTTATAGTGTCTACCCACCCTCTTAGGTCATTTACTATTTCTTTATTTTTTAATTTTGTTAAATCGGAAATATCCATAATTAACTTAATTCCATAATTCTATCTACACCAAAAGCTACTCCAACACCATTGATATCTTTCCCACCTAGTAAGTTTGAAAGGTTGTCATATTGACCACCACCACCTAGTGCATCTTGAGAACCTTTACTGTTTTCAGGGACTATTTCAAATGTAAAGTCATTGTAATAATCTAAACCTCTAACAAGAAAAGGGTTTTCTAAATATGGTATCTTAGAATTTTTAAGCATCTGAATAAGTTCGTTAAACTTTTTATTAGATTCTTCACTTCTGAATTCTGAAAGTTTTGGAGCATTACGAGAAATTGCAATGTCACTTTTCTCTTTTGAATCTAATATTCTCAAGGGGTTTTTATCTAATCGTTTAATAGAATCATCTGATAAATTTTCTATGTTCTTCTTAAAATATTCTTTTAGCTTTTGATTGTAGATTTTTCTATCTTCATTTGTCCCTATTGAATTAATTTCAAATGTATATTTTGTATTAGTTGGAATACAATTTTCTAAAAAATCGTTACTTAATTGAATTATTGAAAAAATTTCTGAAATCGAATTATCTTCATAACCAATAATTTCAGCACCTACTTGATGAAATTCTCTATACCTACCTTTTTGTGGTCTTTCGTATCTAAACATTTGGTCCGAATAGTAATACTTTTTAATCTTATTATATTTTTTATCTATGTGATGCCTTACTACACCAGCTGTTCCTTCTGGCCTGAGTACTAAGTTTCGACCTTTTTTATCAGGAAATGAAAACATTTGTTTTGTGACAATGTCTGTATTCTCACCTACTGTTCTTGTAAAAAGTTCATCTTTCTCAATTGTTGGAATTTTTATAAAGCCGCAATCGTATTTTTGCGCAACGTTATGAAATATATTAATAATTTCAAGATATTTATTAGCTTCTTCACCGTCTAATACTCTTATCCCTCTTACACCATCAACCATTTATAAATTCCTTTAAATAGCTATTATAGTTAAGAATATTGTCCACAGTGTCTGTATTGCCATGACCAGGAAATACTTCTAAATCTTTATTGAATGATAAAAAGATATTATTTATTGAATCTTTCATTTCGCTTAAGCTTCCACTATATAAATCTGTTCTTCCAATTCCCTCAGCAAATACAAAATCCCCTGTAAACACTACTCCAAGATTTTTAAATTCATAAGATATACTACCTTTTGTATGTCCAGGATTACTAAAAATGTCAATATTCTCATTTTCAAATAAAAAAATATCGTTTAATTCACCTGTATACTCTTGAACTTCTAGTTCAGAATTTGTAAACGCGCTTAATTGTTCTTGTGGATTTCTAGCTAGAAATTCGTCATCCAAATTAATATATATTTTTCCATCAACTTTCTCCATACCAAGTGAATGATCAAAATGTCCATGTGTTAGTAAACAACCACCGATACTTAAATTATTATTTTTTACATACTCAAGAGCTGGTTCAACATCTGGTGGTAAATCAATGATATAACAAATATCAGAATTATTTTCTGGAGTTACTACATAACAATTAGAAGTAGTAAAACTTGTAAATGTTTGAATAGCACTCATTAGTTATTCTCTTTTCCCTGGAAAAACTCTTTTAACATCAAATACATTTTCAATCTCTTTTGCATCTGAGATAATTGTTTCTAGTTGACTATTGTCACTTAGCTCTATTTGAAAAAGTAATGACACAATTCTTTTGCTATTAGTTAAAGACTTGGCTACTAAAATGTTCCCACCATTATCAGAAATAGCAACTGTTGCGTCTCTTAATAAATAAGGTCTGTCAATAGCTTCTATTTCTACCCATACAATTGAACCAGTATGAGTATTAATTCCCCAGCTTACATCAACTATTCTTTCACCTTTTGAATTATCAATTTTTACATTTAAACAATCAGATCTATGTATTGAGATACCTTTATTTATAGTAACGAAACCAAGAATATCATCTCCAGGTACAGGAACACAACATCTAGCCATTCTTACTTTAATATCATCGTAGCCTTCGACCAATACTTGCTGATCTTTAAGATCCAATGATGGGTCTGGTGATAATAGATCTTCTTCTTCAGATATCTCTTCAGGAAATACGTATTTACGTATTTTCGTACCTAAATTTTCTATTTTTATATTGTTTGTTCCCAATTGTAAAAACAGAGTCTCATTGTTTGGCATATGAAAGCTTGCTAATAGATGCTCTAATATATCTTCTTTGCTTGAAAAGTTTAAAACATCTTGATTTTCATCCAACCAAGTATTCAGTATTTGCTTACCTTTTTGAATGTCCTCATCTTTCATTTGTTTTTGATGCCACTGTTTTATTTTTGATCTTGCTCTAGTAGTCTTTACAAAACTTAACCAATCTCTACTAGGTCCTTTAGACGTATCTTTTGTAGTTAATATCTCCACGGTATCTCCGGTTTTAAGTAACGTACCTAAATTTACTAACTTTCCGTCAATTTTTGCTCCTATTAGTTTTTCACCAACTTGAGTATGAACGGCAAAACCAAAATCAACTGGTGTAGCTCCTGTAGGTAACGTGATTACATCACCATTAGGTGTTAAACAAAATATTTCTTGTTCGTATAGATCAAGTTTCATATGCGAAAGAAATTCATTAGGTTCTGGGTAATCATCTGAGATATTCTTTAATTCATTAGTCCATTCTTGTAGATCATTCTTTGGGGTTTCTTTATATTTCCAATGAGAAGCGACGCCGTATTCTGCTCTGTAGTGCATATCGTGTGTTCTTATTTGAATTTCCATCCTTTGACCTTCAGCAGTTAAAACTGTGGTATGTAAGCTTTGATACAAATTAAATTTAGGCATAGATATAAAATCTTTAAATCTTCCTAGAACCGGTTGAAAGTTTGCATGAATTAATCCAAGTATTGTATAACAGTTTTTAACATCATCAGTAAGAATACGTATACCTACAAGATCATTAATTTCATTAAATGACAAGCCGTTGTTAATAATTTTCTTATATATTGAATAATTATGTTTAGGCCTACCAACAACTTCAGCAGAAAGTGAATTATCTGACAATAAGTTTTCAATGATTTGAATTGAATCATTTATATTTTTATCTCTATTTGGTGCAGATTTTAATATAAGGTTATTAATTTCTTCGTTTTGATTTTTATACAATATATTAAATGAGACATCTTCTAATTTATGCTTAATATTTTGAAGTCCTAATCTATGAGCTAACGGAGCATAAACATACAAAGTTTCTTGAGCTATTTTTTCTTTTTTCCATTCATTTAAATATTCTATTGTTTCAATATTATGCAACCTATCAGCGAGTTTAAGAATAAGAACTCTTATATCTTTAGCCATTGCTATAACCATCTTCCTAATAGCATCGGCTTTAGCTTCTTCTTTTGAGTTGTAATTAATTTTATCTAATTTAGTTACACCATCTACTATGTCCGCTACTTCTTTGCCGAATTCTTTCTTCAAATCTTTGTAAGTAATATCAGTATCTTCTATCAAGTCATGCAAAATAGCGGAGACAATTGTATCAATATCCATACTTAAATTAGATAAATATAATGCTACGTGCAATGGATGAGTTATATATGGCTCTCCAGAATGTCTTTTTTGGTCACTATGTCCTTCAGATGCTAAATCATATGCTTTTTTTAAGGTAATCCTTTCCTTATCTGAATAGTTTTTAGATAGTTCATTAAATAAACTATCTTCTATTTTTATTGAGGTCTCACTCATAATTTAATGGTAGTAAGTTTTTTAATTTTTAATAATCTTAGATAAAAATGGAATTGTTACAAAAATAGAACTATATGTACCTGACATTATTCCTATAAATAGTGGGAGTGCAAAGTCTGTTAAAGCACCTGATAATCCTAAATAATTACCAATAAATAAGATTGAAGCTATTGGTATAACTGAGGTAATAGATGTATTTATACTTCTCATCAGTACCTCATTAAATGTACTATTTAATGTTTCAATATTTAAATTGTTTTGTTTCTTAACTTTTCTTGCATCGTTTAATTTATCAAATAATATTACAGTGTCATAAAGTGAATAACCAAGAATTGTTAGTAAAGCTATAACAGTCGAAGGAGTAATTTCTAAGTTAAGTAAAAGATATATTGAAAAACATAGTAAAAGATCATGAACCAAAGCTGCTAGAGCTATTAATGAATATCTGAACTCGTATCGATAGGTTATTAATATTACAATGAAACTTAAAAAAATTATCAAAGCTCTTAGTCCTTTTTGAGTAATTTCTTGTCCAAATGTTGGTCCAACTCGTTGAAATTCGATTTCTGAGTCTGGAATATTAAATTTATTAGAAAGATAATCTAAAAATTGAGCTTCTTCTTCTGAGGATGCTTCAGTAGCTCTAAAAATTATGGAATTTGAATTTTCAAATGTTTGATATCGTGAAACTTCTAATATATTACTGTTCATAACATCACTTATATCTTCTGAACTATATTCTGTATCAAATTGATATGTAGTTCCACCGGTAAAATCAACTGACAGATTTAAATCTAATGTATTTGTAAAAACCATAATAATTATTCCAATAAAAATTGTGATTTCAATAATAAAAACTTTATAAAAGAATTTACTTTTTTTATAAAAATCAACCTTTGTATTTCCTAAAAATAAGTTTTTAAACATTTTGTAAATCCTTATTTTTTATTGGGAAACATAAACGTGGATTAGTAGTTATATTTGAAATAAGAGGAACAGCATTTCTCGTATACATTCTTGTAAAGAATAGATCGAAAATAGTTGCTAAGCCTAGAGCTAGTGCAAATCCTTTAATTGGACCTATGGCTAGTATATAAAGTAAAAATGCGGCTGATATAGAAACAAAATCAGCTATAAGTATTGTCTTCCAGGCATCGTCTACTGCTTTATTAGCAGCAAATTGAAAAGATCTTCCTACCTTAAGTTCGTCTTTAAATTTCTCAAATGTAACTATATAAGAATCAGCAGCTAAACCAATTGAAACTATCGCACCTGCTATGCCTGCAAGAGTTAGTGTATATCCTTGAAAATTTCCAAGTATAGAAATTACAGAATAGAACAATAACCCAAACGAAGAAAGACCGAATATTACAACTATTCCAAGTACTCTATAATACAAAAATAATAGAGATGAAACTATTATTAACCCTACAATGCCTGCTTGAAGTCCTAGTTGCAAAGTATTTTCACCCAATGATGCCGATACTTTTTGTATTGATGATCTTTCGAAAGCTACAGGTAACGCACCATAACGCAATATAACGGCTAAGTTGTTTGCTGATTCGCCAGTATCTGTGTTTCCCATCGAAATTGCAGCGTTACCACCCGTAATACCAACATTAGGGTCCACATCATAAGCAATTCCTGGAGCTGAAACAACTTCGCCATCAAGCACTATAGCGAGTTTTCTTTGTTCACCTGATTTAGATGCAAGATCTTTAGTTAAGTCTGTAAATTTTGAATCAGAATCAGATTTAAGTTCTAGAGATACAATCCATTCATTATCAGGATATACAGCAATAGCATCTGAAATATCATTACCAGTAAGGGCTGCTGGGCCAAGTTCATAAATTACTGGGAATCCAGTGTTAACACCTAATAAATATGAGATAGAATTTGGATTATCCTCATTGCTAACTCCAATTATTTCATCAACACCATCGGGAACTATTTTTAAAGGATTTTCAGGGTCATCTGGGTTTGGTTGATAATCAAAAGCAGGAGAATAACCATTTGTTAATGATGAATCAAGTACTGGTCTAAAAGTTAATAATCCTGTAGTACCAAGAGCTTCTATTGCTTTATTTTGGTCAGTTACACCTGGCAATTGTACAAGAACTGAATTATTTCCACTTATAGATATTTCTGGTTCTTGTACATCACCAAAAGCTTCAATACGAGTACGCATAATCTCTACTGCTTGTTCTATAAGCTCTTGTTCAGTACCCTCGGGGGCTGTAAGGATAACTGAAATACCACCTTGTAAATCTAATCCTAATTTAGGAGAAATGCTCGATGATAAAGTGTAATAAAATAATGTTATTGATATTACTGGTAGTAAAAGAAGTTTTATAATATTTTTCATGATTGTGGGTGTATGTTCGATTTATTTATAATTATTTCACCTTTTTTTAAAACTAAAGAAACATCATTAGTGTTTACCGCAGTAACTCTTCCATGTATTCCGGAATCAGTAATTACATTATCACCAATCTTTAGTTCACTAATAAAATTCTTATGTTTTTTGTTCCTTCTTCGTTGAGGAATATAAAGTAATGCATAAAATATTACAAAGACTGTTATTAGCGGTAGTAAAGTTATTAAATCATTCATATTCAAATTGTTTTCTAAAAGTACTAAAAGTAGATTCTAATATACTTTTTCTAGCTTCATCAAGAATAATCTCGGTTTGAATTAAATTGTGAATAGTTAAATAAAGCCATGCAGTGGTATTTTCATTATGTATTAAGTGTCTTAAAAAGGCTTTTGAGTAATTTTGACATGTAAAACATGTGCATACATTGCTTATTGGTTCAGGATCGTTTTCGTATTGTTTATTTTTAATATTTATATATGTATTCCCAACAATTAATTTTCCATGTCTTGCAAGTCTTGCAGGCCATACACAGTCAAAAAGATCTATTCCTTCTTCTATTAAATCTACTAAACCGTGCATATCCCCAAGACCCATAACATATTTTGGTTTTTCATCGGGTAATAGTTCGCTAGTAAATTTAACAATATTTTTTCTTTCGATGTTAGTTTCACCTATAGCTAACCCCCCAAGGGCATATCCATCATATTCCTGATCAACCATATATTTTGTAGATAATTCTCGTAAATCTTTATGTAATCCTCCTTGTACAATCCCAAATAAGGCTTGATCTTTATTTTTATGAAAACTTTTTGTTATCGATCCCCAATCCCTAGTTAAATTTATAGAATTTATTTGTTTTTCTTTACTATCTTTAATATCAATTAAGCAGTCAAATATCATAGCTATATCGCTACCAATTTTATTTTGTGATTTGATTGAAATTTCTGGTGTCATTTTAAATGAGGAACCATCATAAATATTTTTAAACACTACTCCTTCGTTATCAATTTTTGTTGGTAAAGACCATGCTTGAAAACCACCTGAATCAGTTAATATTACTTTATCCCAACTCATAAATTTATGAATACCACCTAACTCATTAATTACATCCACTCCAGGTCTTAAATATAAATGATAGGTATTAGCTAACAAAACATCAGTATTATCTAAAAAGGTATGCGGTGTTGATTTAATAGCTCCTCTTGTTGCAACTGGCATAAATCCAGGTGTTTTTATTGTTTTATTATTTATAGTTATCTCACCTGTTCTAGATTTATCTTCTTTGGCTAATATTTTAAAATTAAGATTACTCATTGTATTTTAAATAATACAGCATCACCAAAACTTAAAAACTTTAATTTATTTGTTTGAGCGTACATATATAATTCTTTCCATTCTTTACCATAGATTGATAAAACAATTGATAGTAAAGAACTATTCGGTGCATGGAAATTTGTAATTAGATAATCAACTAATTTGAATTGATAACCTGGTTTTATATATAAATCTGTTGAGCCTTTATAATTTTTTGTTTTAATAACTGTTTCTAAAGTTCTAAGCACAGTAGTTCCAACAGCATATATTTTATAACCATCTTCTTTGAGTTTTAAAATTTCTTTATAATCATTTTTTTTAATAAAATAATTTTCATTGTGGACCTTATGGTCTTCTATAAAATTTGTATCAATTGGCTTAAAGGTTCCTATGCCAATATCTAAGTTAATGTATTTAATAATCTTATTTTGTTTTTCAAGCTTAGAAATCATTTTATTATTAAAGTGTAATCCTGCAGTTGATGCAGCAACTGAGAAACCTCCTGAGCTAAAGTCTGTCTTGTAGTATTCATATTTTTTTACATTATCTTTGATATATGGTGGTAAAGGAGTTATTCCATAATTTTCAATTAACGCATCTATTTTTATATCTGTAGAAATTTTATAAGTATCTTTATTTTTTTCAATTATTTTGAATTTAACTATATTAGTAGTTATTTCTAGACCCTTTGTTTTTTTACCTGAAAAATTTAATAAACATTCACATTCATAATCAGATATAATATTTAATATAAATATTTCTAATTTACCGCCAGAATGTATTTTATTAGTTTTTAACCTAACATTTCGAACTGTACTTTTGTTAAGTACAAATACAGCTTTTTCAGATGCGACTGATATAAGATCTTTAAATTGTATAATTTCTTTTGTATCTGCAATTAATAAACGAGAATCTTCAGGGTTTTTGTATCTTTCTTGTGCAATATTATCTTTAGATAGTTTATAGGAAAGTTGATTTGTAGGTGTTTTATTCAATTACTTATTTAATAACTTAATAAACAAATCATATGACATAGATACTACTTCTGGCATCCCATCATTTGTTCGTCTTTTATTTTCACCTTTTCTTTTTAATTTTTTCCAAAATAAAACTGTATTTACATTACTTGACTTTTCAATTGCTTTTTCTAATGATTGATGAAGATTTAAATTTTGTCTTGACTTAGCTTCAATAAAATATTCTTCGTTGTCTGCAAATAGTTGTATATCTCCTAAATCTTTTGATCCGCCTTCAGCAAATCGTTGTGATTTGAAATTTTCAATCTTATTTAATCTATTGACAATATTTGTTTCGTAGTTTGTTCCCTGTTTTTTAGCTTTATTAACCATTTAATAATTTTAACAATATTTAAATAGTTAACGCAGAATCTAAAAGTTTATCATCTATATCAAAATTAGAGTATACATTTTGTACGTCATCTAAATCCTCTAGGGCTTCAATTAATTTAGAAACTTTATCAAACATTTTGCTGTCTAACATTATTGAATTATCTGGTATATATGCAATCTCAGAGTTGATTGCTTTTATATTATTTTCTTTGAAAATCTGATCAATTTTTTTAAAATCTGAAGGATTAAACTCTAGATTTACATAATTATTATTTTCTAATATATCTAAACAGTTATTCTCTATTGCTAGATTGATTAACTCATCATTACTATCTTCAAATTGAAATATTGCTTTTCTATTAAAAAGATAGTTTACACTTCCAGGAGAACCTGTACTTCCATTAAATTTACTAAATGTAGATTTTATATCAGATGATGTACGATTTCTATTATCAGTCAAACATTCTACTAATATAGCTACACCATGGGGGCCATATCCTTCGTAAAATATTTCTTGATAATCCTCACCGCTATTGTCACCACTTAATCTTTTTAAAGCTCTTTCTATATTGTCATTAGGTACTGAGTTTGCTTTAGCTTTTGAAATAGCTTGATACAAAGAAGCATTATTATCTGGATCAATACCACCTTTTTTAGCAGCTACTTCAATAGCTCTTATTAATTTCGCAAATAACTTGCCCCTCTTAGCATCATTTGCTCCTTTTTTTCTTTTTATTGTTGACCATTTAGAATGACCTGACATTTTTTCCTTCTTCGATAAAATATTTTAACCATGATAAGTAATTTTTATCATTTGTTAATTCAGGATGAAACGTAAATGCAGCTATGTTATTTTGTTGTACTCCAACAACTTCCTCATCAATGAACGCTATATTTTTAACTTTTTTTCCAGTTTTCAATATTTTGGGTGCCCTAATAAAACAATACATTTGTGTATTATCAAGAAAATTTACTAACCCTTCAAATGATTCATTTTGCCGTCCATAAGCATTTCTTTCTACAACACAATCTAGTAAGCCTAAAGAAGTTTCACCGTCTACAACATCTTTAGCTAATAATATAAGACCAGCACATGTACCAATTGTTGGTATACCATCATTAATTAATATTTTTAATTTTTTAAATAACTCATTGTTACTTTGTATTTTTATCATTGATGTAGATTCTCCACCTGGAAGAATTAAAGAATCTATACTTTTGAGATCATTCTTTTGCTTTATTAATATATAATCTTTTTTGATAAGTTCAAGGCTTCTTGTATGATCAAGAAAATTTCCTTGTAAAGAAAGAATACCGGTAGTCATTACCAACCTCTTTTGGCTAATTTCTCCGCTTCATCTAAATCATCGATATTTATACCCACCATAGGTTCACCTAAATTTTTGGAAACTTCAACAATTTTTTCAGGATTATCATAATTTGTTGTAGCAATCACTATTGCTTCAGCTCTTTCAGCTGGGTCACCACTTTTGAATATTCCTGACCCTACAAATACTCCATCACATCCAAGTTGCATCATTAAAGCTGCATCTGCAGGTGTAGCAATACCACCTGCTGCAAAGTTTACAACGGGTAATTTTCCTAACTTTTTAATCTCTTTTAATACTTCATAAGGTGCTGATATTTCTTTAGCTAATGCCATTAATTGATTTTTATCTGAACTAACGATTTTATTTATACCTTCTGTCATGCTTCTCATGTGTTTTACAGCCTCAATTACATTACCTGTACCAGCTTCACCTTTTGTACGTATCATGGCTGCTCCTTCGCCAATTCTTCTACATGCTTCACCTATGTTTGTTGCTCCATTAACGAATGGTGTTTTTATATCGTGTTTATCAATATGATTTTTTTCGTCAGCTGGTGTTAAAACTTCACTCTCATCTATAAAATCTATACCTAAAGCTTCTAACATTTGAGCTTCAACAAAATGACCTATTCTAGATTTGGCCATAACTGGTATCGAAACTGAAGTCATAATTTCTTGAATAGTTTCAACAGATGACATTCTAGCAACACCTCCTTGTGCTCGAATATCGGCTGGAACTCTTTCTAAAGCCATTACTGCAGCGGCACCAGATTTTTCTGCTGTAACAGCTTGTTCAGCATTTATAACATCCATAATCACACCGCCTTTTAACATTTCTGCAAGGCCTTTTTTAATTTTGAATGTAGATTCAACTTTCATATATTTAATAATAACTACTAATTTGTATAGACAGAAATCCATTTATTGATTAACTTATCAATATCATATTTCTTTATATGTTGGTACTGTTTAACCCACTGATCTCTTAAATTATTGTTAGTACAATAGTCAATAACCCTTTCTAGCGATTTTATGTCATTATTTTTAAAATAAACGCCTGAGTCACCCATTACCTTTTTGAAACTATCAATATCTGAAGAAATTAATAAATTTCCATAATTAACTGCTTCAATAAGAACAATACCGAAGCTCTCATTTGATTTATTTAAAGCTAGATAATACGAACTAAAGTTAAGTATTTTTTTCTTATCTTTTTCATCAGGATTTATTATGTATTTTATATTTTTTACCTTACCTTTTTTATTTGTTATTGCTAAAAATGTATAAAGACCACTTATCATTTTATTATTTGCGAGTTTTTCATATAATCTAATATTTTTTCTTTTTTCATTTCTTCCCATAAATAATAAATTATAAGAATGTGTAAAAGTAGCCTGAGGATTAATTTCAATTCCGTTGTGTATTATTATTGATTTATCTGATAATGTATGTGCATTTTTTAATGCTTCATTACTTACACAAGTAGAAATTACTTTTTGTGAAACAAATAAAAATAGTATCTCCTGAATTATTAAATATAATTTGTTTAAAGCTGCGTGATGGGTAACTATAGTTTTTTTGTTAGTTTTAAACCGCCAAAAAAATAAAGGAATAAAAGGTTCATGAATATGTATTACATCTGCCCATGCAATTGCTTCTTTTAATACTTTTCTTTTAGGCATTAAAGAAACGTTGACCACAGATTTATTAAATGGAAAAGAAATGCTCTTTCCTAAATCATAATCTAACGAATTCGGTGCACATATTTTTGTAGAATAATTTAATTTATTTAATTTCTGAGATACTAAGTTTATTTGATTCTGTACGCCCCCATATTTATCCATATCATATGCTGTAATAAATAAAATTTTAGTACTCATTAGACCAAACTGGTTGTATAGAGTGCCACTCATTTGGATTTAAAGAAATTAATCTTTCAAAAGATATTGCTAATGTCTTTAAACCTTGTTGTATACTGATTGCTTCATTATCAAATAAAGGCACGTAAAAAGGTTTTTCAAAAACAAGAGAATATTTATTATTAATTTTAAGAAAAGTAGTAGGTACAATAGGTAGTTGTGTTTTTAGTGCTAAAGCTACAGGCCCTTTTGGGAAAGACGCTAAGTTATTAAAAAAATCTACACCTACTCCAGTTTTATTTATACTTCTTTCGGATAGCAAACATATATGTTTGCCTGAATTTAACTCGTTAATAATTGTATTGAATGTATTTTGACCCTTACCACCAATAATAATTCTACATCCTAATTTTTCTCTTAAATCTTTAAACCAATTCAGTACGTAGTGATTAGACAAAGGTTCAGCTACAGCTATTAAATCCAAATTTATTGATTTCCCAACTGGAATAGCCATTTCCCAATTTCCTACATGAGGTAATGCAAATATAATACCTTCGTTTTTTAAATTTTTAATATATTCTTCGTTAACAATATTTACATTTTTAAATATTTTATTATAAAAATTATCTTTGGTTAGCCACAATGTTTCTAACCAGTACTTTACATAATTAATTTTTACTCTTAATGGATTGTATTTTATTGTTAGTGTTTTATTTAATATCTTTGATCTTTTATGTAATTTGATTGAATTTTTAAATGTTAATAAATAATAAATGAAGCCTACTGGGACACTTAAAAATGAAAGTACTTTTATATTTATATTTTTAAATATATTGTGGCAACTTTTAATTATTTGATATTGTAAATATTTCATTCGACACTTATATAGAGTTTATAAAACCTTTGGAAAACTGTAAACCAAGTAAGTAGAGCAAATGAATATACGAAATTAAAAGAGAAATCAAAATACATATAAAGTACTGCAAAAATTACTCTTTCAGGTCTAGGAGTTAGTCCTAGTTTGTTATCTATTTTTAATGTTTCTCCTTTTGCTCTTAAATAAGGTATCAACCCAGATGCTGTAACTATAGATATAACTGTAAATAATTCTATTTCGCTATTTACATACTTAATACATATAACAGACCATATAATCATTTCACCAACTCTATCTATAGTTGAATCAATCAATGCTCCTTTATCTGATTGAGTATTCAATGTTCTAGCAAGAGGACCATCTAAGCCATCAATTGCACTTCCAAGAAAAATATAGAAGATTCCATATGTCTTATTTAATATTAAAAAGTAATAGGAACCAATAATTATGACTATTAATCCAGCAACAGATAACATGTTTGGTTTAATTTTTAAATATATACAGATTTTAATAAAAGGAATAGCAACCTTTTCAGAAAAATTTTTAAAATATTTTTCAAGCATCAACTATATCTTCTGTGTATACATCAGAAATAATATCTTTAGTAATGGAATCAAACTCTACAATAGATTTTTTTTGTGGTGGATTGTTATGATCATAAACTATAACTGTCCATACTGGTTTTAAAAATTTAAGCTTAAAAGAGAAATCAAATGTTAAAGCAATAGAATAATAGCCAATACTATGCGGAATTTTATTAGAAATATGTTCGATTACTTCATTTTGAGTTACTACCCTATTGTTTTCAATCAATTTCATGAATATAGCCAAACCTAATAATAAAATTGCAGCAGGATATAAATTTATCCAGAATTTTAATATCGAAAATATAAAAGATATTAAAGATAGAATTAGAAATACAATAAAGTATCGATTTCTAATTTTAGGATCAGGTACTTCATAACTACCAACAGCTAATGAATTTAAATCATCAGGGACCAATTGATCCTGTACGGCATCTTGATCAATATTTATTCCATCTTTCATCAGATTTTAAAAACAGGCTTTTTTAATTTTTTATTTATCGATTTGATGCCTTCATTTAAATCAATATCTTGCTCTTCACTTCCGTCTAAGTAGTTAATAGCTACTGATTTATTTTTAGCATCCTTTTCTCCTATAATTAGAGTTACTGGTACTCTATTTTTACGAGATTCATGTATTTTTTCACCTAATCTTATATTCCTATCATCGATATTTAAACGATACTTACTAAGTTTCGATACTATAAAATCTAAATATTCATCGACATTTCCAATAGTTAATATATTTATTTGATTTGGAGCTAACCATCCAGGAAATTCACCAGCATAATGCTCTATTAATATTCCAGTAAATCTCTCAATAGAACCTAATAAGGCTCTGTGAATCATTACAGGTCTAACTTTCTTATTTTCAGAATTAACATACTCTAATGAAAAATTGTTAGGTTGAGCAAAATCTATCTGTATGGTTGTTAACTGCCATCTTCTTCCTATAGCGTCCTTTATATGCAAATCTATTTTAGGACCATAGAAAGCACCTTCTCCTTGAGCAATTTTATATGATAATTTTTGGTGGTTTAAGGCATCTTCCAAACTATTCGTTGCATTTTCCCAATCCTTATCCAATCCAATAGAGTCTTTTGGTCTCGTGGACAAATCAGCTTCTATATCAGTAAAACCGAAACAGTTGAGGAGTTTAATTGAAAAGGTTAACAAATTAAGAATTTCATCGTTTAAATTATCGATAGTGGTAAATATATGAGCATCATCTTGAGTGAATCCACGAGCGCGTAATAATCCATGGAGTACTCCTGTCTTCTCCATCCTATAAACAGAACCTAATTCAAAATATCTAATTGGGAGATCTCTATATGATCTTATATCATTCTTATATACAAGAATGTGAAAAGGACAGTTCATTGGTTTTAAATAATACTCTTCATTAGTATCCTCGGTTGTTAAAGCTGGGTACATTCCTTCTTTATAATGATCTAAATGACCTGATGTTTCCCAAAGTATTGATCTGCCAATGTGAGGAGTATTTACAAATTCATATCCGTTATTTATATGTGCAGATTTACTAAATTCTTCAATTTGGTTTCTAAGTATCGAACCATTAGGTTGCCATAAATATTGACCTGGACCTAATTCATCAGCAGACGTAAATAATTTTAACTCTCTGCCTAACTTTCTATGATCTATTTTCTCAGCTTCTTTTTGGCGTGCTAAATATTTATTTAAATCATCTTTAGAAAACCATGATGTACCATATATTCTTTGTAGCTGAGGGTTTGTTTCAATACCTCTCCAATAAGCTCCTGCTAATTTTGTTAATTTAAAATGTTTTAGAAAACCTGTATTTGGAATGTGAGGTCCTCTACAAAGATCTAAAAATTCTCCGTTTTTATATATCGATACTTTTTCACCATTAACACCTTCATCTTTATCAACATTATTAATTAATTCTTGCTTAAATTGTTGATTAGGAAATAACTTTAAAGCCTCTTTATCACTAATAAATTCTTTAGAGAAGTTTTGTTTTTCTTGTACTATTTTGTGCATTTCTTCTTCTATTTTTAATAAATCTTCTTCTTTGATATTGTTTTCAAATAAGAAATCATAATAAAAGCCATCATCTATAGAAGGGCCGACACCATATTGTGTTCTTGGAAATAAGTTTAAAACAGCTTGAGCAAGTATATGAGCTGATGAGTGTCTTAATACATCGAGCGATGTTTGATCGCTAGATGTAAATATACGACATCTCGAATCCTCTTTAATTAATGTATTAAGATCTTCTAAGTGTCCATTAATCTCAATGCAAACTGCATCTTTTGCTAAACTTCTGCCTATGTCGGAAGCTAAATCGTAACCAGTTACTTCATTATTAAATTGACGTACTGAATTGTCAGGTAATGTAATATTTATATCCACTCAACTTATATTAATAAATATTCTTATCTATTTATATAGTAAGAGAAAATGTAAATATTATGTTTAAATTAGAGCATGAGAAAGAATATTGAAATTTTAATTAATAATAAAACAATAGATGTACATTTCAATAAAGAACTGTCAAACCATAAAGTAATTCTTAAATTTAAAATAGTTAACTCTTTTCAATTAATTTGCTTGAATTACGAAATTCTCAGTAAAAATAATATCGAATTAAGTTCTACTGATATAAGAAATATTAATATTCATACTCTTATAAAAAGGTCAATCAAAGCAATTGAGTCATATAAAAAAATTGATCCTAAAGATTTTAAATTAAAAACAAAAGGTTTATACGATGACAATATTCCATATAAAAAATTAATAAAACAAATTAACGATAGAAGTATAAAAGATAGAAAAATACTACTCACTATATATGCATACATATATCAAAAAGAATCAAGAAACTATGGTGACAATACTTCTAAAAGATTATCTGAACTACTGAATTATTCTGAAGCTTATATTAAAAATTTAACAAAAGAGATATTTAATAAAAACTTTATAAAAAATAGTTCAAAAGGAAGTTCCGGTGGAATTTTAACTAGTAAATCTTTAAAATATCTTAATTCTCTTTAATTTCGACAGATTCTATTACCACATCATTGACTGGTTTATCTCCGTCCCCTGTTTCTACAGAAGCAATTTTATCAATGATATCTAATCCGTCAGTAACTAATCCGAATATTGTATATTGATAAGGAAGTGGATAGTCGACATGCATAATAAAAAATTGACTACCATTTGTATCTGGTCCTGCATTAGCCATAGCAAGAATTCCTTTTTCATATGATCTTTGATTGTTTAATTCATCTTCAAATTTGTAACCTGGATATTTTCCCATTTCTCCATGTCCTGTACCGCTTGGGTCTCCACCTTGAATCATAAAACCAGAAATTACTCTATGAAAAATTACATTATCATAATATCCATCACGTGATAAATTTATAAAGTTATTTACAGTCATTGGTGCGTCTTCAGTAAAGAACTCAACCGACATATCCCCCATACTTGTTTTAATTACCGCAGTGTATTTTCTTGATATATCAATATTCATTTCAGGCATTGATTCGTAAACTTTATTATTGCTCAAAACGTCTCCTTCTTGCTCGATTGTATTTAATTCTACACTTTCATTTAATGTATCAGATTCATTAGTACATGAAATAAAAGTTAATAACGATACAAAAATAATTTTTTTCATTTGTTATTTAAATTTGTAAGTCGAACAGTTGATCTAGCACATAATTTATTATTATTAAATATTTCTGCTTGCCATAGTTGTGATCTTTTACCTGATTTAATAGGTTCAGCTTTTAATAACAAGACACCTTCTGTTGCGCTTGCTATAAAGTCAGTATTATTATTTACTCCAGCCCACATCCCTTCTTGACTTATTGTAGCTGCATATGATATTGCAGATTCTGCCATTGCTGAATATACACCACCATGAACCAAACCAAATGGTTGAAGATGTGTTTTATTAATTTCTATCTCCGTTTCAACATAGTTTTTTTCAATTTTAATCATCTTGTGGTTCATTAAACCATCAAAAGTTTCAGCTAAAAATTGTTTGTTATTTATTAATTCATCATATTTATCGGTATTCATCAAAAACCTTTTCTAACCTTTTTTCACCATTTCCTAATAAAAACCACCATATACCAATAATTAGTGTTATTAAAGTAATTAATCCAATAAAAAGATAATAATTTACGCTGATATCAGTGCTTAACAGCCTAACTATTGAATAAACATAAGAAGAAATACCTATAAAGGTAATAAAGAGAGTTACAAATCCAAACCATGTAAATTCTGATCCTAATTTAGCAACAACTATTTTTCTATCCTTTATAGGGAAAAGATACTTATTTTCAAGTTTATGAGCTATTAAAACATCGTTATCTAAAATATTATTCATCTTAATTTCAATAAACTCACTGTAATTACGTGAAAAAATCAAATAATGAGCGTGAAATGCAAGTAGTACTGATCCAAAAAGTGAAATAAATGGTATCAACATATAAGCTGTAATGTTTGATAATGCTAAATAATGAAAAATTATAGTAAAAAAGAACAAGATTCTTACATCAAATAGAAATTGATCATGATAATACTTATTCATAGATCTCATACGACTTAATTGATTATTGAGAATAGTTAATTCATCCATTTGTTAAAGTTTATATTGATTATGTTTAAATCAAAATACACAATTGTTGCAATTTTAATATTTATGATTTTCTCTATATCGAATATTTTTTCAATTGTTTATATAGAATATAATACCGTTTCATTAGTCGAATATAGAAAATATTCTGTTGAATGTGGTCCATTATTAGAAATATTATCAAATAATATAGATTTTTCGACTAACCCTTTATTAAGTATGAATAGAACTAGTTGCAGGAATATGGCAATAGTTACATTAATAAATACATTTATTACAATAATCTTTTTATCTTTTCTTTTAATATTGGTTGTAAGACTAATAAAAAATAAGACAGAAACAGAAGATTTAACAGATTTAATAAACATATTAAAAAAAAGGAATAGTAAATAATTTCATCATGAAAATTGGAGCATTTGTACCTCAAGGTTGGAGAATGGATTTAAACGATCTTACTCCCAGCGAAGAATGGAACATAATTATAAACACTGCAAAAAAAATTGAGGAATATGGATATGAATCTTTATGGGTATACGATCATTTTCATACAGTTCCTTCGCCGAGTATTCAACCTACTTACGAATGTTGGTCTCTAATGTCAGCTCTTTCACAACAAACAAATACGATAAGACTAGGACAGATGTGTACATGTAATTCATATCGTAATCCTTCGTACCTAACAAAAGTTGCTTCGAATATAGATGTTATGTCTAATGGAAGATTAGAATTTGCAATCGGAGCAGGTTGGTATGATCAAGAATATAAATCATATGGTTTTGATTATCCATCAGATGGAACAAGATTAAAGATGCTTGAGGAAGCATTGCTCATATATATTGAAATGACAACTAAAGAAAAAGCGACATTTAAGGGTAAATATTATTCTATAGATAATGCTATTAATGAACCTAAACCAATTCAAAAACCATATCCACCCTTGTGGGTATGTGGAGGTGGAGAAAAAGTAACACTTAAACTCTTAGCAAAGTATGGTGACTATGGAAATTGGGATGTTGACTTTGAAGGATTTGAAAAAAAATCTAATATTTTAAAAATGCATTGTGAAAATGAGAATAGAGATTTTAATTCCATAACAAGAACACTCCATACAAATGTGATTATTGGTGAAAATAAAAAAGACCTAGACAACAAAATTAAAAAAATATCTGAAGATACAACAATTCCTGAATCTTATTTTTATACAAGACCACTGGTAGGAACAAAAGATGAAGTATTTGAAAGTCTAGATAAATTTAAAAATCTTGGATGTGAATATCTTATTGCTTATGTTGCTGACATAACATGGGGAAATACACTAGAGATTTTAAAAGAACGTCTATAAAAAACGGAAGCCCTCGTTAGAGGGCTTCCCAACAGGGCTGCGTATCACACTTAATTGAAACGCACTCTTAGATTACCATTTTTTTTTACTAAAAGTAAACTTATTTAGCCAAAAGAAGGATTTTTTGTATTAGGAACTAATGAAATCCATACTTTTCCCTTAGGTACATACAATATATTGTCGTTACTATCAACAATATGAAATGGATCTAAGTTTGATCCTCTTTTCCATCTAGCATCTAGTAACTTACCTTTATGTAAAATAATTGCCCTACCTTCACCAACAGTCTTGACAGAAGGTAACTGTAAAGGATGAGTATACGGTTCACAAAATAATGCAATAACAGTTGTCGTAGTGATTTGTCCCTGATTACCATTTTTATCTGTCCAATAATGAACATTGTCATTAGAAGAATTTTTATATGCATCATAATAAGTACGTGCATATGATGACCCATTCCAGGTCCATGTTGTTGATGTATACGATGAGAAAGCTAGCTTTAAATATGAGTTTGATTTCCAATTACTTTGTGATGGATTACCCCATGGAAATAATGGTTGAGGATTTGAGTATTTTTTATAACCTTTGTTTATTGCATGTTGTTTTAATTTTTCTGTGTCAGCATATAAATTATGAGGAGCGTTTCTACTTGAAATTCTAAAATATTCAGGCCTTCTGTCAGATATTACTGGGACACCCATGTCAACTATTTCAGGTATTAATCCTCCTGTAGCACCACTAGCTACTAATACTCCACCTACAGGTCTTAATACTGTTGGGTCAGTGGGTCTAGCAGATCTAATTGGGCCATGGTATGTTGTGTCACTTTGATAAAATATATTTATAAATCTAGTCATCCCACCTTCAACCAAAACTTCAACAACAGCATCTGCTACTTGAGGGCCAGATTGAGGTCTTGCTCTAACATTGTTATCATTTTTAATACCTATAACAATCGAATTATTTGACCCACTAGGCATTGGTAATCCATTAATAGGAGAATTGTATCCGTCAGAATAGTTTTGTGTTGGTACCTTACCTAAAGACGAATAGGTTTTTTCTTTTGTCAGTGACCAATTTTGATTTAAATAAGCATCGAGTTCTGACTGAGAATTAACTTGTGCAACATTTCCATATCTAAATACGAAAACTGGATAGAAACAAGGATCCGGTACCCAAATATTAAGATTGTTGACATATCCGTTAATACATGTGCTGTTTGGATTATAATTTTTTAAATCAACTGTGAGGGTCGAATTCGATGATGTAACTGTTTCTGATTTGATTGATTCTTCAACACTTTCTGTTTCAATAGTTACATAAGATTCCTCACCTTTTTTTAAAGCTGCTTTACTATTTGCTCCATATATTCCATCAACTTTTAATCCTGCTTTTTTTTGGAATTCTTTTAAAGATATCATTGTTTGGAAGCCAAATACCCCATCTATATCTCCTGTATATATATTAAGTTCTGTTAATTTTTCTTGTAGATCTTGTGTTTCATCAGTTATTTCGAATTGACTAAGATCAACCGTTTCTTGTCCTCCTATGGCTATGTATGCTTCTTCACCACTTTCTAATGCAGATTTAGTATTTGGACCTAATACTCCATCTATTTTTAAACCTGCTCGTTTTTGAAATTCTTTAATAGCTAATTTAGTATACGTACCATTTACACCGTCGATTTCACCTTGGTAAATAAACAATTTTTTTAATTGTGTCTGTGCTTCTTTAACATTCGTAACTCTAACTAACGGTAATGTAGTAGAAGTTACAGGAGTAAGTGTTGTCGAGGTCGTACTTGATGTTACAGGAGAAAGTGTTGTAGAGGTTGTAATTTGAATTGGTAAAGTAGTTGTTGTTTCATCCATAATGACAACCTCAACAGAATTAGTAGGATTTGAAAGATTAATATTGTTAGATGAATTAATAGCTAAAAATGAGACTACACCTGTAAAGACTAGAAACAATAGAGAATAATTTACAAGTTTTTTGCGTTCTGTATTATGAATAAAATCATATAAACGTGATATTTTAGATGTAATTTCTTCTTTAACAGCTGAATCTGAAGTTTCTTTAATATCAATTAATATTTCTTCAGTAATAGATTCTGCAACAGGTGATAGATACTCTTGTGATATTAGTTCATCTAAACTATCAGGAATATAGGTTATTATTCTTTTACTACCTACAATTTTTGATTTGCTTTTTTTATGAAGATGTTTTTTAGGTATAGATTTATTGTGTAATTTTTTATATCTCACTATTTTAAATATAGACTTAAATCAATAAATTGTTATTAAGTTAGGTATAAATTATTTTATAGAGTTAACTTTGTGACCAAGTAACTTCGCCACTAATTGGGAGAATATGAACCCATTGTGTGCTTGGAGGTACAAGTATTTGTTTCTGGTTAATATCAAACAATTCAAAAGGTTGATCAATATCAGAACGTCTCCAAGTTCCTTCAATGTACCTTCCATTATTAAAAATATATACGGGACCTACACCTACAGTGAGGACACTAGGCAATGTTGTAGCTTCATCTACATAGATCGGTCCTTGGATTACAACAATTGTTTCTGTTTTTAATATATCTTGATAACCATCTCTTGTTATAAAGTTGTGTGAAACCGCTTCATTTTTGTTACTTGAATATCCATCAATAATAAATCTGGAATATTGGTTACCATCTAATTTCCAGACAATGGTCGTAAAGTCGCTGTATTTTACAATTACTCTTGCCGAACCATCAAGCCAGTTATCTTGATTGTTACCAAATGGATATATTGATGAAGGCGGAGGATTGAAAGTCATACCTTTTTCATCTATAACTTTTCTCACAAGTTCTGTGTCTGCATATAGATTGTGTGGAGCTGTTCTATCAGAAGTTCTGAACATAGCTGGAGCTGATTGTTCTGTTAAGACTGGTACTTCTAATTCTCTAATTTGGGGTAGTAATCCGGCTGTAGCACCAGATACAACCAATACTCCACCGTAAGGTCTGACTATAGTTGGATCTGTAGGCCTTGCTGATCTAATAGGGCCTAAGTAAGTGCTAACTTTATCATAAAAAAAAGCTAAAAATCTTGTCATGCCACCTTCAACTAATATTTCAAATATTGCATCGGATTCTTGAATGCCCGATTGTGGTCGTGCATTTATATTATTGTCAATTTTAAATGCAATCACACGTCTAGGTCTTTTTAGCCATAATTCCGGAGGAAGCTCAATACCAGTAAATGGTGACATTTTTTCATTATCAAAGTTATAGTTTTCCACTACTGAAGTAGTAGTACTATCATCTGTAGCACTATTATTAGAAGATTGAGTTGTAGTTGTTGATTCTGAATCAGATATTGTTTCTCCTGTTGTTGCTTCTTCAACTTCAGTTGTCGAACATGCTATTAGTAGAAGAACCATTATTAACAATATAGATTTTTTCATAAGATAATATTACCGTTTATATGTTCATTTAAATAAATTTTATTTTTTATATTACAGCAGATGCAGCTAATTTAATAAAGTTAATAAAAGACTTTTCAATTTGAAAATAAGTTAAGTTTTTAAAGACTTTTTTGCCTTTTTTATTAGTAACAAACCATAAAGGGTCAATAATGTTCGACATTCTAAATTTAGAATATACAATCCCATTTAAAGGGGATTCAAAAAACATTGAATTGTGGACAAAATCTTGTCCACTTTGAATATCATGGTCTTTATTACCTGGATAACCACCCCAAGGTAAAGTTGGTATTATAAAGCCTATTGCAGACCACTCATTTATAGCTACTGTACCGTATTTTAAATTATTAATATATAGATTTTTAATTGGTTCATTAGCTTTTTTGTTGTACTTTTTGAACAAAACTGTAGCTCCTAAATTTCCCCAAAGTGTGTTATTACAATAATCTATAGCATTTTTTGCGTAATCTAAATCATTTTCATAAGTGATTTTCTTAAAATATATGGAAGTCCCCCATATTTCGCTTGTTTCATATTTACTATATGCTTTTATTTCTCTAGACAGATGAGGAGTTGCGCATGATTCATCGTTTAATCTTTCATAATTTTTATCTTTTTCTAACGATGTTAAAATATTTAAACTATTTGGATAATATGAAAGTCTATCATCTACTTTATTCATATAATGTTTAACATATTTCATAAGTTTATCTGTATGTTTCCATTTATCAGGTAATAAAACTATCTGTGCAGATATACAATTAAAACCGCCGTTATTTAGTTTCGCAGTTACTATTTTTCTAGCTTGAAATTTCAATTCGGCATTAGACCAATTACCTGGATGAATGATTATTGGTGTAACATTCCCAAGTTCGCTAGAAAATGATTTTTTATTTAATTTTTTTAGTGTTTTTAATTTTTTTTCTTCGTCATTCAATTTTCTTCCATATACAATATTTTCATAAGTTTCATCAGATCCTGTTAGATGTATATGATCTATTCCATTATGCTCTGTCATATATTTTGATTCTTCAACATTTCCTTTCGTAATAACCATGTAACCTAAGGAAATAAAATTATTAAAAACTTTTTCATAAACTGGTAATAGATACTCGTTAACAGGATTTAACTTTATATATACAACAGACCGTTTTGCTACTAAATGGTAGATAGCATCCAGGAGTGGAATGCAAGAAACATTTCCAGCACCTAAAATTAATGAAATAGAAGGATCGTGTTTATATCTCATTGCAAATCCTCTATATTCTTCTATTTCAGAAAATTTAATGTTTTTACTGAATTTAATTTCTGCTGATATAAATGGAAAAAATATTTTCTCTAAAATATTGTTGGGGAATACTTTATATGTATTTAAATTATTGTTAAATAATTCTTCATTTAATGGTTTATTTAAATCCTTAAGTGTATCTATGTAATATTGAATTCCAAAAACGGTAGCAAATGGTCCACCTAACCATTCTTCCCCTTCAGCGACTGTATTAGATACACCTTTATTTTCGGCTGATACTGTAGCCCAGTAATATGCAACATCTTTAATGTTTTGTATACTTTCTTCAAGCAAAGATATTAATTTAGAATTATCTATTTTTGAAAATTCTTTCGAATTAACTCTTAAAGTGTTTATATTTCGATCAATTTCTAATTTTGTTAAAGTCATATATAAACTTATCTTATTCAGTTATTTCAAGAAGTTCAAAATCTCCCCAATTAACTGTTAGGTGTTTTGCAGGAATTAACTCATTAGGTCTTCCTACTGGTAGGTTTTTAGGATAATTACTTAAGTTTTGGTTATTATCTTTCAAATCCTCAATAATTAATGAAATACTATGTGCTAAATCATCCAATGTATCAACTGACTGTGTTTCAGTTGGTTCAAACATGAGAGCTTCCTCTATTATTAAAGGAAAATAAATGGTAGGTGAATGAAAACCTTTGTCTAACATTGCTTTTCCAACATCATAAGCCTTAATTTTATGTGATTTTTTTAATTCTTTTACTGTTGCTACAAACTCATGCATACATGGTTTGGCATATGCAAGTGGTAAAGTTTTAGAAAGTACTGATGCTAAGTATCTGGCATTTAATACAGCGTAAGAACCTAAATTATCTAAACCTTCCTTCCCAAGAAGTTTCATATATGCAAGTGCACGTAAAGCAACTAAAAAATTTCCATGATAACCATGCATTCTTCCTATAGAGAACTGAGGTTGATACCATTCATAAGTATCATTTACTTTTTTTACAATTGGACCTGGTAAATATTCTTTTAAATATTCTTTAACAGCTACAGGGCCTGATCCAGGACCTCCTCCACCATGAGGTGTTGCAAATGTTTTATGTAAATTTGAATGTACAATATCGAATCCCATATCTCCTGGTCTACTAACACCTACAATTGCATTGAGATTAGCTCCATCGTAATACAAAAGTCCACCAGCATCATGAATAATAGATGAAATTTCTAATATATCTTCTTCAAATAATCCCCCAGTGTTTGGATTTGTTAACATCAAACCTGCAGTTTTTTCATTAACTAATGTTTTTAATTCATTAACATCTACTAAACCGTTTATATCGGTTGCAACTTCAACAACATTGAATCCTGCCATCTTAGCCGAAGCAGGGTTTGTTCCATGCGCAGAGTCAGGTACAATAATATTTGTTTTTTCATCAAATCCATTATTTTCTAAATATCTTTTTATTATTAAAAGACCGGTGAGTTCTCCAGAAGCTCCTGCTGGAGGTTGGAAACTAGCAAAATCCATTCCAGTAATCTCTATAAGATATTCTTCTAATACATTTAGAATTTCTAAAGATCCCTGACTAAATTTGGAAGGTGTTGCAGGATGTGTATTTGAAAATCCTGGTAATGAAGCTACCCAATCAGCGAATCTTGGATTGTATTTCATTGTGCAAGAACCTAATGGATAAAATCCCAAATCAACAGCAAAATTTCGGTGAGCTAATCTTGAAAAGTGCATCACTAGATCATGCTCTGATACTTCTGGTAGAGGTGCCTTTTCTGTTTTTATTGCTTCATGTTCAATGTTTTCTTCTGGTACATCTAAAGCAGGATAGTTAAAAGATCTCCTACCAGGTTTTGATAATTCTTTAATAGTTGGTTCTGGTAAACCTCCTACTAAAGGTAAAGAACTTGCGTTACCTCCACTACTCATTTAAAACCTTCTTTATTGAATCAACATAACTATCTAATTCTTGTTTTGTTCTCTTCTCTGTAACAGCAATGAGTAAATGATTGTCATCGTATTTTATTCCTGCTAGAAAACCTTCATCAGCCATACCTTCTATAACAAGATCGGAATTTTTTGGTGTCTTTATAATGAATTCTCTAATTGATGATTTATGGTTTAATATTTCAATATCTTCTTCCTTCATTCTGTTTTTTAGATAATTTGCTTTTTGCATAGCTTGATATCCCATTGAATAAATACCTTCAGGACCTAACCAACATAAATGTATAGCTGAACCTATAGCGTTTAACGTTTGATTAGTACAAATATTAGATGAAGCTTTTTCTCGTCTAATATCTTGTTCTCTTGCTCTTAAAGTCATTACATAAGATTTCAAATTATTTGAATCCCTTGACTCACCTATAATTCGACCTGGGACAAGTCTTGCATATTCTTTTTTTGTTGCAAACCATCCAACTGTAGGACCACCAAATGATAATGGGGTTCCGATTGATTGACCTTCAGCAACAACTATATCGAAACCCATATTTCCAGGTGTTTTTAATATTCCCAAAAGAGTTGGATCGACATAACAAATTGTTACCAAACCTTTATCTTTTGCTTTTGTAACTAATTCACTTAAATCTTCCGCACTTCCTTCATAATGAGGGTAACTAACTACAAATGCAGCATCATTTTCACTAAATTCATAATCCTTTGGAAAGTGAAAATCATCCAAATCTATATACTTAATATTAAATTTTTGATTATCTATTAGTGTATTAATCACTTCCTTGCAGTTTGGATGTAGACCACTCGATATAACTATTTCATCTCTTTTTGTTTTGTTAATAGCAACAGAAATAGCTTCAGCAATTGATGTTGCTCCATCATATAAAGAAGCATTTGCTAATTCCATTTCTGTTAAATCACAAACTAAGGATTGAAATTCAAATAGAGCTTGTAGAATTCCTTGTGAAATTTCTGCTTGATAAGGGGTGTAGGATGTCATAAATTCAGGACGCATAGTTAACGTTTTTACTGTATGTGGAAGATATACATCGTAATGACCACCACCAGCAAAACATATTAAATTTTGAGTATTTCTTTGAGATATTGTTTCAAAATATTCTATAGCTTCTAATTCTGATATTGATTCAGGAAGATCCACACCGTTTTCTAATATAAGATCTTTTGGTAAATGACTAAATAAATCTGACAAAGAATTAATAGATAGTTCTTCATATATTTTTTTCAAATCTATATCAGAATGTGGTACAAACATTAGTTCAAAAACCTTTTATTAATTATATTTCCTTCTATAAAGTTACCACGTATATCAAACTCTATTAAATCAGATTCAGGAGAACTATCAAACAAGGCAAAACCTATTGACTTTTCAAGTTTTGGTGAATAATTACCAGATGTAACTACTCCATTAATATTATTGCTTTTAACTTTTGTACCAGTTCTAGCAATTTTTTTTGAATCTATCACGAATTTTTTTAATGTTTTATGATTACTACTATTTAACTCATTGTGTATGATTTCTTTTCCTAAATAATCGTCTTCATTAGTTATAACCCATTTTAAATTTGCTTCAACGGGAGAAATTTCTTCAGTTAATTCAAAACCATAAAGAGGTAATGAAGCCTCTAATCTTAAAGTGTCACGAGAACCTAATCCGCATGGTTTAATTTCTTTACGAACAATATAATTTAATATCTCATCCACTTTAGAGTTATTAAACATAATTTCAAATCCATCTTCTCCTGTGTAGCCAGTTCTTGCACATATATATTCTCCATTGTCAACAGCAGAAAAATGTTTGGGTAAATCTAATAAATCTTTTAAGTGATTTACTGTATTAGGACCTTGAACCGCAATCAAACAAGTATCAAAAGTTTGATCTTCGAATTCAATATTATTATTTATTAAATGGTTTGATATCTTCTCTCTATTACTAGCATTACAAATCAAAATTAATTTATCTTCAAATTTCCAAAATATAACATCATCTAACGCTTTTCCATTTTCATTTGTGAATATTGTATATAAAGCTTTTGAATTATCTAAATTAAGAATATCTGAACATATTAATTTACTTATATTTTGTATTTGACCAATATCTAAAGCTAATCTTCCCATATGAGAAACATCAAAAAAACCACAATTATTTCTTACATAATTATGCTCTTTTAAAGTTCCATCATAAGAAAATGGCATATCCCATCCAGCAAATTCAATTAGTTTTGATTTTTGCTCTACATGATATTTGTAAAGTTGGGTTGTTAGTAGTTTACTCATTAAGAAATAAATGACTCGTATTCTTGGTAGCTCATTCCAATGTCATCTAAATCTTTTATACTGCCTTTAACAATCCATCCTTCACCGCATGGATCTCCATTGATTAATTCAGGTTCAGAATCTAATTTATTATTAACTTCCGTTATTGTTATGTCCATAGGTGCATAAACTTCAGCAACTGTTTTAGTAGCTTCTATTTCTACCATTCCTTCACCTTTTGAAAATGATTCATCAACAGTTGGTAGTGTAACAAAAACAATATCACCAAGTTCACTTTGGGCAAAATCAGAAATGCCTACAGTAATTTCATTATCGTTAACGGAATACCATTCATGAGTTTCTAAATATTTTTTTTCTGTCATATCTATCTCCTATCTTGGCTTAATTTTTGATAAACCGCCATCTATGTTTATAGTTTGTCCAGTTACCCAATCGGAATCATTAGACATTAACCATCTTACAACTGGAAGTATATCATTATAAGTACCAATTTTTGGAATAGGATGCATAGATTTTGATATTTCAATTGCTTGTTCAGTAGATAATATTTTTTTGCTCATATTAGAGTCCATAATACTTGGAGCTATTGCGTTAATACGTAAGTTATCTTTTGAATATGTAGCTGCAGCTGATCTTACAAAACCTTCTATTCCAGATTTAGCTGCACTTATAACTTCATGATTAGATAATCCCAGCGATGCTGCTACAGAAGAAAAAAATAAAGCTGATCCATTTTTCATACGTTTAGCAAATGTACTTAAAAGATAAAAAGATGAAAAAAGGTTTGTATTAATTACTTCGTTGTATTCATCAATAGATGTTCCATGAAGTGGTTTAATCAAAATAGAACCTATGCAGTTAATTAGACCTTTAATTTCTACATCAGGTTCTACAACATTTTTAAATTCTCTTTGAGGAAGAGGATTATTTAAATCAATAATTGCATATTTACAATCATATTTTTCTGACATATTTAATATTTTTTCTTTATCTCTACCAATTAGAAACAACTCATTATTTTTTGATAAGTCCTCAGCAATTGCACTACCAAGTACACCTGAAGCTCCTGCAATTATATAAACCATTTTTTAATTGTAAATTAATTACTAATTAATAAGAAAATATATTAGAACTAGATATTTCACCAAACCATCTAGCTGAGTTATGAGGTTTTCTTTCATATGTTGATTTATCAACTTCAACTAAACCAAAGTTCATCTGATAGCCTAAGTCCCATTCAAAGTTATCTAACAAAGACCAATATAAATAACCTATTACTTTGCTATTGGAATCAAGATATTGATGTATATCTTTTAATACATCACTAACAAATTCAATTCTTTCATCGTCATCATCAGTTGCTATTCCGTTTTCAGTTATAAATATTTCTTTATCAGGAAATAGTTTATGTAATCTTTTTATATTATATAAAACTGCCTGTGGTCTATATTCGTAGCCCATCTTTGTAGTTCTAGTATCTTTATCTATACGACCATTTCTACCTGCAAAAATCTGAAGAATTCTAGGTAGTATGTACTTTCTTACAAAACTAATTTTTAATAATATAGGTGTGAATATATTCAATAATATACTTTGAGGAATTCTTACAATTGTGTAAGTTTGTAGTCCGATAAAGTCGTCATTGGATGAAGCTTCTAAAAATTTATCTTCTAAATTATATTTTATATACTTTTTTAATTCTTTACTATCTTTATCTTCCCATTCTTGTAGTGCATGAGTCATTCCAACTTTAGATTTATGATTATGTTTTTTGATTGTCTTCAATGCTTCTTTATGTGCATTAATAACATTTTGAGAAGCTTTTATAAATATATCTTCATTAGCTATTCCTGGCGGAAATTTATTAGTTGAAAAATATCCAAAAAATGTAAAGATGCATGGTTCATTAATA
>QBZE01000007.1 GCA_003282445.1 OCS155 cluster bacterium AG-333-G23
TTTTAGTATTATTACTAATTCATCAGCGTTATTCATAGGATATATACCGTCTTCAATCGTTCTTATGTCTTCAATATTTTCTGAAATATCATCAGCTGTAGCATCTGGATTTACGTATCCTACATGAGTATTAATACCAATTCTTGCATATCTTCCAGCACCTGCTGAAAATATTTCATGAGTTGTTTCACATGCTTCTGATGCAAGATATACAACTAAAGGTGTGACCTGCTCGACTTTGAACAATTTACCAAACTCTTCTCCAAATAATTCTTCTGTCATTCTTGTTGTTGCATTAGGAGCAAGAACATTTGCATTTATGTTATATTTAGCTCCCTCAATTGCAATAATGTTCGTCAAGCCGACAATACCCATTTTTGCAGCCCCATAGTTTGACTGTCCAAAATTTCCAAATAATCCTGATGGAGAAGCTAGATTAAAATATCGTCCATATCCATTTTCTTTCATATGAATAAAAGCTGGTTGACACACAAAGAAAGTTCCCTTTAGATGGACATCAAGTACGACATTAAAATCTTCCTCCGTCATTTTTGCAAAGCTTTTATCTCTCAGTATTCCTGCATTATTGACAACAGCATGAAGACTTCCATAAGCTTCAATTGCAGAATTAACTATTGCCTCTCCACCTTCTTTTGTGGCAACTGAATCATAATTTGCAACTGCATTCCCACCATTATTTTTAATTTCTTCAACAACCTCATCTGCTGCAGAGCTTCCAGAGCCTGAACCGTCAACAGAACCTCCTAAATCATTAACAACTACATTTGCACCTCTTTTAGCAAATTCAAGGGCATATGATTTTCCAAGACCATTTCCAGCTCCAGTTACTATTACAGTTTTATCTTCAAATGATACTTGAGCCATCTTTAATCCTCCTTGTACATTG
Source organism: OCS155 cluster bacterium AG-333-G23 (assembly GCA_003282445.1). Taxonomy (GTDB): domain Bacteria; phylum Actinomycetota; class Acidimicrobiia; order Actinomarinales; family Actinomarinaceae; genus Actinomarina. The sequence continues at coordinate 908 of QBZE01000007.1, forward strand.
ATTCAATTTCATCATTATATGTTTCAGCTATTACATTCCTCTTTAGTTTCAATGTTGGAGTAAGCTCTCCGCTTGTATCAGTCCACTCATTTTCTAAAATCGTAAACTTTTTTATTTGCTGAACTTGTGCAACTTTACTATTTGCAAGATCGACTTGTTCTTGAACAGCTGAAATCACTTTTTCATCTTTTGACATTGAAGTTATATCATAACTTACACCATTATCTTCTGCCCACTTTTCTGCTCCACCATCACCATCAAGAACAATAAGTGCTGTTAGATATTTTTTACCATCTCCAACAACACATACTTGGCCTATTAAAGGATGTGGTTTTACTAAATCTTCAACTTCAACAGGGGCAATATTCTTTCCTGCAGAGGTAATAAGTATTTCTTTTTTTCGTCCAATAATCTTTACATATCCATCTTCATCAATTTCAGCTAGATCACCAGTATGAAGCCAACCCTCGGAATCAAAAGATTCTTTCGTTTCTGCTTCAGCTTTGTAATACCCCTGAGAAACATGATTACCTCTTTGTAATAACTCTCCGTCATCAAGTATTTTTACTTCAGTTCCAGCTATCGGTATACCTACTTTTCCGATTGGATTTAAAACTTTAGGTACCTTAACACCGTTAGATTTCAATTTTGCAGTTATGAATTCTTGTGCATTTTCAGCAACACCGATTGTTGTAGGTCCAGTATTTTCTGTCATACCATATATTTCAGTTACATTTATGTCTATAGCATGAAACCATTTTTGTAAATCTGGATTCATTGCTGCAGCAGCAGTTACAAAATATTCAGTGTTAGAAATTCCTAGTCCATCTTTAAATTTTTTAAAAACAAGTTTTTTGAATAAGGCATCTTTTAACCTAACTCCAAGTGGAGCACTCTCTCCCCTTTGTTCATATTCAACTCTTTCCAATGCATTGTCAATAGCTTTCAAAGCCAGGTCTTTCTTATCAGACTCATTAATTTTATTTAATAGACCAGCTTGGAATTTTTCCCAAACTCTTGGTACAGCTATAAATACCGACGGTTGAATTGTAGGAAGGGCAGCAGCCATATCTTCTAGCTGAGGAACAGGAAATATTTGGCCTGTTCTATAAATTGCTTGGTAATGATCTCCAGCTCTTGCCGCAATATGTGCCATTGGTAGGTATGAGACTATTCGCGGGAAGTTAGAAGCTGGTATCATTTCCGAAAATAAACTTTGGATAGTCCATAGAACATTTTTATGGGTTATCATTACACCTTTTGGATTTCCAGTAGTACCTGAAGTAAAGATTAAACATGCCAATGATTCTGGTGTTACTGAATCAATAGCAGCTTGCAGTTTTGATTGGTCTTGTTGATTAATCTCTGAACCTTTCTGTATTAGTTCGTGGTAACTAACAACATAATCCCTATCTTTTACTTCTTCATATCCATCAATTAAAACTATATATTCTAATTTTGGACTGTTTTTTCTTGCAGCATCAACTTCTTCAAATAATTCAAGATCACCAACCACTGCTATCTTTGCTTCCATTAAATTTGCCACATATTCAATTTGTCCAGACTTTAATTGTTTATAAATTGTTGAGGGAGTAGCTCCACTATATACAATTGCTAAGTCTGCAATATTATGTTCTTTAACATTATTAGACATGATGAAAGCCATGTCCCCTACGTTTAATCCAAGATCTATCATCCCAGAAGCCAAGTTTTTTACTTCATCTCTCAATTCAGACCATGACATTGAATCCCAAGCAGAATATTCATTATTTGCAGGTGTATTTAGTGCTGGATAATTACTATATTCTTCAGCATTTCTATTTATATAATCAATTAAAGTTTTACCTTCAATAGCATTTGTAATCTCTTTTTCTTGATCTTTAAGAAACGAATGTAAATCATTTGTCATATTTCCCCTAAATTTATATATATAAAATAATAATTTAAAATTATGAAATTAACTAACCAATTTCTTTAAATATTACTCCAGAATAGGGAGAAAGATTTTTAATAACTATTTCATTATTTTTATATTTTACTTCCTCATGTCCCCAAATAAACTCAATTTCATTAGAGTCAGTCTCAATTTTCCATTCTTTAAGTAAAGAATCTCTATTTATTACACAAATTAATGACTCTGATTCAAAATATCTTCTAAAAGCTACTGCTGTCTCTGAATAGCCAATAAGTTCAAATTTACCTTTTTTTAATGGGGTAAGCTGTGATTTTAAATTCATTAGATCTTTAGCCCATAGTCTTAAATCATTGTCCCAAGAGCTTTCATCGTGCCATGGGAAAGCTTCTCTATTTGAAGGCTCATCTCCTCCATTAAGGCCGATCTCATCTCCATAATATATTCCAGCTACTCCTGGGAATGTAGCCTGCATGAACATTGCTGCTTTTAAAGCACCAACATTATTTTCAGATCTATTTAGGAAACGTCTTACATCATGTGAGCTAAGTAAATTCTGACAGGAAGATAGCGCCTCAAAAGAATACATTGTGTACAATCCAACAAGCTCTTCTGCGAATTCTTTAGAACTAATAGAAGTATGAGCAAAATAATCATTCATTAATTCTCTAAATGAATAGTTCATTGGAGAATCAAATTTATCTCCTTGAAGCCATAAGGATGTGTCACCAAATATTTCTGCAAAAAGTAAAATATCTTTTTTTTCTGTCTTTGTTGCCCTCCTAAATTCTGTCCAGAAGGCTAAGTCAATTTCTTTTGCTACATCCATTCTCCATCCGTCAATATTAAATTCTTTTACCCAATACCTAGCAACATCGAGGGCCCATTTTCTTGCACCTTCTGAAGTCATATCAACTTTTACCATATCTGGAACACCCCACCAAGCTTTAAATGTTGGTTCAATAATAGGACCGTCATCTTCCACTATCTCAACTTCCAAATTAGTTTCTTTAAAAGTGATGTCTTCTAGATATGTTTTATACTGATCTTCTTCTCCGTCCCAACCGACCTTGTGTGTTTTTGAAAGTAAATGTGGACGATATTTTAATCTCACCGGATAATCATATACTGTAAACCAATCTGCATATTCTGATTTTCCTTCATTCTTAATCACATCCTGAAATGCGTAATTTTGAGGATGAAAATGATTTAACGAACAGTCTAAAATTATTTTCATCTCTTTTTCGTGAGCTTTATCTACTAATTCTCTTAATGCATCATCTCCACCTAGTGTCGGATCAACTTTTTTATGATCCCAAGTATCGTATCTATGGATGCTTGTAGAAAGAAAGATAGGATTTAGATATACAATATTTACACCTAGATTTTTTAAATAATCGAGTTTTTCTATTACTCCATATAAATCACCACCTTGATGTTCTAATCTTTTTGGGACACTTCCCCAAGGAACTGTACCCTCTTTATTTAATTCTTCTTTTGAATTACAAAATCTATCTGGGAATATTTGATACATCACTCCTCCAAATACCCAGTCAGGTATCTCATGAATCAAAAAATCATTTTTATTAAATACCCATTTTTCTGAAGGAGATATGAAGTTCGCTATTCCACTAGTACCAAAATAAATTCCAGCATTTTTATCATTTACACCGGCGAATGAAAATTTAAAGTTTTCTGACTCCAGAGGAATATCTATTTCCCAATAAATAAATCTTTCAGTGGCTCCTATTTTTTTCATTTCAATTGGGTTAAGTTCTGGGTTTTCTAATAAAAGCCACACTTCATTTATTCTTGGTTCAGTGTGAATCCTTATTGTCACTACATTTTCTGAATTAATAGAAAAATATTTTTTATCATTAAAATTAAACCGAAAATCATAATTGCCAATATGAACATCTTCAATTTCGTGATATTTGCCATCAAAAAAAACGATTTTTTGACCATCAATATCGTCATCAGCAAATTCTACATTATGTGTTTCTACCATATTAAATCCAACAAATTACATATTAGCCAGTTATTATATAGCAACATAGGGAAAATGGAGCAGATTTGGATATAGATAGATCAAGCATGATAATACTTCACCCAACAGCACTTCCTGGGGGTCATGGAATTGGAGACTTTGGGAAAAATGCTTATGAATGGATTGATTTTTTAGAAGAAACAGGTGTGAAAATCTGGCAAGTCCTTCCTTTTGGTCCAACAGATAATATTCAATTTTCACCCTACTCAAGCAGCTCATCTAAATTAGGAAATTTTGCATTAATTGATTTAACATATCTTGCAGAGATAGGAATTATTGAAAAAGATGACCTTAATAACAGTCCTAAAAATCTTTCAAAAATAAATTTTTTAGATGTTTACAAATTTAAAGAATCAATTCTAAGAAAAAGTCATACGAATTTATATAAAGATAATAAAAATTTACTCCATAGTGAAATTAATGAGTACGAAGAAGTTAATCCCGGACTTGAAAATGAATTAATTTTTCAAATGGCTACTTCACTATATGGTGATGATTGGAAAATATGGCCTGAAGATTTAATTAACCCAAATAAGAATACACTCAAAAATTTTAAAGAAGAGAACAAAAAAGAATACTCATATCAATTATTTGTTCAATTTTTATTTACAAAACAATTAAACAAGCTTAATGAATATGGAAGCCAAAAAAATGTCAAAATATTGGGTGACGTTCCTATCTATACAAACTTTCATTCTTGTGATGTTTGGATGAATAAATCATTATTTGATTTAGAAGAAAATTATGAAATGGCTAATGTTGCTGGTGCAGCACCAGATATATTTACTGCAGCAGGACAAATTTGGGGTAATCCACTTTATCTATGGGAAGAACATAAAAAAGAAAATTATAAGTGGTGGATTGATAGATTAAATTCTTGTTTAAGTAAATATGAATTATTAAGAATTGATCATTTTGGGGGGTTATTTCAATTTTGGGCAATACCTAATGGCGGACTTGGGGTCGAAGGAGTCTGGAGGAAAGGACCTGCAAAAAGTTTTCTTGAAGGAATTAAGGATGATATCGAGCTTGAAAGAATTCTTGCAGAGGATTTATTTGCACTTGATCTTGATGAAATGGATGAAGCGAGAGAAGATTTTAATATTCCTGGAATTAAAATGTTAAATCAAAGAATACCTCATAACAGCTGGGATGAAGAAGCTCCTCCTTCTGAATGGGCTTACAACTGTGCTGCATATACCGGTACTCACGATTCACCAACAACAAAACAGTGGCTTGAAGAAACTTCTGATGGTCAAAGAAAACATTTTAAAGAATTTGTTGATAATAACTTGATTAATAAATTTGATTCTGATGTCTGGAATGCAATATCAGTTATATGGGAAACACCTTGTCAATTAGCTGGAACTTTAGTACAAGATTTGTTGGAACTTGGTAAAGAAGCAAGATTCAATATACCTGGGCAACAATTAGGCAACTGGAATTGGAGATTAGAATCGTTAGAACCTCTAAATGGAATTAAAGATAAATTACTTAAATTAAATAAAGATACAAAAAGAATTTAACTAATAATTATTTTTAATATATTCAATAACTAAAGATACTTCCTTATCGCTTAATCTGACAGCAGGCATAGATCCTTTACCTTTTGTTATAGTTTGAACCCAATAAGAATCTGGCATTGAAGCAGATGGAGAATTTGAATCAATACTAGGTCCGACTCTACCTTCAAAATTAGGACCATGACAAGCACTACATCTTGCTTCGTAAACTTCCTCTCCAGATTGGAATTCTTCTGGGGCACCTTGGCTGCATGAAATTAAAAATATTAATAGCAATAAATAATTTTTTTTCATTATCGCTATTCTTCTTCTAAACCTGATTTAAACTCTCTTGTCGACTTTCCTAATGATTTAGCTAATCCAGGCAACCTTTTTGCACCAAATAGCAATAACAAAATTGTAAGTATTATTAATAATTCGGGTAATCCTAATCTCATATCTTTATTTTAATCACTTATTGTTCTTTATTATCTTGTATTGATTTCTTTTGTAAAAAATATATTAAGAGGTATCCAACAATTGAAAATATAATAAAAAATATAATCTCTTCAATGTTCCCAATATTTGGTAAAGCAGGTCTAGTAACAAATGCTTCTTTAATACCATCACTATTGATTCTTGTTTCAATAATTGTTTTAAAAGGCCAAACTTTGAGTAGTGAGCCAAATAAAAATCCGGATAGTAACGATAGAACATAATCTTTATAATTTAAAAATAAATAAGAAAGGAAACGACTGAATAAAAGTAAACCAAATATACAACCCAATGCAAATACAATCAATACATCAAATTTGAAATCTTTTATTGAATTTATAATAAATTCATACTTTGAAAGTAAGAGTAAAATAAATGAACCACTAATCCCAGGCAATATCATTGCACATATGGCAATTGAACCAGTTAAAAAAATGAAAAAATAGTTGTTTGGTGTTGTAGTTGGCCCAGATATTGAAATTATTGAAGCTATCAGTATCCCCAAGAATAAATAGGTAAGAGAACTTGATGAAATATTGTTAACTTCACGATATATTAATATTCCAGAAGAGAGAATTAGGCCAAAGAAAAAACCCCATATCTTAAACTCATGATTCGAAAGTAAATAACTAATAAATTGAGCAAGCAATAAAATCGAACTCATTATCCCTAGAGCAAGAGTTAATAAAAAATTACCATTTAAATCATGCCAAAATGTTTTAAAACCTTTTGTAAATAATGTTTTAAATAATCTTAAATTAATATTCTTAATTGATTCAATGAGCTCTTCATATATCCCAGTTATTAAAGCTATTGTTCCCCCAGATACTCCAGGTACTATATCAGCAGCACCCATAGCTACGCCTTTAAAAAATAGATATACTTTACTTTTCACTTTATTATGCTTCCTTAGCTTTTGGTGATAATAATTTATAACCAATAGGAGCAATTGTAGCTGTAAGTACAGCAAGTAAGATTATTTGCTGTTCAATAGCTTTTGATATTAAATCAATCTCCACACCTATTTCAGCCATAGCAATGATTAAACTGAATCTTGCTGAAAGCAAAAAACCTCCAGCAAGTATTTGTTTTATTTTGATTCCTGCAAATATTAATAAAATTGTAGGGAACAATTTAACTGCTATTGCGATAACAAAAAGATAAAGCACCTCTACATAAAATTGTGTATTTGAAAAAACGCTGACATCATAATTTAAACCAATATTGATAAAGAATATTGGTATTAGGAATCCGTAAGAAAAACCTTTAAGACTACTTTCTAAACTTCCTCTATTTGGAAATATGAAAGCAAAGATTGTACCAGCGAGAAATGCACCCAAAATTGCTTCAATATCAAACAATACTGCTATACCAACAAGGGTCAACATTAAAGCAATTGAACTTCTTATTCCCAATTCCTCCGGATCGTTCCCATCAAACATTCTTGAAAATAATTGAGGATTCCACCAAGCTAATCTTTTTACAATTCTTAAAATTAAAGTAACGATTATAAAATATAAGATAACATTTAAATTTTTAACACCAAAACCTCCTGATCTCTCAACTGAAGCTAGGACTGTCGCTCCTAATAAAGTTAAAATATCAGAAAGTAAAGCTGTCATAAACAACAACTGACCATAATTAGATTTAATTGTGTCGTCACTTCTTAAAATAGGAATAACTATTGCTACGCTTGTTGTACATAGAACTAAGCCGAGAAAAATTGGATAATTTAAACGTGTGACTAAGAAAAGAGATATCAATACTGTTCCAAAAAACATTAGTGAAGGTAATAAAAGTGCTCGAAGTCCGTTTTCTTGAAATTTTTCAATTTCTATTTCAAAACCAGACAAAAACATCAGAAGTAGAAATCCAAGTATTGCTAAACCAGATATAAATTCAGAAGGACTTACTAAATTTAATATTGGTCCGACAATTATTCCATAAGCAATTTCTAATACTATTCCTGGTATTTTTATTTTGTTCGCCAATAAAGGTAATAAAAATGCTCCTAAAGAGATAAATACAAGCGAAATTGCATCAAAACTTTCCATTTAAATCATTAGTTTGGAATATACAATACAGATGACTTTGAATTTACAGATATATATTCACTTATTTTTTTTGACTGCCATCCAGATGATAAATCTTTTCCTACAACAGATAAGTCAAATTTATTTGAATTCTCTATAAAAGTTTTTGCTTCATTGCCTTCTGAGCTAATAATGTCTAACTGTGTCTCATGTGACAAGGCAATATCTTGTAGTTTATCTATTACTTGCCTAGCTAAATCTGGGTTTTCCTGTGTTAGGAATTTTGGTTGTTCTGTTTTTAGAGAAACTATTTTAGCTGATAATGATACGGCTAAATCAAAAGCAATTAACGTTGGACTATTTTGATCAAAATTATCATTTGCTAAAATTCCTATAGTTTGATACGGAGAACTGCCTCTTGAAAATAAAACTGGTATATTCTTATTGTTTGAAAAATTAATAATAGTTTTTATGTAAGATTTTTTAACATCTTCTTCCACAATTGGTACAACTAAGGTCCCAATAGATAATTCATTAATTTTATTTTCTATGTCTTTAAGCGAATTTTTTTGATTCTGAATTATCTGAAATTCTTGATCTTTTAAAATTGCGCTGAAAGTTTCTTCATTGCTTTCTTTACCGTCAGAAAATACTTCATCATTTGAAAATATTATTAATTCTTCCGCTTTTGTATTTATAGTATAAAATTCTGATTCATTTAAATTCTTGATATGATCTTCCGAGTTGATAATAACTGCTACATTCTTTCCAAATTCAAGAGGAAATCTAGATTCAGATCCAGAAAATAATTCGATCACGTTGCCAAAAGCACCAGATTGTAAAACAACAGTTACTAAGTCACCTGTTTCAAGTTCAGTATCACCATGGGGAATCAATACTTCTCCTTTTCTTAGTATTGCTCCAACAATATAATAATCAGAGCCAATTTCTTTAAGTGTTTTGCCTCTAGCTGGACTATCTGCGTTTATTTCTAGCTCTATAGCCTCGGCTCTTCCTCCTGCAAATGCTTGAGATACGACTCTTCTTGGCTCTAATATGTGCTCAAGCCTTCGTGCAATTAAGGTTCCTGGGTCAACTAATTCAATATCTAGTTCTTTATATTTATTAGTAAAAGACTCATCATTTATAACAGATGAGAGCCTCAATATTTTGTTTTGCTTAGCTATCTTAAGTACCTCAATATTTACTTCATCACTTTCTGTTAGTGTTATGACTGCGTTTGCGTTTTCTATGCCAGCTTTTTTTAAAACAAGTGTTGAAGTACCGTCACCTTGATACTTTTCTATCTGTCTGTTGGTAGTAAAATTTCTTAATTTATCTTGGTCCATATCAATTACAGAAATTTCCCAACCAGCACTAATTCTGTTTATTAATTGTTTAGCTTCAGCATGGGCGCCGACTATTATTACTCTCACGTGTTTTATTATGGTATATATTAAATTTAGTTAAAGCACTAGTTTTAAAATATTATATAAATTCAAGCCTTATTTTATTAGGTTTAATTTACGTTAAATAGAAAATGTAATATATCGCCTTCTTGAACAATATATTCTTTTCCTTCAGATCGAAGTTTTCCAACTTCTTTAGAACCTTTCTCTCCACCGTTTTTAATAAATTCATCATATGATATTGTCTCAGCGCGAATAAATCCTTTTTCAAAGTCACCATGAATTTTACCTGCTGCACGCGGAGCGCTATCTCCAATATTGATTGTCCAAGCCCTTACTTCTTCTGGTCCCGCTGTAAAGTATGTTTGAAGTCCTAAAAGTTTATATCCAGCCTTAATAAGTTTGTCTAATCCAGATTCATTTTGCCCCATCTCTGATAAAAATTCCTGTTTTTCTTGAATGTCTAACTTCGATATTTGAGCTTCTATTTCGGCACAGATTGCAACAACTTCAGAATTTTCGACCTCAGCAAAATCTTTAATAGAAGTAAGGTGCGGATTATTTTCAAATCCGCCTTCACTTACATTAGCTACATATAAGACTGGTTTAATTGTTAATAATTGAAACCCTTTTAATAACTTTGCTTCCTCTTCGTTGAAAGACAACGTTCTAATGCTTTCTCCTTTTTCAAGAACAGGTAGAATTTTTTCCAATAATTCTCTCAACGGCAAGCCTTCTTTTTGTCCAGCCTTCGTATTCTTTACTGCCTTTTGATATAATTTTTCAACGGTACTTAAATCAGCCAATATTAATTCAGTATTAATAATTTCTATGTCATCGATTGGAGAAACTTTACCAGAAACATGCACAATGTCATCATTTTCAAATGCACGTACAACATGAACAATTGCGTCAGTTTCACGAATGTTGGTTAAAAATTGATTACCTAATCCTTCACCCTTAGACGCACCTTCAACAAGTCCGGCAATATCAACAAACTGCATAGCAGTAGGAATAATTTTTTTTGGTTTTACTATTTTTGCTAGTTCTTCTAGACGTGGATCGTTAATTGGGACAATTCCTACATTTGGTTCAATTGTGCAAAAAGGATAGTTTGCAGACTCTATTTCAGCTTGTGTTAGTGCATTAAATAAGGTGGACTTTCCTACATTTGGTAATCCAACTATTCCACATTTAAATCCCATTAATATATTCCTCTATTTCTAATTTGAGACATAACCTTGAATATACAGTTGTTAATTAATTAATTTTTCATATATAAAATACATCAAAAGATTTTTTTTATTAAAGTTGTTTTAAGGGGGAAGTATGACAGAAAAAAATAATAAAAGAACAATATTTGGTTGGTCAATGTATGACTGGGCAAAATCAGCATATGAAACAACAACATTAGGTGCTGTAATGCCAGTATATTTCGTAAGTGTAGTAGTACCTGCAGAAGGTTTTAACTTCAGAGGAAAACTTTATACAGGAGCAGAAGTTTGGGGTTTTGCTATTGGATCTGCTCTTTTCATATTTTTCTTAATTATGCCAACAGTTGGAGCTTTGGCAGATTTAGCAGGTTCAAGAATGAGATTATTTAAATCTTTTGCTTATGGTGGGGCTATATTTGCTTCAACTTTTTATTTTGCAACTTCGGGAGATGTAGTGTTAACACTTCTCATTTATTTCCTTGCACAATTAGGAGCGACTGGATCTAATGTCTTTTATGACAGTGTACTTAAAGATATAACTACGGAAGATACTATTGACCAAGTATCGGCAAAAGGATATGCTTTAGGTTATCTTGGTGGTGGTTTTCAGCTACTTCTATCATTAGTAATAATACAACTAGGGCCTGGAATGCTAGGAATCGAAACTGAACTTGCCTCCCGTATTGCAATTGCTTTTGCTGGCTTATGGTGGTTAATATTTTCAATCTTTAGCTTTTCAAGAATGAAAATTGATGAAAAGAAACCTGAAGAAGGTACAAACATTAGTTTATTAGATGGATGGAAAACAAACATAACGACTTTGAAGAAAATAAGAAGATTTCCATTTTTATTGTATTTTCTATTGGCTTATATTTTCTATTGGGATGGAGCTCAAACAGTTATAAATATGGCCGGACCATTTTTTAGTGAAGTGCTTTTACTAGATCAAACTTCAATCATTATTGTCTATTTAATTGTTCAATTTATTGCTTTCGCAGGAGCACGATTAGCTGGTTATCTTGCAGGAAAAATTGGTCAAAAAAATACATTACTTTTTACAATAACCTTGTTCTTTATCGCAGGTAATAGTGCTTTCGTTGTGCCTGAAAAACAACTTATCCCAGTCATAATTTTAGGAGTCGTTGTTGGACTAGGTATGGGTGGCCTTCAGTCTGTTAGTAGAAGTGTTTATGCAACTATGCTGCCTAAAGGTGCAGAAGGAGAATTCATGGGATTCTTTTCTGTTATATCTAGATTCTCAGCAATTTGGGGACCACTTATTTATAGCTATGTAAGTGCATCAACTGGGAACCCTAGATTATCGTTACCAGGAATATCATTATTTTTTGTAATTGGATTTTTTCTTTTAAGAAGAGTAGATATAAATTCACAAATTTCTGAAGAAGAGTGGGCAGCTAGCTAATCAATTTTGCTAAATTTGAATAAAGAGCTGAAACTGTAATTGGTCCAACTCCGCCTGGATATGGTGATCTAGCTCCTAAATAATTCTCAAGTTGTTTTGTGTCAATATCTCCATAAGTTTTTGAATCTACAGAAGAGATGCCTACATCTATGACAGTTGAATTTTCTTTTAAAAAAGAAATATCATAATGCATAGGTTTTCCTATTGCTGATATAAAAATATCTGCATTCAAGGTGAAATCTTTTTGATTAGTTGTCTTGCTGTGAATAACAGTAACATTCGAATTATATTTATCTGAACTAAGAATTTTTGCTAGTGGGGATGATACAAGCCGCGAACGCCCAGCTATAACAATATTCTTATCAATTGTGTCAATTTTATAAAATTTAATCATTTCCAGAATAGCTAAAGATGTTGCTGGAATTATTTTGTATTCTTCTGAGTAAAGATTTCCCAAATTTAAAGCTGTTAATCCATCAACATCTAAATTATAAGGTATCTTATTAATTGCTTCTTCTGGATTAATATGCTCAGGAAGTGGAAGTTGGATAATTATACCATCAGAGTCTTTAGCTGATAATTCAACTTTTTCTTCCAAATCTTTTTGGGAAGTTGCTTTATTTAATTTAATCCAGTTGAACTCTACACCTAGTTCGATAGCTTTTTCTTCTTTTCTTGAAACATATAATAATGATGCTGGGTTATCACCTACTGTTATTGCAGTTAGCTTAGGTTTTCTATCATTGGCATTTTCAAAATTTGTAAAAATTAATTTACTTTTAGCATCAAGTTCTTCAGCTATAGGCTTTCCGTATAGTATTCTCTCCATTTGAACAAGTTTAATAAAATTGAACTATAGTTTACCTATTAAATTTGATTAAAATAACTTTGAAAAGAACATATGGATATATCAAAACTAAATGAATTAATTACACCTTCAGGGACAATGGCAATATCAAATAAAGCCAAAATGTTAAAGAAAGAAGGTAAGCCAGTTATAGGTTTTGGTGCTGGAGAACCTGATTTTGCAACTCCAGGCTATGTAATCGATGATGTGAAAAAAGCATCAGAAAATCCTGAAAATCATAAATATTCAGGAGTAGCCGGTTTAGAGGTTTTAAGAAATGAAATTTCTAGAACGACTAATTTATATTCTGGTTTCAATGCAAGCCCAGACAATATAGTTGTTAGTAATGGTGGTAAACATGCAATTTTTAATACATTGATATCAATACTTGATAAAGATGATGAAGTCTTGATACCTTCTCCATATTGGACAACATATCCAGAAGCTGTGAAAATTGCTGGTGGTATCCCTAAAGTAATTGCAACAAATTTTAGTGATAATTTTAAAGTTACTGTTGATCAATTAAATGAAAATTTAACAAATAAGACAAAGGCATTAGTGTGGGTTTCACCATCAAACCCAACTGGAACTGTTTATACAAAAGAAGAAGCTGAAGTGATTTTTGAATGGGCGTTTAAAAATAATATCTGGATTATATCTGATGAACTTTATGAACACTTAGTTTATGAAGGAGAGAAAACGCCATCTCCTGCAATTTATGATCCGGAACTAAAAAATACAATTGTAGTGAATGGGGTTGCAAAAGCTTATGCCATGACAGGATGGAGAGTTGGATGGATAATTGCTAATGATGAAGTAATTAGTATTGCTAAAAAAATTCAATCTCATGCAACTTCAAATGTTTCTAACTTATCGCAAATTGCAGCTACATCAGCACTTCAAAATGGTTTAGAGGAAACAAATATAATGAAGGAAGCATTTAACAAAAGAAGACTCTCTGCATTTGATGTTTTCAACAATATAGATAACATCAAAATTGCTAGACCTAATGGAGCTTTTTATCTTTTTCCTGATATAAGTTACTACTGTAATAATAAAATTAAAAATGTTTCTAATTCAATTGAATTTTGTGATTGGTTGCTTGAAGAACACTATATTGCTTTCATACCAGGCGAAGTATTTGGAGCAGAAGGTTATTTCAGATGCTCATATGCTTTAAGCGAAAACGAATTAAGCGAAGGTTTAAAAAGATTCACTGAAGCAATTAAAGATTTGTAATGAACGATGTAAAAAAAAGTAGCTTGTTTTCATGGCTGCTTTTTGATTTAGCAAATACTGTATATGCGTTTGTAATACCAGGATTATACTTTTCTGTCTGGCTTGTCACTGAACAAGGTTGGACTGACCAAGCACTAGGTTTTGCAACTTCTAGTGCAATGGTTATTGTTGCGATTACTGGTCCTTGGGTTGGTGCAAGATCAGATGGGTCCCAAGGCAAAAAACCTTTATTATTTATTACTACTTTAGCTTGTATTATTTCAACTTTTCTCCTCGGCACATTTAATGTAAATACATCTGTTTTGCTTTTTATCATTTCATTAATAGGTTTTAACCTTGGTTCAGTCGTTTATGATGCATTGTTAATCTCTGTAAGCAATGAAAACAATCGTGGGAAAATTTCTGGTATGGGTGTTGCTTTTGGTTATATAGGCTCATTGACAGGTTTTGGTGTAGCAACTTATTTACAAAATATCGGTTATAGCTATATAGAAATTTTTAGATCAGTAGCTATATTATTTATGATTTTTTCTTTGCCAGCATTTATTTTTATTGATGAAAAAAAAGTATCTACTATTAAATCTAATATTAAAATATCTGAGTCGTTAACAATCGTCATTAAATCATGGAAACATTCTAGGAAATATCCTGGACTTACAAGATTTCTCATAGGTAGATTCTTTTATGCAGACGCAATAAATACTTTAATTGGAGGTCTTCTTGCTGTTTATCTTGTTGAGGAAGCAGGGCTAACCCCTGAAGACAGTCAAGGAATTTTAGCACTTGCAATCGTGGTCTCAATTATTGGAGGGTATGTATTTGGTAGAGCTGGTGATAAATTTGGTCCAAGGATTTGCACTCTTGTTAGCTTGGTTTGTTGGATGGTGTCTTTAACGCTTGCAATAATAGCTACTGAATTTGATCAAACGTGGTTAATTTATGTAACAGGTGTAATTGGTGGATTTAATATTGGTGGAATTTTTGCTGTTGATAGATTATTTATGACAAGACTCAGTCCTGAAAAACATTTAGGAGAATTCTACGGTCTGTATTCTACTGTCGGAAGATTTGCAACAATTGTTGGTCCCTTGCTCTGGGGCTTTATTGTCAACACACTTGGATTAGGAAGAAACCCAGCAATGGTTTCATTAATTATTCTTCTTTTAATATCCTTTTTTATAATAAAAGGTGTTTCTGATAATCAATAAAAATTAGCTACTTAAAAAAAAGAAATCGTCTTTTTTTCTTAGAAGTTTCTAGTTCATCTCGTGTATTTTTTAATTTTTCTCTCAAAAATTCTGCTTCTGCTTCTGCCTTAGCAGCTCTTTCTCTAGATTCAGCCATTAGTTGATTTGCTTCATGTAAATTTCCTAATTGTTTTAAAACATTTTCCCATGCTTGTATTGGTACTAATAGATTGTCCCCTCCAGTATTTTCAACTACTTCTTCTGTAGGTGTTTCTTCTTCTCTAGGTGTTTCTTCTTGAATATCAGTACTGTCTTGATTTATTTTTTTATTAAGTTGAACATCATCTTTTGAGAAAAAACCGTATTTCTCAGCCATTCTTTCTTCATAAGTACTCATCCTGCAAACTCCTTTTTACACATCTCTAAAGTTTGAGCTTCAAATTCAAAATTTTCCTTTAATAATTTTTCAGGAATAATTCTCATACTAGTTAATCCTAGACTTTCTCCTAATTCCCATCCTATTGCTATTTTCATTAATATTGGCGGCAATGGAGGAAAAAAATATTTTTTGTTCATAATTTTTGCAATAACCTTTGAGAAATCTTTCTGTTTAAGTGGCTCTGGAGAAACAAAATTTACCGGACCTTCAAGATTTTCATTTTCTAAACAAAAAATGTAAGCATTAACTACATCATCTATTGAAACCCATGAAAAATACTGAATCCCTTTTCCTATTGGGCTACTTATATTTAACTTAGTTACTAGTGTAAAAATATCAGTTGCAACGTTGCCTTTGCCTAAAATAATTCCTTTTCTAGCTTTCACTACTCTTATATCCATTTTCTTTAATTCATTTAATGGATCTTCCCAAGCCTCTTCAACTACTAACTGTTCAAAAGACCCTCTGTTGTAACTAGTGTTTTCTGTAATTACTTCGTCACCATGTTCCCCATAAACTCCTATACCTGAAGCTGAAATAAATATTTTTGGATATTCTTCAAGACTTTTATATGTTTGAACAAATAAATCAGCAGCCCATTTTCTAGACCAGTAAATTCTTGATTTTCTTTCTTTATTCCACCTTCCTCCAGCAAATGGAAGAAAGCCAAGTATATCCTTTGGTGCGATTGATTCTCCTGCTAAATGAATAACAGCATCAAGTTCTTTAAATTTATCTTTATCAATCTCTTTCTTTGAAGGACTCCAGTAAATTTCATCTTCTGATTGAGGTTCTCTTCTAACAAATTTTTTTACTTCGTATCCACTATCAAGAAGTTTTTTTGTTAGTTTTCTTCCAATAAAGCCGCTCGCACCAGTGACTCCTACTTTCATTCCTCTTCATCCTTATAAAATAAGAAAAAATCTTCTATCTGTTTTTCATACTCTTCAACTGCTGTTCCTATATTGGTTGAAAAATTAACAGTAACTACATTTGATTGGATAAATATATTCTCTATATCACTAGAAAATTGAAACAACCTTAAAGCTAATTGAGCACTAACTTCATCAGTTAAAGAAGCTTGTGCAATATTATGGTAAGTAATTCCATCTTGACCAGATAAAGATCTATTTAAATCAAAAATTACATTTTTGTTAAATTTAGTAGTTTTTAATTCAATCTTTTGTCCCATTAAAATTCACCTATTTTCATAACTCTAATTAGATTTGTTGCAGCCTCTTTGTTAGGAGGTGTTCCAGCAACAATTACAACTTTATCATTTTTTTTAAACTTTTTGTTGTTTTGCAACCAAGTATCGGCGATTTCAAACATTTCAGGTGTGGTTTCTAACCTATCAATCTTTATTTGTTGAACTCCCCATAGAATATTCATTTGATTGTATGTTTTATCAATAGTAGTCATAGTAAATATTGGTGCTTCAGGTCTGTAATTTGAAATTAAAAGAGGTGTTCTGCCAGTTTCTGTAAATGCGACAATAGCTTTTGCTTCTATTTCATTAGCAACTTGAACAGCTGCCTTTGCAAGTGATGTAGTTAATGTGTCAACTGTAGAAGTTTCTTTAAACCTTAATGCAGAAGTATCATTCCTTGAATCTGCTTCTTTGCATATGTCAGACATTGCACTTACAACTACTTCAGGATGATTTCCGATTGCTGTCTCTGCAGATAGCATTACACAATCTGTTCCTTCTAATATTGCATTAGTAATATCTGTAACCTCAGCACGTGTGGGTCTATGAGATTCTTTCATCGATTGAAGCATCTCTGTTGCTGTAACTGTTATTTTTCCTTTAGCATTAGCTTCATTTAATATTTGCTTCTGTATAAACGGTACTTTTTCTAAATCGAGTTGAACTCCTAAATCTCCTCTTGCTACCATTACTCCATCTGCTTCATCGATTATAGAATCTAAATTTTTAACAGCATTTTTTAATTCTATTTTTGCAATAATTTTTATATTTTTATCTACAATCTCTCTTACTTTTTTAATATCATTTGCATCTCTTACAAAAGAAACGGCTACGATATCAACATCTAATTTATTGCCAAACTTTAGATCAGCAATATCTTTTTCAGTAATTGCAGAGACTGATAATTTAGAATCAGGAAATGCTACTCCCTGATTTGATCTCAATTCTCCACCTATTTCTATTTGTCCATCATCAATAAATATTCGTTCTCCAGAATTTAAATCTTTAAATAAATCTTTATAATTTATATAAATTACATTGTCATCTGAAATCGTTTCTTTATTTGTTATCTTTATTTCATGTGATTGTTTAAATTGTGTCGATTTTTTTGCTTCTCCAGTTCTAATTTTTGGACCTTGAATGTCTTGCATAATTGCAACTGATTTTTCTAACTCTCTTATCCATTTAACAACATTGGAATGATCTTCTTCCGTGCCGTGTGAAAAATTTAATCTTAAGACATCCGCTCCAGCTTCGACTAATTTTTTTATGCCGTCTTTAGAATTTACACTTGGTCCGACGGTTGCAATTATTTTTGTTTTTCTTGTCATTCAAATATTTAAGTTAATAGCATGGTATTACGGATATAAATATATGGACAAAAATTTTGTAATTGGAATACCTTTAAGAGACTTTAGTGATCCTATGACTCGATTGTCTAGTGATATTAACCTTGATGAACGAATTAACCTGATGAAACATATGTTTCTAAATATTGTTAAGTCATTCCAAGAGACGAATGTTGAAATTTTTTCAATTACTAAAGATTCTTCAGTAATTGATTATTCTAAAAAAATTGGAATAGAATCCTTTGTTTCGAAATCTAAAGGTTTAAGTGAAGAAGCTATAGAATTTCTAAATTCAAATAAAAAATATAAAGGATGGTCAATTTGCCATGCAGATTTGCCTTATATAACAAAATATTATGCCAAAAATTGGATAAATGAATGTATGAATAATGAAATTTTAATTTGTGAGAGTAAAGACTCCGGAACACCACTTATCGGTGGTAATAATTATATTGAATCATTCCATTATGGGGAAAATAGCTACAAAAAACATACTGAAATGCTTAATAATAAAAATATTAATTATAAAAAAGTATTTCATAAGGAATTAAGTTTTGAAGTAGATGACTTAGAAGATTATAAGCAACTCGTAAAAAATCAACCGAGATGGTTGAGGAAAATAAGTAATACTAGCAGCCCCGACCGGATTTGAACCGGCGTTTCCGCCTTGAGAGGGCGGCGTCCTAGGCCTCTAGACGACGGGGCCAATGCTCGGGGAGAAGGACTTGAACCCTCAATAATGGGACCAGAACCCATTGTGTTGCCAATTACACTATCCCCTAATACTAGCAGCCCCGACCGGATTCGAACCGGCGTTTCTGGGTTGAAAACCCAGCGTCCTAGGCCTCTGGACGACGGGGCCGTATAAGTAATAAGAATATAGTAATTAAATTATTATTTGTTACAAATCTTCAATACTTTCAGCCAATCTTGCAATAGTTGTTTCTTTTCCAAGTGCATATATTGACTCAAATAAAGGAGGGCTTACTTTTGTACCTGTAACTGCAACTCTTGTAATTTGAAAACCAATTTTAGGTTTAAGATCTAATGCCTTAAGTTCTTCTCTCATAATTACTTCTATATCATTAAGTTCAAAATTATTTGCTGACATAAATTTCTCTCTTACATTTTTCATATACTTCTGACCATCTTCCGTATTTACATCGGACCAATCATCTGAATTGACTTCAAAAGGTTCATCTAAAACAAACATTACTTGTTCCTTAATATCATTCATTGTTTCTAATCGTTCTTGAACTGATTTTACAATTTTGTCAATCCTATTTAATTCCTCATCAAATAACTCTCTGGAGATAGATTCTTGAATTGAATTAAGAAAAAGTTTTCTAAATATTTTATCTTCTGTATCACGTATATATTGTCCATTCATCCATAGAAGTTTTTTTGTATCAAATATTGCAGGATTTGGCAGGACATTTTTTAAATCAAATTTTTCAATTGCTAATTTTTTATCAAATATTTCTAGATCGTTACCTGGAGACCATCCAAGTAAACACATATAGTTAAATAAAGACTCAGGAAGAATTCCCTTATCTTTAAAAGCCGAAACAGAAGTATCGCCATGTCTTTTACTTAATTTTTTACCATCTGGACCAAATAATAAAGGAAGATGGCAAAAATCTGGATGTTTAGCGTCTAAAGCATTCATCAATAAAATATGTTTTGGAGTTGAAGATAAAATATCTTCTCCCCTTGCAACCATTGTTATCTCATAATCTATATCATCTACGGTTGAAGCTAGGTGGTAAGTTGGAGAATTATCAGATCTTAAAATAACAAAATCTTCTATATCATTTAAATTAAAGCTCATAGACCCCCTAACAATATCTTCAAAATTAATTTCTCCATCATCTGGAACCTTAAACCTTAATGCTCCTTCCTCCCTATAAGCTAATCCTTTCTTTTCTAACTCTTCAGCAACCTCAATATATCTTTCAAATCTTGAAGACTGTCTATATGTCTCGTTAGATTCTCCTACTTCTATGCCTTCATCCCAATCAAGGCCCAACCATCTCAAATTTTCAATAATATTTTTTTCATATTCATCAGTGCTTCTCTCCGTATCAGTATCATCTATTCTTACTAAGAACTTGCCGTTATTAGCTTTTGCATATAACCAATTAAATAATGCTGTTCTAGCATTTCCTATATGTAAATTTCCTGTTGGAGATGGTGCAATTCTTAATTTCATTATTTATTCAATATTATTCGTCAATGTACCTATAGTATCAATCTCAATTCTTATTTCATCTCCTTGAGAAACCTTACTAACTCCTTCTGGCGTTCCTGTTAAAACTACATCCCCTGGCAATAGAGTCATTATTGAAGTTATAAAAGCTAAAATTTCTCCGATACTAAAAACCATATCTCGTGTATTGCCATCTTGCTTTAATTCGTCATTAACAAAACATTTTATATTTAATTCAGGATCTTTTTCAAAATCTGTTTGGATTACTGGACCAAGTGGACAAAAAGTGTCAAAGCTTTTTGCTCTAGTAAAATTTCCATTAAATGAACCATCTTGACCCTGCAATATTCTTTCTGATAAGTCATTCGCATTAGTAAAACCTAGCACACTGTCCATCCAGTTATCTTCATCCAAATTTTTTGATATTTTACCAATAACTACAGCTAACTCAGCTTCATGATCAACATGTTTTCCAATAGATGGATAAATTATTGGTTCTCCTGAGCCAATAACAGAGGTAGATGGTTTAATAAAAAAAACAGGGTTATCAGGGGCATGATAATCAAGTACACCTAGTTCTTGAGCGTGTTTTTCATAGTTTTTTGCTACAGCTACAACTTTTGAAGGAAGAACTGGAGCCAGAAGCTGGACCTCATTTTTCTGGTATGCTTCTTCAGTCTCTTCCCAAACAACAAAAGGTGACCCTTCATATCTAATTATCTTTTCGTCAATTAATTCACCATAAAAAATATCATTATCGTGTTTTACTCTCACTATCTTCATAACTATTAGATTATAGGAAATAAAAGCATTTGGTTAGCTAAGAAAATTAAATAAATTTACTAAATGTAACCCTTTAATTTTATCTTTTGTACATCTATTAAGAACCTCTTCATTTAGTTCTCCAGTGTTATTTTCTGATATTCTAAGTAATCCTAAAACTAAATGAAGATCATTTATTGTTGGTGCTCTTCCGTAATGAGATGCTCTGTAAATAATTAAGTTTGTTATTACTGAACTAATTAATTTATTTCTTGGATGAGATTTCCATATGTTTTTATAATTACTAACAATTTTTAAAGCAAAACCACTATCTGGACCTGTATTGCCAAAAACTTCATCAGAATTGGGTTTAATGTTTTCAGCAGGCCTGGCTTCTGTTCTCCTAGGCACAGGCATAGGTAGTTCTTTTATACTTTCAATCTTACTTATATCTATATTTGGTTCTTGTGGCATTAAACCAATGTTATATAATCTTTGAAATTATCATCTTTACCATTAACAATTTCCAGATACTTATTTCGTATTTTTGTGGTTAAATCTCCCACTAGACCGTTTCCTATATCAGCACCGTCAATTGAAACAATACCAATAACTTCAGTAGCTGTACCTGTAAAAAATATTTCATCTGAAGACATTAAGTCTTCTACATTTATGTCTTTTTCTACAAACTCTATATCAAAAAGATTTGCAATTTCAATAACAGTTTTTCTTGTTATGCCACCCAGCGCTCCTGTTTCTATAGGAGGAGTATGTAACATATTATCTTTAAAGGCAAAAATATTTTGACCACTACCTTCTGCAACACTACCTGTATCGCTTAACATGATTGCATCATCAAAACCTTTTTTTACAGCGTCAATCTTTGCAAGTGTTGAATTCATGTATCCACCAACTCCTTTAGCAAAAGGCTGGAAACTTTTAGGACTAATTCTTTGCCAGTCTGAAATGCAAACTTTTACCCCTTCTCTCCCAGCTTCATCTCCTAAATAGGCTCCCCATTCCCAAGCGGCGATTGCAACTCTCACGGGAACATTACCTGGTAATAATCCCATCTCACCATCTCCTAAAAATACTAAAGGTCTTATATAAGCTGAATTTAGATTGTTAACTTTTACAATTTCTAATATCGCATCAGAAATAATTTTTTTATCAAAAGGTATATCTAAATTGTAAGCTTCAGCTGATCTAAAGAGTCTTTCAACATGATCTTCTAATCTAAATACTCCTGAGCCATTCTCAGTTTGTCTAGCTCTCATTCCTTCAAAAACACCCGTTCCATAATGAAGGGTGTGTGTCATTACACTAACATTTGCTGAATCCCAATCTACTAATTCACCATCAAGCCATATGTATTTAGATTTTTCCATTATTAACTACAAATACTACACCTTTTAAAAAATCATTCCAGAGAAAATACTATTATTCAATGTATGAAGAAATTTATAGCATCTGGATTTGGTGTTGGCTTGCTTTGGAAACTTTTATTTAAAGATAAAAAAGGTGGAGGAACTTTAGCTTCTTTATTATTTGCACTAATAATTTATTTTCTTAATTTGAATTTACTTTATTTATTTTCTATTTTTGTTGCACTGATTTTAATTTATTTCGTAGTAGTTGATGATGAAGAAGCAGATGATGACCCTAGCTGGATAACATTAGATGAAATTTGTGGAATGAGTCTTGTAACTTTAGTTTCACAGGGTGATTTGTTTCCTTTAATTGCTGGATTTTTAGTATTTCGCGCTAGTGATATTTTAAAAAAACCAAACATTGTTGGAGAGATGGAAAAATACCCTGGCAAAATTGGTGTACTTTATGATGATTTAGCAGCAGGAACAATTGGACTAATCTCAGCTTTAATTGTAAATCAAGTGATGTTTATAACTCTTTAAGTAATAAATCTTTAGCTATTGAAGGATTTATATTCCCTTTTGAACTTTTAATTATTTGTCCTACTAAAAAACCAACTAATTTTTCTTCACCATCTTTAATTCTTTCTACGACTTCCTTGTTGCTTTCAATAACGTTTTGAACAATTTTTGCAATTTCATCAGAATCATTATCTTGAATTAAATTATTATCTTCAGCATATTTGGTTGGGATAATTTCATTTTTAATTAAATTAGTTAAAATTTCTTTACCTGATGTAAAAGAAATTTTATTTTCATTAATCATTTTAATTATTTCACTTAACCTTTCAGAAGTAAACCATTCAGGCAATTCCTCCGTACCAGCTTTTCTTAATTGACCTTGAAGCTCCCCTGTTATGAGATTAAAAGTAGATTTTGTATCGTTAGTTATTTTTTGAGTTTTCAAGAATAAATCATATATCCATTCTTCACTTTTACTTAAATAATTTGACTCAGAAATTGACAGACCTGTCTCCGATAGTTTGTCTCTTTTTTCAGATGGTAAAATTGGTATGGTTTTTTTTATATTATCAATAAATTCATCCGAAAGAATCATATTTGGTAAATCAGGATCAGAAAAATATCTATAATCGGCACTACCTTCTTTTGACCTCATTGATGATGTTACTTCTTTATCTTCATCCCAATGTCTTGTTTCTTGAATTATTACCTCATTTGATTCAATTAATTTAGTTTGTCTTTTAATTTCATAATCTATTGCTTTTTCTAGAGACCTAAGAGAGTTCATATTTTTAATTTCTACTTTGACTCCTAACTCATTATCTCCTTCTTGAGCTACAGAAATATTTGCATCAAATCTTAAATTTCCCTTTTCAAGTTTTCCTTCAGAAATTTTTAAATCTATAACTAATTGCCTTAGCTCCTCTATATATGAAACAGCTTCTTTTGAAGATTTAATAACTGGTTTAGTTACTATCTCAACTAAAGGCACTCCGGATCGATTAAAGTCTAACAAAGTACTTGTTGCAGAATCTATCCTGCCAGAACCTTTGTGTATACTTTTACCCGTATCTTCTTCCATGTGTACTCTTTCAATTTCAACAATTTCTTTTGTTTCATTCAAAATAATTTCTATAGATCCATCAACTCCTACTGGTAAATCAAACTGTGAAATTTGATAATTTTTTGGTAAATCAGGGTAGAAATAGTTTTTTCTATGAAACATTCCATTCTTAGTAATTGCACAATTAGCACTTAAGGCAAGCATTGTAATTGATTCTATCGCTTTAAGATTTGGTACAGGCAATGCTCCAGGCAACCCTAAACATGTAGGACACAAACTTTCATTTGGATTCTCAGTCTCAACTACAGCACATTTGCAAAACATTTTCGAATTAGTATTTAACTCTACATGCGTCTCAATTCCGATAGTAGGCACCATATTCATTTCATATCCTCTAATAACAATGTTCTTTGATTAAAACCTAATAATTTTTCAATAGTTTCACTGAATTCAAGTAGAGAAGAGTCTGTTCTAGCAGGACTCATTAATTGAATGGAGAGAGGCATGTCTTCTTTTGATAGTCCAGTTGGAATACTTATTGCCGGAATCCCCGCAAGGTTTGCAGGAATAGTGCAGAGATCAGACATATACATTTCTAATGGGTTTTCAGTTTTTTCACCAAATTTAAAAGCTGGTGTCGGAGTAGTTGGTGATATAAGATAGTCAACTTCTTTAAATATATTTTCAAAATCTTTTGTTATTGCTGACCTTGCTTTTAATGCTTGTCCATAATATGCATCGTAATATCCAGCTGATAAAGCATAGGTTCCAAGCAAAATTCTTTTTTTTACTTCTTCACCAAAACCTTCTGCTCTTGTATTTTCCATCATTTCATAACTTGTTGCCCCAGCCTCCCTGATTCCATACCTAACTCCGTCAAATCTAGAAAGATTAGCAGAGCACTCTGCCGGAGCTATCAAATAATAAATGCTTAATGCCATTTTTGTTAATGGAAGGGAAACTTCTACAACTTTATTGCCATTTTCTTCTAAAAGCTTTATAGTTTTTTCTACTTCTTTTTTTGATTCGTCGGAAATACCTTCTTCCATTAATTCTTTAATAACTCCAATTTTTGCATTTTTATCAGTAGGAATTTCAACCGTACTCTCTTTAATAGAAGTAGCATCTAAAGGATCATGTCCTTTTATAGAATTGTATAATATTTTTGCATCTTCTACTGAGTTTGTAATTGGGCCTATCTGATCTAGAGATGAAGCAAAAGCTACTAAGCCATATCGTGATACAGTTCCATAAGTAGGTTTAAATCCTACTACACCACAAAATGAAGCTGGCTGTCTTATCGAACCTCCTGTGTCACTTCCTAGAGATGCTATAGCAGACCCAACAGAGACTACAGCTGCTGAACCGCCAGAACTTCCTCCAGGTACATGTTCAGGATTCCAAGGATTTTTTGTTGGTCCAAAAGCTGAATTTTCTGTTGATGAGCCCATTGCAAATTCATCTAAATTTGTTTTTCCAGTAAACACCACTCCATTATTTCTTAACTTTGTGATAACAGTTGCGTCGTAAGGAGAAACATAGTTAGATAGCATTTTTGATGAACAAGTAGTCTCATGATTTTTTAAATTAATATTGTCTTTAATCGCTATAGGTATCCCATCAATATCACTTAATGGATTCCCTTTTGCATATCTTTCATCAGATAACTTTGATGCTTCTGTTGCTTCATCTTGGAATAATTTCAGATGAGCATGAATTATTGATTCAGATAAAGAAGCGTTTGTAAAAACTTCTTTATACACTTCTGAAGGCTTTAACTCCTTATTCTTATAAAGATTGCTTATTTCTGAAATTGATAAATTAGCAATATTCATTTTTAATCCAAGGAAGGCGGAACAACAAAATGTCCATCTTCAGTTTCTGGTGAGTTACTCATTGCCTCATCATGTGTAAGAAATTCAGATGAAACATCCTCTCTAAGGTTTAATTTTTCACCCAATGGATGTATATTAATTTCTTCATCTTCAATATTCATTTTGCTTAATGCATCAACATGTTCAAGAATAATATTTAAATCTTTTTCGAATTTTTTTTCATCTGCATCTGTTAATTTAATAGCTGCCAATTTTGCAACAGATTTTATATCTATATCTTTTTTCATCGATAGCTCTTTAAATAAGACAATAGTAACTTATATGATTCTAATATTTGATTTTTATTAACAAATTCGTTTGAAGTATGAGCAAGAAGAGGATCTCCTGGTCCAAAATTGACAGCAGAAATATTCTCTTTTGAAAATCTTGCTATATCTGTCCATGCCTGCTTTGATTGAGTAGTAACTTTTGTAGTATCAATAAATGCTTGTACATGTTTCGATTCTAGATTTGGCATGGCGCCGTTTGCTATATCACCAATCTCGACTGCTCCAAATTTTCCTAAACTTTCCATAATATAGTTTTTTGCTTCAGTGTTTGAAAGTGTTGGAAGGAATCTATAATTTATATTTAATTTAATATCAGAAGGTAAAACATTATTCGCAATTCCTCCCTTAATTTTTGTTGCTGAAATGACTTCTTTAAAATCTAAACCTTCAATCTTATGATCTTTAACTTCATTTTCTTTTAAAAATACTAATAGTTCATTCATTTTTAAAATTGGATTATCCCCAATCCATGGCCTTGCAGAATGTGACGATTTGCCGTTAATTGTTAATTCAGCGTTTAATGTTCCTAAACAACCAAGCTGACACTCTAAGTTTGTAGGTTCCATGATTATTGCAAATTCAATATTGAATTCAGATAAAAGAGTAGGCATTAAAATTTCTAGTCCATTTTCTTTAATTGGGCCTTCTTCAGCTGTGTAGAATATTCCGACTTCATTACTTTTTTCATCTAAAAGTGTATTTATCATTACAGCAATTCCACTTTTCATATCTACAGCTCCTCTACCAGAAATCTTTTGAGAATCAGATAATCTTTCTTGATCATCAACTATAGGAACTGTATCTACATGACCAACTAGAGCAACTTTAGAATTTGATTTAGAGTGATAAGCTATTAAGCCTCCGTCATTCTTAATTATTTCACCAGTAAATTTATTTTTAATTAAATAATCTTCAATAAAAGTTAATATTTCTTGTTCATTTCCTGTTACTGATTCTATATCTATTAATGTCTCAGTTAATTGCTCTAATTTCAAACGTCTACTCCGAATGTCCTTAATGCTTCATTTAAAGATGTTTTTTTATTTGTTGAATCTTTTCTTTTTCCAATTATTAAAGCACAAGGTGTTTGAAATTCCCCACTTGGAAACTCTTTTGGTCTTGTTCCTGGAATTACAACAGAATTGCTTGGAACTACTCCTTTATATTCTTTTGGTGTTTCACTAGTTACATCAATTATTGGTGTCGAAGCTGTTAGCGTAACATTTGCACCTATAACTGCTCCTTTTTCAACTTTTACCCCTTCAACAATTATGGACCTAGAACCAATAAATGCTCCGTCTTCAATTATGACAGGCATAGCAGAAGGTGGTTCAAGAACTCCTCCAATACCTACTCCACCAGAAAGATGTACATCTTTTCCAATTTGAGCACAGGAACCAACCGTTGCCCAAGTATCAACCATTGTTCCAGAACCAACATAAGCTCCAATATTTACAAATCCAGGCATTACAACAACACCAGGCTCACAAAATGCACCATATCTGACTACTCCAGGAGGCACTACCCTTATCTTTAATTCTTCATAATTTTTTTTCGGCTCTAACTTGTCAAGATATTCAATTTCACCAGTTTCAATTTTTTTTAATTTTTTTATAACAAAATAATGGAGTATTGCATTTTTTACCCACTCATTAACAACCCATTCTTCATTAATAAGCTCTGCAACCCTTATAAGGCCAGTATCTAAAAGCGTTATAGCTTCTTCAATTGCTTCAATATCTTCTTCAGAGGGGTTTTCTATCTCTAAATTTTCAATTATTTCTTTAATTTTTTCTATTTTCATATTGGTCTCTTTTTATTTATTAGATAATATTTTAATGTATGAAAAAGAACACATATAGATTAATTATTCTTTCTTTAACAGCTTTATTATCTTTAACTATCTATTTTGGCATTAGTTTTTACCAAAACAACAATGAAACAAAAGAATTACCGAATGTAATTGAAAATATTTCTCCTCTTCCAAATGATCAAGTTCCACAACAAGCTTCTTTAGAAATAGACTTACCTGTTGGTTATGAGTTAACACTTGTAGTTGATAACTATATTATTCCAAGTTCTGAAATACTATATATAGAGGGAACAGGTGTTTATGTATGGAAACCCGGTCCAAATAAAACTTTCGAAGTTTGGAATCCAGGAAAACATGAAATAAAAATTACCTGGAGTAGGGTTACTGGACTTCCCGATGTTGGAGAATTCACCTGGACATTCTCTACTTATTAATATAATTTAAAGCTTCATCCTCATTCATAATTTTGATTTCTAATTTTTTTGCTTTGTCCAATTTCGTACCTGATTTTTTTCCTGCAATCAAAATATCTGTATTTTTAGATACTGAAGTAGTGACAATACCACCCAAGCTCTCAATTAAATTGATGAGATCCTGACGAGAATAATTTTCTAAAGTGCCGGTAATTACAAAAGTTTTGCCATTTAACTTACCAGTAGAAGTTGCTGCTTTTTTATCAAATTTGAATCCGTGTTTTCCTAAAGAAGACATAGTTTTAATATTTTCAATATCTGATTTCCACTCAGTTAAAGAGTCAGCAACACTTTCAGAAATGCCATGAATCGTTTCAATCTTTTCTTTAGTAGCATCTAATACTCCATTGATAGATCCGAAATTTTGTATAAGCTGCTTGGCAGTTCTTTTTCCTATATGTCTGATTCCAAAAGCTGTCAATAATTTTTCAGGATCAGTATTAATTGATTTTGATATAGCTTTTAGTAAATTGTTTGTCTTCTTCTCTTCCCACTGAGGTAAAGAAATTAATTCCTCAAATTTTAAATCATAAATATCTTCAACTTTTTTAATTAGATTGTTTTCTATTAATGTTTCAATTGTTTCCTTGCCTAAACCATCAATTTCCAACCCAGCCCTTGAGCCAAAAAATATAATTCCCTCTTTTTTAGCAAGGTTACATTTTGTTTTTCCTTTACACCTTGGAACCTTTTCTTCTTTAATAAATTCTATTTCAAATTCATTGCAGGGGCACTTTATAGGTAATTTCCATTTCTTTTGTTTTCCATCTCTTCGCTCAATAATAGGTGATACTACTTCGGGAATAACATCTCCAGCTCTTCTAATAATTACATAATCATCAATTCTTAAATCTTTTCTTTTTATTTCATCGGGATTATGTAAAGTTGCAAATGATACCATTGCTCCTCCAACGCTTACAGGCTCTAATACAGCAACTGGTGTAATTGCCCCTGTTCGTCCTGTTTGTAGTTTTATATCTTTCAAGACTGTAGTTTGTTCTTCGGCTTGAAATTTATATGCAATAGCCCATCTCGGTGCTTTAGATGTAAACCCTAACTGATCTTGTGAAGTTGCAGAATCTATTTTCAATACTGCTCCATCAATCTGATAACTAAACTTATCTCTCTTGGTTTCTATTTCATCTAATATTT
The DNA here is from genome assembly GCA_003282445.1 of OCS155 cluster bacterium AG-333-G23. GTDB lineage: Bacteria > Actinomycetota > Acidimicrobiia > Actinomarinales > Actinomarinaceae > Actinomarina. The sequence goes on from QBZE01000007.1 coordinate 30,742, forward strand.
TTGTAATTTCACTTATATCTGATACTTCATAAAAGTTATTAACTTGAAAACCATATTTTTTAAGATTATTTAATTGTTTTGAATAGTTTAAAGAAAGGTCTATCTCTTCATGATTAATCAGTTGATAAGATAACAGTCTTAGATCACGTGTAGCTGTAATATTAGAGTCTTTTTGCCTCAAAGAACCTGCCGCAGCATTCCTTGAATTTATGAATGTGGGTATATTCTCTTTTTTATTAAGGTCATTCAATATATTAAAACTTTCCGTTGGCATATAAACTTCGCCTCTTATTTCTAAAATTCCTTTTGTTTCTTTTTTCAATTTCAAAGGTATATTTTTAATAGTTTTAACGTTATGTGTTACATCCTCTCCGATAAAGCCATCTCCTCTAGTTAATCCTTGAACAAATAAGCCATTCTCATAAATTAATGAGACAGCTAGTCCATCTATTTTTGGCTCTATAACAATTGGAAATAACATTTCATCTGTAATTTTTTCAAGTCTTTCAAGCCATTTTTCAATATCATTAATATTTTCTGAATTATCAAGACTGTACATTCTTTGCCTGTGTTCTACTTGTTGAAATGCATTACTAGGTGTCCCTGTAACTCTTTGCGTTGGTGAGTAGGAAAGAATTAATTCTGGATTTGATTCTTCTATGCTCTTTAATTCATTATATAATTTGTCATATTCAGCATCTGAGATTGTTGGCTTATTCGTGACATAATAATCATGTTCCGCCTTAGATAATTTATTAATTATTTCATTTACTTTTTTTTTATCCATTACCAGACTTCTCTAACACTTTTGAGGAAATCCTTCCTCCTCCAACTAGTTTTGTTCCTTGGTAGATAACACCGAACTGTCCCGGTGCTACACCATAAGTTGATTCATGTAAAGTAACCTCTAGTTGACCATTTCCAATTTCATTTATGTTGCATGGCAAATCCTCTGAATTATATCTAGTTTGAATAGTGAGATCATTAGTCACAATATCGTTAACAAAAGAGACTTCATCAAGTAAAAAATTTTGAACCAATAAATCTTTTCTTTCTCCAATATGTACCTTTTTTGAAGATACATCTATTTTTGTTACATATTTAGCTTCTCCTTGTCCTCCAGGAAGTCCTTTTCTCTGACCAACAGTAAACTCGTGTACACCTTTATGTTCACCAATTTTTTTTCCATTATTGTCAACAATTTCACCTGATGAAGAAATATCCACTCGAGTATTTACAAAATTTCGATAATCTTTTTTACCTACAAAACAGATATCTTGACTATCTTTTTTAAAAGCTGTTTTAAGTCCAAGTTCAGCCGCAATTTGCCTTACTTCTGGTTTTGAAATAGTTCCCAAAGGAAATTCGATATATTCTAATTTTTCACTTGTCAACATATGAAGAACATAGGATTGATCTTTATCTAAGTAATCAGCCTTATGAAGTTCATAATTATTATCATTTTTAATTATTTTGGCATAATGACCAGTTGCTACTTTTTCACAATTTAATTTTTTTGCTTGTGTTAAAAAGTGATCAAACTTTACAGATCTATTACATTCAACACATGGATTAGGAGTTAATCCTTTAGCATACATTCCTACAAAATTATCAACTACATCCTCTGAGAAAGATTCTGTGTAATCCATTACATAATATGGAATATCTAATTTTGCAGCTACTTTCCTAGCATCTTCGCTATCTGAGGCAGTGCAGCAACCAGTTTCTGGCATTTCACCATTGGGACCCTCCCAAAGTTTCATTGTTACACCTATAACTTCATGGCCTTGTGATTTTAATAAACCAGCAACTACAGACGAGTCAACCCCTCCACTCATAGCAACTAAAATTCTCATGAGATCTTCTCCAAAGAATTTAATAGAATCTCAGCTGCTTTTTTACCTTCGCCAAGTCCTGTTGACCATCCAAAACTAAATCTTAAGTGATTATTAATATATTCTTTCTTAATACCCATTGCTTCAAGGACATGTGATGGTCTTTGTGCGCCACTAGCGCAAGCAGACCCTCTTGAAACACCTAGTCCATTTAAATCTAAATCTACCATCAATACTTCTGAATTTACTTTTTCAAATTGAATATTACTAATATGAGCCAATCGTTTTTCATTTTCTCCAATAATTTTTACTTTAAAATTGTTTTTTACAATTTCTTCAAACTCTGATTTTTCATTCATCATTATAGAAATTTCGTCATCAAAATTATTTTGTTGTTCTTGCAGGGCAGCAGCAAAAGATGCTACTCCTGCAACATTTACTGTTCCCGCTCTTCTCTCAAGCTCTTGTTTCCCGCCATGAAGCATGCTTGGTAATTTAAATTCATTACTTATAAACATTGCCCCAACTCCTTTTGGACCTCCAACTTTATGGGCTGATATTGCTGCGCTCTGTATTCCTTCACTATGAAAATTTAGTTTGGCTGAAACAACAGCCTGGACAACATCTGAATGGAATAAAGTATTTGAATTTATTTTTTTTACTTCTTTAGTTAGTTCTTTAATGGGTTGGATTATCCCAGTTTCATTATTAGCCCACATCGCAGAAGCTACAATTGTATTCTCATTTACTGCATTCAGAAAACTATTTTTATCTAATTCTCCAGTATTTAAACATTCTGAAAATGTTACTGGAAAATCATTATCTTTAATCCACTCAGCTGAAGCAAGGACTGCTTCGTGTTCAATACTTGAAGTAACCAAATTAGAATTAGATTTTATACCTTTATTAAATAATGACTTAATGCTCCAGTTGTCTGCTTCTGTGCCTCCACTAGTAAATATTATCTCATTTGGAGCAACCTCAAAAATTGATGAAATTATTTCTCTAGACTCTTCTAATATATTCTTTGCTTTTCTAGACAAGTTATGTCCTCCAGAAGAATTTGCAAACCCTTCGTGCTCGGCATCAATAAAAGCCTTAATTGCAATTTCCCGCATAGGAGTTGTTGCAGCATGGTCTAGATAAAGATATTCAGATTTTTTCATATTTATTTATTCTACTTATGAAGTAAGATTGTTTAACAAGCAATGAGTAAAACAATAAAAGTTTCAACAATAATAAATGCACCATTAAAAACAGTATGGAATGAGGTTTCTAGACTTGAGAACCATACAAATTGGATGAATGATGCAGAGAAAATAGATTTTTTATCAGATAATAGCTCCGGAATTGGTGCAAAAATGAAGGTTCTTACAGTAGTTGGCCCAATAAAACTATATGACTATATGACAGTAACTGAATGGGTAGAGGAAAAAACAATAGCAGTAGATCATGTAGGTATTGTTACAGGAAAAGGTAAATTCATACTTGAAGAAATTGATAACAATAATACAAAATTTAACTGGGAAGAGACTCTTAAATTTCCAATCTATTTAGGAGGATTCATTGGTGAGTTTTTTGGAGCACCTGTTTTAAAATTAATATGGAGAAAAAATCTTAAAAATCTGAAAGAGATATTTTAAATGAAAAAGATTCTATTTTTGGCTTTATCATTTTTAGTTTTAATTCAATGTAGTCAGGCTGCTGATCAATCAATAGATCAAGAGATTGGTACTTCTGAAGATGTATCTGTTAATTTTAATTACCAAGGTCTAGGGAAATCATCTGAGGAATTTGTTTCTAATTGGAATCAACTTGTAAATACAATCTCAGAAGATGAAAGTACGATTCTTTATTTCTCTATGAATCCAAACAATGTTAAATGGACTTCCGAGACAAAGGAAGCTCTCTATTATAGTTTTGGAGATTCAGGAGACGAATCTAACATAAATAATGTTTTTGTCATAAATATGTTTATTACTGAAAATGTTGTTTCAAGAATAGAATTTTTTGCACCTTCTACAAAAGAAGAGGCTAATGCCCAGCAAACTAAACTATTCTTTCTTCTAATAATTACTTTATCTGACGATACTCTAGATAAAGATGGTAGAGAATCTATCCTAACTAATCTTGGACTTTATGACGACGTAGCCGACCCTAAGCAACTTGCTGGAAGTGTAACTAAAAACGGAATTCAATATATCTTAGAACCACTAGTACAAAATGATCTACTTTTTGGTCTTTCTTTATATACGAGTTTTACTGATACAACAGGTACTAATTAAGTAGCAATAACTTCTACAACACCGGGTACTTTATCCAACAAGATTCTTTCTATCCCGCTTTTTAAAGTAGCTATTGAGAGTGGGCAACCTTGACAAGCTCCAAGCATTTCAATATTCACGACGCCGTCTTTAACTGATGCAAGTTTGATATCTCCACCATCAGCTTGGACAGCTGGGCGAATATACTCAATAGTTTCGTTTAAAACTTCCATGTCAACTTCCCCATTCTCATCTCTATTCTTAATGGTTGGGAATTCTATGCTTTTGTCATTACTCATATAAATTAATTATATTCAATTTTTGAGCCAAGTGAATTTAATGAGGCAACTATATCTTCATAACCTCTATTTATGTGCTCTATCCCTGTAATTTTTGAGGAACCATCAGCTTGAAGAGCAGCAATTACTAAGCTTGCACCTGTTCTAATATCTGTTGAATTAACAGGGGCCCCAGATAAACTATTTACCCCTTTAATCATTGCATGTTGCCATCCAGTTTGAACACTTGCCCCCATTCTTTGAACTTCTGGTATCCACTGAAACCTTTGATCATAAACATTTTCTGTAATTATGGAAGTTCCAGATGCTTTTAACAAAAGTGCCCCAAATACTGGTTGAAGATCTGTTGCAACACCTGGAAATGGAAGTGTAGAAAGCTCTACTGCATTTAAATTACCATCATATGATATTTCAATTGAATTATCTTCAACTTTGATTTCTGCACCAATTTCTTTAAATTTCTTTATTTCCATTGGTAAGTTTTCGGGGTTTATTCCTCGAACAATTCCTGAGCCGTGAGTAGCAAGAAAAGCTGATAAAAAAGTTCCTGCTGCAATTCTATCTCCAACAACCTCATGATTAGTAGGATTTAATTTTTTTACTCCTTCTATAGTTATTTCACTAGTGCCCGCACCTGTTATTTCTGCTCCCATTTTTTTCAGCATTTCAACCAAATCAACTACTTCAGGTTCTCTGGCAGCATTTTCTATTACCGTTTTTCCTTCTGCTAATACAGCTGCAAGCAAAGTGTTCTCTGTTGCTCCAACGGATGCATAGGGTAAATTTATTTCTACACCTTTCAAACCATCAGATCTACCAGTTAAAACACCATGGTCAAGGGTGAAGTGAGCACCCATTTTCTCTAATGCATCCAAATGCATTTGGACCGGTCTTGGTCCTAGCTCGTCACCACCTGGAAAAGCAATCTTTGCTTCTCCTTTTCGTGCAAGTAATGGACCTAAGATAATAATTGATGCACGCATTTTTTGGACTAACTCATAAGGTGCCTCTATGCCTATATTTTGAGGAGAATGAATATTGAGTTTATTATCAGTTAATTCTGTTTTTAAACCTAAAACATCGAGAACCTCTTGCATAAATGAAACATCAGTGATGTTAGGAACATTTGTAAGGGTATAATCTCCTTCAGCGAGTATAGGTAAAACCATCTGTTTTAAAACAGCATTTTTTGCACCTTTAACTTCTAGCTCACCCTTTAATTGATGATTACCTTCTATTACTATATGTTTTTCCACTATCATTGATACTACTCAAAGATTTAAGTGTAACAATATTTTTTATGTCAGAAGCAATAGAAATTTATAAAGCAAATAACCATGAAGAGGCCTCTTCTTGTCTATCAAATTTAATAGCGACAAATATTTCAGAATCGAAGAGTAATGATTTTTCAATTGGATTATCTGGTGGAAATACACCAAAACTTGCATACTCAATGATGCTAAATGATATAAGTGATTTCTCCAATATAACTCTATGGACCATTGATGATAGATGGCTACCATTGACAGATGAAAATTCTAACCAAAAAATGATTAACTCAAATTTTGGTAAAACTAATGCAAAAATATTACCTATTAAATACTCTGGAGAGAACCCACACGAAGATGCGGAACTTTATTCTCTGAGCTTAAAAGAAAATATTAATAAGTTTGATTCAGGAGTCATTGGCTTAGGAGATGATGGTCATATTGCTTCCCTATTCCCTAATACAGCTGGTCTCAAAGAAAATGAAAAATTATTTATTGCTAATGAAGTAAACATTATTTCAAAATGGAGAATTTCTTCAACTTTTAACTTATTAAGTAAAATTACAAATCTTTATTTATTTGTAACAGGAGAGAATAAAAAAGAGATTTTAAGTAAGGCTTTAAATGGCTCTGATTTGCCAGTTAATAAATTATTAGAAATGAGAGAAAAGACTGTAATAATTACTGACCTAGATATATAAATATTAAACCTATATAAAGTAGAAAAGAGTCGCCTTTGTGTCAGTTTGAACCACTAACACTAAATCCTTCTACCCTGTTGGATGGTGACTCATGTATTTTTTAACTAGGAGATAATAAATTGTTAATAAGAAACTATTTTCAGATATTGCTCACTTCTTCACTTTGGGGTTCCTCTTTTTTACTTATGAAATTAGCTTTGGATGAATTGAATCCATTCCATATATCTTTTTACAGAATATTTATAGGTATGATTTTTATGAATTTATTTATAACAAAAATAGATAAATTAAATAAAAAAGATCATCTAAACATAGCCTTGGTAGGTTTGCTATGGATGTCATTACCTTTTTATCTTTTTGCTGCTTCAGAAGAAACCATATCATCAAGCCTTGCTGGTTTAATAAATGGAACTACTCCAGTATTTATTAGCATCATTGGTGTATTATTCTTTTCTCAAAAAATTAAAAATAAACAAAAATTTTATCTTACATTAGGTTTCATAGGAATCTATCTTCTAACATTTGGATTTAATAAGTTAAATGTTGATCTGGAAATTGGTACATTTTTAGCATTAATAGCTTCTATAAGTTATGGCTTTGCAGCAAATATTATTCAACCATTAATTGAAAAATTTGGAGCCTTGAACGTTTTAAAAATTGCATTAAGATACGCCACTTTATTTTCTTTCATTTTATTTATCTTTAATACTGAAGTTGTAATTCCTACAATAAGTGAATCTTTATTTCCAATGCTCCTGCTTGGAGTAGGTAGTAGTGGAATAGCATTTCTATCTTTTTATAAACTTATTGGTGATGTTGGATCAATTATTGGTTCAATAACTATCTACCTTGTGCCAATTTTTTCTATATTTTTTGGATATATATTTTTAAACGAAGAAACAACATATGTTCAAATAATTGGAATTGCTACAATTATTTTTTCTGCTTACATGTTTTCAAATAAAGATTCGTAATTTTTTGGTTGTACAAATACTGCTTCAGAAATTGCAGCCAAATCTCCATTATCTAAATAAAGCTCTGCTTTATATATAGTGCCCTTTTCATTTTTTGAATCTCTCCAAGCTATAGACTTAACAAATTTTGAAGAAGGATTCACAGGTCTGATATATTTAGCTTTAAATTCTTTTGTAACAACCAATTCTCCAAGAAGAAAACTTAGCGGGCCCATTACAACATCCATCCATGAATCAATAATTCCACCAAGGGTTGTATCCATAGGGTTAAAATACTTATCCTGAATAGGAAATCGGCATATAAGTTTTTCTTCTTGCTCTATAAATTCTACAAATTCGCCTTTTAATTCTTTATAAATGTTTGGAACAGGTATATCGCCCCATGTACGATCTTTCATAATTAAATAATATTAGTAAAGATAAAAAATAAGCTGTCTTGAAATAATCAAGACAGCTTATACAGGGTTAATGAGTTACAGTTATTAATTTAGTTAAGGAGTACGACAGATTTATCTACCCTTTGGGTGCCAAACAGTTTTTGTCTCTATAAAGGGAAGTATTGAACTTAAACCATCTTCACTAGGTAAATGAAATATTCTTTTAACTGAGGTTGATGCATTTTCATTTATTGTTTTTAAAATTTCTTTATTTAACTTCTTGTAAGATGCGAAAGCATTAATTTCTACATGTCTACTTACATCATCATAAACTTTAGAAAAGTCCCCTGAAAGTAAGTTCAATGTGCCTGCAGGTATGTCTGAATTATTAACATCCTCAGCAAGTTTTAAGGAAAGAACAGCATTTTTTTCAGATAAATTTATTACTGAACAACCAGTTGATAAAGCTGGAAGAAAAGAACGAACTAATTTATCAATTGAAACTTCATCCGAATTTAAGGTAAAGACGATGCCCAATGGTTCTTGATGTGAAATATTAAAAAATTCGCCATCGACAGGATTCAAATTTCCAGTAAGTTGTTCCCACTTATCTGCAAGCCCTGCATACCAGACAAGTGTATTGATAGCATTATCGATATCTTTATTAGCAGTTGATTTTGTTAAACCATGCTCTAGAAGTAAATCAACATAACTGTCTCTATTCCCTTCTAGCATTTCTGAAAGTCTATAAATTATTTGTGTTTTGTTGTACTGACTAAGTCCTTTCCAACTATCAAAACCTTTTTTAGAGGACGTAACAGCATCACGAAGATCTTTTTTAGAAGTAAGGGGTAGCTCATAGCTTTCACTCTTTAGATCAATTGTGTAGGTTTTTCCTGATTCCGATCTTACATATTTTCCATCCACATAATTTTTATATGTTTTTTTTATTTCTGTCATGATTGAACCTTTAAATATGAAAGTAGTCCATGCCTACCTCCCTCTCTTCCAAATCCTGATTCCTTATAACCACCAAAAGGAGAAGATGGGTCAAATTTATTAAAAGTATTAGCCCAAATAACACCAGCATCTAAGCGATCGGCAGTCCAAAGAATTTTAGATCCTTTCTCTGTCCAGACACCAGCTGATAAACCATACTCTGTATTATTTGCAATCTCTACTGCTTCTTCAGGAGTTCTAAAAGTCAATGTAGTTAATACAGGACCAAAAATTTCTTCTCTTGCAATATTGTATGAAGGCTGAACATTTGTAAACAAACTAGGTCTGAACCAATATCCAGATGAAGGAAGATCGCATTCAATTTGGAATAACTCTCCTCCATCATTTACACCTTCGTTAACTAATGAAGTAATCTTTTCAAGTTGTTCTTTAGAGTTAATTGCACCTATATCAGTATTTTTATCTAAAGGATTGCCAACTCTTAATGTTTGCATTCTTTTTTCTAATTTATTAATAAACTCATCATGAATATCTTCTTGGAGCAACAATCTGCTTCCAGCACAACATACATGTCCTTGATTAAAGAATATACCATTTACAACACCTTCTACTGCCTGATCTAAAGCAGCATCGTTGTAAACAATATTTGCTGCTTTACCACCTAATTCAAGAGTTAATCCAATATCCCTTTCCCCAACTGCATTCTGAATATATTTCCCAACAGATGTTGATCCTGTAAATGCAATTTTTGAAATACCCTCGTGGTTCACTAATTCTGAACCTGTAGTTCCATCTCCGGTAACTAAGTTAAAGACTCCTTTGGGAAGACCTATTTCTTCACAAAGCTCTGCAAATAATAAAGCTGTTAAAGGTGTTGTCTCAGCAGGTTTTAATACAACCGTGTTTCCAGTAGCTAGAGCTGGTGCTACCTTCCAAGCAAGCATGAGCAAAGGAAAATTCCACGGGATAATCTGCCCGACAACGCCATATGGTTTCATTTCCTTAGTACCCCATGAAATATCTAATTTGTCAGCCCAGCCAGCAAAATAGAAAAAATTGGCAGCAACTTGAGGTAAGTCAAAATCTCTTGATTCCTTAATGGGCTTTCCACCATCCATGCTTTCAAGTACAGCGAATTCTCTTGATCTCTCTTGTATTAATCTTGCTAATTTATATAGATATTTAGCCCTTTCACTAGGTGCGGTTTTTGACCAAGTCTTCAATCCTTCTTTTGCCGAATTAACTGCTGAATCTACATCATTCTTATTTCCAATTGATATAGAAGCTAATACTTCTTCAGTAGATGGGGATACAGTTTTGAGATATTTTTTAGAATTTGGTGTTGAGAATTTACCATCAATAAAATGCCCATATTTTGATTGGATAGAAACAATACTATCTGATTCAATTGATTCTGAATATTCCCATTTATCCATATTTAACCCCTTGGAAAATAATAACTAGATTGATAGGCATTAGTTTTAAGTTTTCTAATTTGTCTCAATACATCATCTAATAAACTTGAGGCACCAAACCTAAAGAAATTAGGACTTAGCCACTCTTCTCCTAATTCTTCTTTGATAATAATTAAATACCTTATAGCATCCTTAGAATTTCTAATTCCTCCTGCAACTTTTATTCCTGCACTAAAACCAGTACTCTCTTTAAATTCATATACAGCTTTTGCCATAACTAGGCATGCTTCTTTTGATGAACCATTAGATATTTTCCCAGTAGATGTTTTAATAAAATCAGAACCGGCACCCAAGGCAATCAAACTTGCCTTTTTTATATTGTCATATGTTCTTAGTTCACCAACTTCAAGAATCGTTTTTAAATGTTTATCACCACAAGCTTCTTTTAGTGCAACTATTTCATCAAAAACTTTTCTATAATCTCCTTCAAAAAATGCTTTCCTATTAATGACTATATCTATTTCATCTGCGCCTTCATCAATTGCATATTGTGTATCAAGTAACTTGGACTCGATAGGAACTTGACCGCTTGGAAAATATGATGATACTGAAGCTACTTTTACATTTGAGGTTCCAATTATTTCTTTAGCTGTTGATACCAATGAAGGATAGACACAAACTGCAGCTGCACTAGGAACATCATCATCTGTTGGATCAGGCTTGATTGCTTTCGCTGTCATCTGATGAATTTTTCCCTCTGTGTCTTCACCTTCTAAAGTTGTTAAATCACACATAGAAACAACATAATTAAGAGCCTGGAGTTTCGATTCTCTTTTGATACTTCTAGTAGATAAAGAACTTACTCTTTCTTTTACTCCTACTTCATCAACTTTTACAGAATCAAGCAACCCGATAGTTGACTCCCAAGAAACTTTAGAAGACATTGTTTGATCTTTAATTTTTGACATAAATCAATGGTATATGGAAATAGTCTGTAATAACAGAAAAATTTTAATCTAATGCTTTAATTTCTTCTTTATTTAAAAGGTTTTCTTTATTTTTAACATCAACAATTCCTCCAAAAACAGTAAACATTGATGACCAATCGTCTTCTTTTTCCATTAAATCTTTAGCAACTTGGGATCCTGTTTGTTCAATATGCTTCATAAGTAAAGTCTTAATATCAATTAGATCCATTTCATTAATCTTTCGAGAATCAGGAGCAGATTTTGAGATATATTGTTCAAAGTTCTTTTGGGTGTTTAAAACTATTGCTTTTCCACCTGTCATCCCAGCACCGAAGTTAAAGCCAATTCTCCCTAATATAACAAGAGTTCCTCCAGTCATGTACTCTGCACCATGAGCACTGCAACCTTCAACTACCGCAATGGCCCCACTATTTCTTACTCCAAACCTTTGACCTACTTTTCCTGAAATAAATAATTGACCCCCTGTAGCCCCATACAAAAGTGCATTGCCTGCTCCGTGATATGCTCCCTTCATTTTCTTGCCTTGCGGGATAATAGTAATAGAGCCTCCACCCATACCTTTTCCTACGTAGTCATTTGCACTTCCAGTAAGTTTAAGATTTATACCATCTCTTATAAATGCACCAAAACTTTGCCCAGCTGCGCCTGAAAATGATAAAAATGCCGGATGTTTAATTAGTTTCTCATCATATTTCATAAGTGAAATTTCCCCAGATAATCTTGCTCCTATGCTTCTATCTTGATTTGCGATTGGGTATTGTATGAATGAAGATTCATTAGAATCTAATGACTTTATAACCTCACTAGTAATTCTCCTAGATAGTCTTCCTTCCTCATGTCTAATAAAGCCTGGATGCTTTTTATCAGAAACAGCATTAACCAATAACTTATGCAAGCTTGATGGTAAATTATTTTCTAAAACTTTTAAACCTAGAAGGTCAGCATGGCCTATTAAGTCGTCCAGAGAAGAAACATCAAACATGGTTAAATAATTTTGTATATCTTCTGCAATAAAAGTAAACAATTGTATAACTTGCTCTGGAGCGCCTGGAAATTTTGCTCTTAAATTTTCATCTTGTGTGGCTATACCAACTGGGCATGTGTTCTCATGACATTGTCTTACCATTTTGCATCCTAAAGCAAGTAAAGGAAGTGTTCCAAAACCAAACCTGTCAGCACCTAAAATAGCACCTACTATTACATCTTTTCCAGATCTTAAACCTCCATCAACCTCTATCAATACATTGCTTCTCATATTGTTTTCGACCAAAGCTTGGTGTGTTTCTGTTAAGCCTAATTCCCATGGTGAACCAGCATGTTTAATACTTGTCCAAGGGCTTGCTCCTGTCCCACCATCACTTCCTGCTATTGTGATAATATCAGCACCAGCTTTTGCAACTCCAACAGCAATTGTTCCAACTCCTGGTTCTGAAACTAGCTTTACATTTACTGGACAATTTGGATTAAAAGTTTTTAAATCATATATCAATTGAGCTAAATCCTCAATTGAATATATATCATGATGAGGCGGTGGAGAAATTAAAGTTACACCCTCTGTTGTATGTCTTAATTTAGCGATGTGTGAATCAACCTTAAACCCTGGTAATTGTCCTCCTTCACCTGGTTTAGAGCCTTGAGCCATTTTTATTTGAAACTCTTCAGCAGAAGCTAGGTAATCTGGAGTTACACCAAAACGTCCTGATGCAATTTGTTTTATTTTAGAATTTTTTTCTGTACCAAATCTCTTAGGGTCTTCTCCTCCTTCACCAGAACCTGATTTTCCTCCTAATTTATTAATTCCAATTGCAAGAGCCTGGTGCGCCTCTTCAGAAAGTGCTCCAAGAGACATTGAACTGATTGTAAATCTTTTATAAATATCATTTAATAATTCAGGATCTTGTTTATTAGTTATCTCACTAATACCTTCAGGAAGTGTAAATAAATCTCTTATTTGCACTTCATCCCTGTCTTCTAAAGATTCAATATAATTATTCCATTCATCTCTGTCTCCAGATTTAACAGCTTTTTGTAGTTTTAAAACATTGGTTGGTGAGGCAATGTGAGTTTCAGCTCCTCTTTTATGTTTATAAAATCCTCCTATGTCGGATAAGTTATGTTCAATACTTGATGAATAAATAGATAAATTATCATTAAGCTCTTCTAAACCAATTCCTTCAGTTCTTATTTTTGAAAATTTGAATGATTTTTCAACTAATTTCTTATTTAATCCAATTATTTCGAAAAGCTCTGAACCTCTGTATGAAGCAACAGTGCAAATTCCCATTTTTGACATTATTTTTAACAAACCATTGTTTAAAGCATCTCTGTAGTTTTCTTGTGCTTCTGATGGGGTTATTTCTAATTCTGGATTATTTACTGCTAATAATCTTGATTTCTCTAAAGCTAAATAAGGCCAGACAGCTGAGGCGCCATATGAAATATGACAAGCTAAATCATGAGCATCTCTAACTTCTCCTGAGACCATTACTAAGGATGCTTTTAATCGAATGCCTTTTTCGATTAGGTAGTGATGAATTAATCCTACAACAAGTAACGAAGGAGCTACAGAATCCCCTTCTTTAATATTCCTATCTGTGAATATAATAAATGACTTCTTTTTATCAGTTATTGCAAGCTCAACTTCCTTGCATAAGTTATCAAGAAATTCTTCAAGATTTTTTTCAGACTTGTTAAATGTTGTATTAAATTCTTTAGATTTTTTTCCAGTAAAATCTTTTGAAATTAATTTATCATAAATCCCTTTACTTAAAATAGGCGACTTAAGGTCTATCAAGCTTGCCTGTTGTGCTGTCTCTTTTAATATTGAACCTCTTTTCCCAAGGTATGATTTAGTAGACATTACAAGTCTTTCCCTAATTGGATCTATTGGTGGATTTGTAACCTGCGCAAACATTTGATGAAAATATCTAGTTAATCTTGGGTTATTTTTACTTAATATAGCAAGAGGTGAATCATTACCCATTGATCCAGTTGGTGTTTCTCCTTTGATCATAGGTTGTAAAATAAGTCTTTCTTCTTCTGGTGTGTACTCAAAGAAGTTTCCTAACTTTTCTTGATCAATTCCTTCATCTCCTAAATCATTAAACTCAACATCGACCTTTAAAGGTTTAGATTTTACCCATTCTTTATATGGATTTTTTTCACTAAGTTTTTTTATAACATCTTTCTCTTCAAGTAGTTCATCATTTTTAATTCTGTATCTAATTGTTTGGCCTGGTTCTAATTGAGCAGTCTTGTATGCCCCTGCCTCTACAGATGGGCAAATTCCAACTTCAGATGCTGCAAGAACATATCTATCAGAAACCATCCATCTCATTGGTCTCAAACCACTTCTATCTAATCCAGCAATAATATCTTTTCCGTCTGAAGCTATAATCGCAGCTGGCCCATCCCATGGTTCTGAAAGAAATGAGTGATACTGATAAAATGCTTTTTCTTTTTCATTAAATCTTGGGTTATTTTCCCATGCTGATGGCATCAACATCTCTTGTGCGTGAGCAAGTTTTCTTCCAGATTGTACAAGTAACTCTATTGCATTATCAAATTGACCAGAGTCAGAAAGACTCTCATCTATAAATGGTTTTATTACTTCTATATCTTCTTTCCATTCATTTGATGTAGCATCAACTTCTCTTGCTCTCATCCAGGAATAGTTTGAACCAATTGTATTGATCTCACCATTATGAGCAATCATCCTAAAAGGTTGTGCTTTATCCCAAGTTGAAGAGGTATTTGTTGAAAACCTTTGGTGAAAAATACCAAATCTAGTTTTAAATAAAGGATTTCTTAAATCCCAATAAAAATCTGATGTTTGTGAAGCTGTAAACAAACCTTTGTAAACAACTGTTCTGCTTGAACATGAATTTATATGAACATTTAAATATTCATGTTTTTGTATTTCTTTTTCTAATGATTTTCTAAATAAATAAAGATACTTTTCAAAGCCTTTTTTATTTTTTTCTTTAGAAGAAATTATTCCTTGATAAATAGCTGGCTTAGAATTTTGAGCCATAGTTCCAAGAATACTTTTATCTGTTGGAACTTTTCTCCAATAAAGAATCTCTATCTCAAATTTTTTTATTTTTTTATTAATTAAATTTATTGATTCATCAACATTCTTATGTTCAAAAAAGCATGAAATAATTCCTAGCTTTTGGTCAACCTCGTAAGAAATTTCTCTTTCTTTTAATTCAGCTTCTATAAGTTCAGAGGGTATTTCAGTTAGAACTCCTGCTCCATCACCGGTTCCATCAGCAAATTTTGCCCCTCTATGATCTAGATTTGCAAGGCACTCAAGTATTTTTAATGTCATCCCATGAGTTGGTGGTAAGGCTCTAGAAGCAATGAAACCTACACCACAAGCATCTTTTTCTTTAATTTCAAAGTTCATAAGTGAAAGTTATTTTAATAGCATATAGAGGTTATTAAAAATAAATATTTTTTCAAAATTCTAAACCTAAAAGTTGAAATAATTCACTTTATTTGACTAATATTTAAACAATGTTAAAAATAAATAACTGGAATTGGTGGAACTTACATAGGTAAGTGCCTCGTCCTATTATTTAATTTGACCGGGCATAGCCCGGTTTTTTTATTACTGTCACTGAAATTAAATCTCCGGGCAAAGCCAAAAAAAGATTAAACTTATCTACTTTTTATTTAAGAAACAGTTAATTTATTTAAAGCAAGTTTATGTAGATCTTTAGAAGCTGATGCGAGAACATAAACATTTTTTGCATCAAATCCTAGCTTATTACCATCCCAGTCTGTTATAACTCCACCAGCACCCTGAACAATATTTATTAAAGGTAAGTAATCATGAGGAGCAGTTAATCGTTCTGCAACAATATCGATATATCCACTTGCTAAAAGGCCATAATTATAACAATCACTACCTGTGGTAGTTACTTTAACCGACTGTTCTAAAGATTGATATGCTTTCCATTTTGCCATACCAAATTCATGACTTGATGTAGTAGCCATAACTGCATCCTCAAGGTCATTTACTGATCTGCATGAAGTCTTATTTCCATTTACAAGAGTTGAACCATTAGTAAACGATACCCATCTTTCTTCTAGTGCCGGACAATCTATAGCTCCGCTAAGTAATTCGTTACTTTTTCTTAAAGCTATTAGTGTCCCAAAATCATGTTTACCAGCAATAAAACTTCTTGTTCCATCAATTGGATCTAGATACCAAGTATATTCCGATGAAGTATGAGGAGTCTCGAACTCTTCACCTATTATTGTGTGATCAGGGTATTGACTGTTTATTCTTTCTCTAATATAACTTTCAATATTTTTGTCAGCTTCTGTAACAGGACTGTAATCTCCCTTCAATGTTAGATCTTTTACTTGTCGGAAATATTTCATTGCTATTTTTCCTGATTCATCTAAAACATCATTAATGAAATGTGAATATTCTTTAATATCAATTAAATTATCACTCATCTTCTAGCCTGTGTTTCTTAATCCAGCGGCCAGTCCATTTATTGACAATAAGAGTGAGGTCTTTTCTTCTTCAGTAATTTCTTTTTTAACTAATTTTTTCATTAATAGTATTTGAATTAATGAAAGTGGGTCTAAATATGTATTTCTTATTTTCAATGTTGTCTTTAGTATTTCATTACTGTCTAATAATTCACGATTTCTGGTAATTTGTTTTACAGACTCCCTTACCTTGTTTGCTTCTTCAGAAATATCTTCAAATATATATTTCATATCTTCAGTTAATAATTCGTTTATATAAATTTCTGATATCTTGAGGTCAGATTTAACTATAGTCATTTCAATATTGCTTAATAAATCTCTAAAAAAAGATGAAGTTTTGTATTGTTTTCTTAAAAAATTAATTCCATATTTATCTATTAGCTCTAATAAAGCAGTACCCGACCCATACCAACCAGTAATAGTTTGTCTTGTCTGAGCCCATCCAAAAACCCAGGGAATTGCTCTATAGCTTTGTGAAGTGCTTTCCTTAGTTCTCTTTGCAGGCCTAGATCCGATATTTAAGATCGATAAAAGATTTACAGGTGTCACTGTTTCGAAATATCGAAATAAATTTGGATCATTAATCAAGTTTTTGTATTTTTTAGTGGATATATCTGATAATTCCTCGATGAATTTATATTCATCTTTATTATTTATTATCTTTCCTTTTCTTGCTTTTAAAAAAGCATAAGCTCCTAATTTAAGATTTTCTTTAGCAAGATTTGATGTTGAGTATTTATCAGAAATTACCTCTCCTTGTTCCGTGTATCTAATTTGATTAGTAATAGTCCCATCAGGTTGAGAAAGAATCGAATTATATGTAGGACCGCCACCCCTGCTTATTGTTCCCCCTCTACCATGAAAAAATATTGTATTAATTTGATTTTTCTTACCAGTTTTAAATAAAGAGATCTGAGCTTTATAAACATTCCATTGAGAAGATACAATCCCTCCATCTTTATTTGAATCTGAATAACCAAGCATTATCTCCTGAGTAGATTTAAAGTTTTTAATTAAATGATCTTTATATTGCTTACTGGATAGCAAACCATTAAGTATGGCATCACCTCTTTGCAAATCGTCTATTTGTTCCAATAATGGAACCAACATTGGTATGTCTTGAACATTAACTATGTATTTCTTGCATAATTTAAATAAATTTAAAATATCTTCTTCATCTTTTGTCATAGATAAAATTATTGAATTTATTACTTTAGATCCATATAGTGCTTTCCATTCTGGAATCTTTTTTAAAAGATTTATAAACTCTTTATATTCTTTAGAAGATACATTTTTTAATACAGACGAATCTTCTCTAATATCCATGGAAACACCGTGAAATTCAAACTCATCTATATAATCAATAAATTTTAATATATTTTTATTTGGGGACTTATGTTTAAAACATTCAGAGACAGATTTATTAAATAATTCAATATCTTTTTTGAATTCTGTAAAGGACTTATATCCTGAAGCTGTGTTTTGAAAGTTATCTAACCTGTGGAATATTAAAGATAAAAATATTCGAAATGGTTCATCAAAATTTATTAAAGAATAATGAGAGTGTTCTTTTTTTAAAATTTTAGAATACTCATTAATCCTATCATTAAGACCTTTTGGTATGTCTGTGTATTTATTTGAAATGCTAAATTCGTCAGAAAGTTTGATTATTTTTTCTTTATATATCCCAATAATTTGATTTGAATAAATTTTTAATGATTCCTCAGTGATCTTATTATTTACATTAGGATTACCATCTCTATCACCACCAACCCAAGTACCAAATCTTATGATATTTTTATCTATAAGATCTTCTTTCCTCAATTCTTCATTAATATCTTCATAAACATTCCTGTATAAAATATCAAGGTAATAAATTAAGGACTTTACCTCATCTATTGGGTTTGGTTTATTAGATCTTATTTCTCTTGTGTACCAAAGTTTCGTAATCAAGTTGTTGATTTCATCAAGATCTTCTGATTCGTTTAAAGATACTATCTCTCCTATCCTGTAGATTTTCTTTAATGTAGATTGTCGAGCACTCTCGGTAGGATGCGCAGTGAAAACTGGAAAGAAAAAAATGTCTTCGTTCTTAGAAGTAGTATTCTTTCTATTTATCTTTATATCAAATGAGCCTCTGAATACTTGCTCTGCAATATTTGATAAATAAAAGAATAACGTAAACGACTTAGTAACAATTAGTATTTCACTAGGTTCTAAGTTTTTTAATTTTTTATATACTTTATTTAAATATTTAGAATTATTTGTTCTTCTATACTCTTTTGAACTTACTCTGATATCCTCAACTAACTTAAAGTACTTAACTCCAGCCTGTTCTTTGATAACATTTCCCAATTCACTAGCAAGGAGATTTATTGTTCCAGATAAAGTATTGAAATGTGGATAAATTTTAAATCCTTTCAACTACATATTATCAGTAGTTAAGGAAAATCAGCTAAAAACTTCTATCTTGTGGGGGGAGAACCCGATAATTTGCTTTGTAGCTGATTTCCCAATAATTAAATTAGTTCTTTAATGCAAAATCTCCATACGCTGTGGAATCATGCTCTGAAAGATCTAACCCTGCTATCTCTTCTTCCCTTGATACTCTTACTCCTATCAATGCATCAATTATCTTGAATGCAACAAAAGAAGTAACGTAAGCCCAAGTTCCAATAGAAATAGCTCCTATTAATTGCGGTACTAATAAAGATGTACCACCAAACACTAGGCCATCAGTCGTGTCAAATATCGCAACAGCTAGAACGCCCCATGTACCACATATACCGTGTACTGATACTGCGCCAACTGCATCATCTACTCCATTATTTTCGAAATAATTAGAGGCTGTTACAAGCAGGAAACCTGCTACTAAACCAATAATTACAGCTCCTAAGTTATTTACATTTGCACATCCTGCTGTAATTCCAACTAAACCACCCAAGGCACCATTCAATGTCATTCCAACATTTGGTTTTCCAGAAATCATTGAAGTTGACATTGCGCTTATTGAAGCTGCACATCCTGAAAGTAGAGTTGTAACAGCGATAGAAGCTAAATCAACATTTACAGCAGCTAATGCGGACCCAACGTTGAATCCAAACCAACCAAACCAAAGTATAAAGACTCCTAGTGCTCCAGCTACAATTGAGCTTCCACTAATATTTAAAGGATTTCCATTTTCATCGTATTTACCAAGCCTTGGTCCAACAACTTTAATCCCTGCTAAAGCTGCAAAACCACCAACCATGTGTACAACTCCTGAACCAGCAAAATCTATAAAACCAAGATCTCCTAACCAGCCTTGTCCACTCCAGACCCAGTGTGTAACAATTGGATAAATTATTCCACAAATAAATGGCATGAATAGTAAATAAGCACTGAATTTAGTTCTTTCTGCTACAGCACCTGAAACTATTGTTGCTGCAGTTGCTGCAAAAACGACTTGAAAAAAGTAAGTTAGTGATTCTCCTTCAAGGAAGAAGTTACCATAAGCTAGGAACCCTCCAAGTGATGTTCCTCCATATGCTAAAGCAAATCCAAAAGCCCAATAGGTAATTGAACCAACTGTGAAGCCCATAAAATTTTTCATTACGATATTTACTGAGTTTTTAGCTCTTGTGAAACCTGTCTCAACCAACATGAATCCAGGATGCATGAACATTACTAATATTCCAGCCATTAAAACCCATAAATTATCAACATAAGTAGTTATTTCCATATTTAAATCTCCTATTCGTTCTTATTTAAAATAACAAAGAAATTATTTAAGAAGAAACTTTAAAAATTAAATGATTATTAACGAAATGTTTCATAATTGTTTCGCTTAAGTCTATTCTTAGAGAGGCATGACAAAAAATATTTTAGTTTCTGTAGCCTGGCCATATGCCAGTGGTTCTAGACATCTAGGACATATTGGTGGTGCATATTTACCTGCAGATATCTTTGCTAGATATCACCGTATAGTTGGCAATAAAGTGTTGATGGTATCCGGTAGTGATGCTCATGGTACTCCTATCACTGTTCGAGCAGATGAAGAAGGGGTTACTCCAATAGATATAGTTGAAAAATATCATAAAGAATTTTTAGGATATTGGGATAAATTATCTATTTCATGGGATAACTACACAACAACAATGACAAAAAATCACAAAGAAGTCACTCATGACATATTTTTAAAATTATTAGAAAAAGAATATATCTATAAAGCAAAAACTCTTCAGGCTTATGATCCAAGTGAAAATAGATTTTTACCAGATAGGTATGTAGAGGGCAAATGTCCAAAATGTGATTATGAATCTGCTCGTGGAGATCAGTGTGATAGTTGTAGTTCAACACTAGATCCAGAGGAGTTAATTGATCCTAAAAGTAAGATATCGGGAAATAAAGCAGAGTTTAAAGAAACTGAACATTTCTTTTTGAAGTTAAGTGCGTTAGGGGAAGACTTAATTCCATGGCTTGAGACAAAAGAAGATTGGAGACCGCATGTTATAAACTGGGCAAAATCTTTTGTTAAAGAAGGATTGCAGGATAGAGCTATTACGAGGGATCTCGATTGGGGTATAGATATACCTGTTGATGACCTAGGAGATGGAAAAAAGATTTATGTATGGTTTGAAGCAGTAATAGGTTATCTGTCAGCATCTATAGAGTGGTCAAACAATGATGAGTCAAGAAACTGGGAAGATTGGTGGAAAAATAAAGATGCAGAATCATATTATTTTATCGGAAAAGATAATGTTCCGTTTCATTCAGTAATTTGGCCGGCAATTTTAGCTGGATATGGTGACCTGAATTTACCAACCAATGTTCCTGCTAACCAGTACATATTAATAAAAGGTGAAAAAGCTTCTGCAAGTAGAAGCGTTGGTAAATCACTTTCCGAATATTTAGAAGAGTGGGAGCCAGATGCAATTAGATATACACTAGCTTCTGTCTTGCCAGAACAGGCTGATTCTGAACTTAGTGAGAGTGAAATGATTAGAAGAAACAATGAGGAACTTGTTGCTACATGGGGCAATTTAGTACAAAGAGTATTTACACAAATTGAAAATAATATTGATAATATCAACGAAGCCTCAGATGAGACTGAAGTAGACACCACTCTTCTAAAATCAGGAGAAGAAGCTTTTAATAATGTTGGGGAACATATAGAAAAAGTAGAACTAAAAGCAGCTCTACAAGAAGCAATGCGTTATGTATCAAAAGTAAATATTTATCTTAATGAAACAGAACCTTGGAAGATTATTGGAGAAGACAGTAAGCGAGCTTCCCGTATTTTATATACCTCATTGACTGCCATAGATGCATGTTCAAATTTACTCTCGCCATTTATGCCATCTACTAGTGAAAAAGTTAGTAATGCTATTCCAAAAGAGAGTAATAATCAATGGAGTTTGAATTCAATAAAAATAGGAACCCAAATAGAAACTATTGGGCACCTATTTAAAAAGTTTGATTAAGACTTAGAGTCTTGAAAAACCTTATCTATTTCATCAATCATTGAAAGAAGCTCTTCACCAACTGCTGGGTCTTCTGTTTTTTTAGCTTCACCAGCTTTTTTTGTTGCATTCCAAAATAAGTCATGAAGATTTGGATATTTTTCTAAATGTTCTGGCTTAAAATAATCTGTCCAGAGAACCCATAAATGATGCTTTACTTCTTCTGCTCTTTCTTCTTTGATTGTGACACACCTTTGTTTAAAGCTTGGATCGTCTGATTCTTGATATTTTTTAGCAGCATTCAATACAGATTCAGCCTCAATCCTTGCTTGTGCCGGATCATAAACTCCACAAGGTAAATCACAATGGGCATAAGCAACATAAGATGGTTTAAATAACTTCATAAATCTCCTTTAATTATCTATTATTAATTTTAGTAATAAAAAATAAAAATGATTAAAAGTATATTTAGATTATTTAATTTTAAAACCATATTCATACTGGTTTTATATCTCATGTTTAAAAATGAGAATAAAAGTATTAGAGCATATGAAATAAAAGAAGAAAGTATGAAGCCGGCATTGCTGCCTGACGAGTATGTACTTTCTGTAAAATTAAAAGAAGCTCCAAAACGTGGAGATATAGTTGTCTTTACAAACACCGAGAAGAATATCGATGTAGTTAAAAGAGTAATAGGACTACCAAATGAAAATGTTTCTTCATCAGATGGAGAAATTATCATCAACTCTGAAAAAATAGATGATGAATGGTCTAAAGATTTAACTGATGACTTTGTCTCTGTTGAGCTCGGAGATGATGAGATATTCGTACTTGGTGACCAAAGGAATATGTCCACAAGCGACTCTAGAACTCTTGGTCCAATTAAATACGAAGATTGCTGGAAACTGAAAGTAAGATACTGGCCATATCATAGGTTCAACATATATGAGTAGTCTCGTTTGTACTTGGTGTAGCTCTGAAATGGCTTATCTTCATGGTCATGCAGCTTGTATTAATAGTTCCTGTGCAATGTTTGGCTTAAATCAAGCAGAATGCTGTTCAGGAGAAAACATGGAAAACTGCATCGAAACGGAGAAAATCAAATCAACTTAATCAAACAAAGATTAATATAAGATTATGGACAATAAAGAACCTTCATTAGAGAATAAAACGGTAGAGTCTATTCCTGCAGTGACAATTAGATTTGCAGGTGACTCTGGTGATGGCATGCAGCTTGTAGGTACAAGATTTACAGATACTTCTGCTTTATTTGGAAACGATTTAGCTACTCTACCTTCATTCCCAGCAGAGATAAGAGCACCGCAAGGAACAATTGCTGGAGTGTCTTCATTCCAAGTCCAAATAGCAGACTTTGATATTTTAACTCCTGGTGATAATCCAGATGTATTAGTCGCAATGAACCCGGCAGCTCTAAAAGCTCACTTAGATGATTTAGCACCAAATGGTATGTTGATACTAAATGAAGATGCATTCGAAGAAAAAAATATACAAAAAGCTGGTTACAAAACTGATCCGAGAACATCCGGTGAGTTAGATGCGTATAGAGTTTTTCAAGTACCTATGGAGAAGTTAACAAAAGAGGCTCTAGAAGATACTGAAATTACTGGTAGAGCTGTACTTAGATCAAAAAATATGATTGCATTAGGTTTAATCTCTTGGGTCTTTAATAGGCCTCTTGAGGATACTGAGAATTGGATTAATGATAAATTCAAAAAACTCCCTGAAGTAGCAGATGCAAACATTAAAGCATTAAAGGTTGGTTACAACTTTGGAATAACCGTAGAAGCATTTCATCATACATATGTTGTTGATAAAGCAAAGCTTCCTGAAGGAGAATACACAAATATAAATGGAAATATTGGACTCAGTTGGGGTTTAATAGCAGGAGCAAGACAAGCTGGACTTGAGTTATTTTATGCAAGCTATCCTATTACTCCAGCATCAGACATATTACATGAACTCTCTAAACATAAAAATTTTGATACGATTACTTTTCAAGCTGAAGATGAGATAGCAGCAGCGGCCTCAGCTGTTGGTGCTTCTTTTACAGGAAAATTAGCAGTTACTGGTACTAGTGGACCAGGACTTGCACTGAAAAGTGAAACTATCTCCCTAGCAGTATCTACTGAGCTGCCTTTAGTTGTTGTCAATGTTCAAAGAGGTGGGCCTTCAACAGGTCTTCCAACAAAACCAGAACAATCAGACTTAATGTTTGCCTTGTACGGAAGACATGGAGAATCACCATTACCTGTTCTAGCTGTTAGATCTCCTTCTCATGCATTTACTACTGCAATTGAAGCAGCTAGAGTTGCATTGAAATATATGACCCCAGTTATCCTACTTTCTGATAATTATGTTGCTACAGGTTCAGAGCCTTGGAAACTTCCAGCAATTGGAGATTTACCAACAATTGAAAATAACCTTACAACAACAATCAACACTGAAGAAGGGTTCCTTCCATATCATAGAAATGTAGAAACTTTTGCAAGGCCATGGGCTGTTCCTGGTACACCTGGACTAGAACATAGAATTGGTGGGCTTGAAAAAGAAGAAGGAACTGGAAATGTTTCTTACGAATCAGCTAATCATCAATATATGACAGACATGAGAGCTTGGAAGATAGCAAATATAGCTAACGATATTGAACCTTTAGAGGTTACAGGAGATGAAAAGGCTGATGTTCTTGTACTTGGCTGGGGTTCAACTTATGGAAGTATTACTCAGGCAGTCAATAGATTGAATGAAAAGGGAATAAAAGTAGCAAGTGCTCATTTAACTTTCCTAAATCCATTTCCTGATAACACTGGTGATGTACTCTCGAACTATAAGAAAGTCATCATCCCTGAATTAAATACAGGCCAATTAATAAAACTCGTTAGAGAGAGATACTTAATAGATGCTATAGGAATAAATAAAGTTAATGCCGAACCATTTACTGCTCAAGAATTATATGATGAGATTGAGGAAAGAATAAATGAGTAAAGTACCTATAAATTATAAAAGAAAAGATTTTCAGAGCGACCAAGAAGTTAAATGGTGTCCAGGCTGTGGTGACTATACACTTCTGGCTTCTGTACAAAGTTTTATGGCTGAAATGGGCATCAGTAAAGAGAAGATAGTTTTTGTTTCAGGGATTGGGTGTGCTGCAAGATTCCCGTACTACATGAATACTTATGGACTTCACTCAATTCACGGAAGAGCTCCAGCAGTTGCAACTGGTGTTTCTGTCTCTAATCCTGAACTCTCTGTTTGGATTGTATCTGGTGATGGAGACTCACTTTCAATTGGTGGAAATCATCTAATCCATGCTTTAAGAAAAAATGTTAATTTAAAAATCTTAATGTTTAATAACCAGATTTATGGTTTAACAAAAGGTCAATACTCTCCAACAAGTGAGGAAGGAAAGAAAACAAAATCTTCACCATTTGGCTCAGTTGAGATGCCTTTTAATCCAATGAGTGTCGCATTAGGAGCTGAAGCAAGCTTCGTAGCTCGATCAATAGACATGGATAGAGATCTTACAGCTCATGTTTTGGAGGAAGCTTCAAAGCATAAAGGTTCAGCATTTATAGAGATCTATCAAAACTGTAACGTATTCAACGATCATGCTTTTGAACAACTTACGTCAAAAGAAGGTCGTGTTGCTAACAGGATTAATTTAGTTCATGGTGAAAAGGTTATCTTTGGAGCAGAAGATGAACTTGCAGTAACTATAGAAAATGGTGAAGCCAAAATAGTTAAAAGAGCTGATATTGATGATTCTCAGATTTATGTTCATGACACAACTAAAAAGAATCCTTCAGTTGCATTTTCATTATCTAGACTATCTCATGGTCCTTATGGGCCCACTCCAGTTGGTGTCTTTAGACAAGTTGAGAGAGAAACTTATAACGAAGATGTTATAGGGCAAATCGAATCAGCAAAAGAAGCTAAGGGTGATGGAAAAATTGAACAATTGATTCGATCACTTGGAACCTGGGACGTTAATTAAACTAATTTATTCGTCTAAATAATCTATCTGATCTGTCGGCATAATTATCGCTGTAGCAGCATTTACTATATGCGAAACTATTCTTTTCAGATATCTATAAAAAAGTGTTGTAGCAACTGGGTACTGAATCTTCTCTTTATCTTCAAGAAGTGCTGTAATTTTTTCATCAAGATCATTATTTAAAGAAGACCCTAAAGTAATCAAATCTTGTACTTTTGATTCATCATCAAGATTCAAACAAGATTGCAGATAAACTATTAATTTTCCTATATCATTTTTCAACTCCATATAGGTATCTAGGTCATCCCCTTTTGCAAAGGAGTTTCCAGTTTCTGCTATCTCAAATAAATTTTTACAGTAATCTCCTATTCTTTCAATGTCTTTAGACATTGTCATATAAGAAAGTAACAATGGAATATCTAAATTTCTAGAGTTTACCGCTGAGTGAATTATCATCTCTCTTCTTACCTCTCTATGAAGTTCATTTATAGCTTTATCAGTGTTGTATAAATCTTCTCTTACGGTCTCGAGATTCGTATCTCCTAGGAGGCAATTCATCGTAATATCGTAAGCATGCATACTATTGGTAAGCATCTCACTTAATTTTGCATCTATTGAATCTAATAAATCAGTCATATTTTCTCCTTAATTAAATAGTACTACTCCCAAAAGTGGAATTAGTAAAAAAGTTACTAAAACGTAAAGTATTGCAATATATCTTCTTTTAGCGGTTATAACACTGAGTCCTTTTGCCAAATTGACTGGAAAATTCCTTATTGCCTTTACTGGATAAACAATAATGACACCAATTAAGTTAAAAAATACATGATGGAGTGCAATGGTTAATCCTGCTGGATCATCAACAGCAAAGCTAGCTAAAACAGCTGTGATTGTTGTACCAATATTTGCACCAAGGGTTATTGGAAAAGCATTTTCAATAGATAAAATTCCTGAACCGACTATCGGTACAAGGATTGATGTGGTGATACTTGAACTTTGTACTGAGAAAGTAATTAGGATTCCGATTAATATTGCAAAAAGTCCCCCACCCCTTGCAAGAGCTTTATCTAACCCAAATTCAATCTGATTGAGCATGAGAGATTTCATATTGGATACGACATTTCTAAGGCTCAAGAAAATAAATGTTATTGCAATAATAATTAAAAGAACTGCATAGGCCCTGTAGGAATTCTCACTTAGATTTCCAATAAATGGAATAGAAGACAGTCCGTCTAATATATTATTTGAACCCCACTTAATTCCTGCCTTGATTGGACTATTAGGTTTAGTTGCTGTAAAGCCAGTGGCAACAATAAAGTCTGTTCCATTTTCAGCCATCCTTGTTATAAGTCCTGTGTATAAGTCAAGAGGGAAAAGTATTATCACCACTAATAAGTTAAAGAAGTCATGCATAGTTGAGGCTGCAAAAGCTCTTTTAAATTCCTGTTCTCTTCTTACGTGTCCAAATGAAACTAAGGTATTAGTTACCGTTGTTCCAATATTTGCTCCCATAACCATTGGTATTGCATATTCCAAGCTGAGCACTCCGCTTCCAACTAAACCAACAATAGTTGCAGTAGTAACTGAGGATGATTGCACTAAAACTGTACATAAAATTCCAACCAATAAACCAGCAAAAGGATTGGATACTGACTCAAAAAGTGCATCTGTGTATTCTGCACCTAAAGTTTTAATTCCTTTTTCAAGAAGTTTGATTGAGACGAGAAAAGAATAAAGAAAGAATGTTGCGAGTAGAATATTTACAATAGGTCTTTTTTTCATTTTTACCATTAAATAAATTTGCTTCAATAAAATATTACAGCTTCTTGAATTTATGCAGAGATATATAAAGTTTTATTTCAAAGTAATTCTGATTTTGAATTAAATTTCCCTCTGTTGAAAGCCAAGATATATGATTCAACACCTAAAAATTCTTCTTTGTATTCATCTGGAATATTAAAACCCCACCAGTCATCTTTAAACTGACTTCGGTGAGCTTTCATAGAATTAATTTTATGTTCAACGTATTTTCTACCATCAACTTCAACATCTATATCATCATGTTCACTGCCAATTGGGTTAAATCTGTTAAATTCTTCTTCTGAAATAATTCCAGCATCAAACATTTGTTGTCTTCTTGACTGCAATCTTGTCTTAGACCAGGCACTGTAATAAAGACGCTCTGGAATCCATACTTCTTGATTTTCTTTAAGTGGGAACTTGTCTAAGTCACTAGCTGCAAAATAAGCTGCTGTTCCGATTCTATGTGTCTGAATATGATCTGGATGACCATATCCTCCAAAAGGATCGTATGTTATTAAAGCATCAGGTTTATATTTTCTAATTATGTCGACGAGTTTTCCAACAGGATCAAAATAGTTCTGCCTCCAGAAACAATCTGGATCATCATTTTCACTAGTGCCCATCATTCCAGAATCTTTAAACCCCATCCATTCATATTCTTTTACACCAAGTGCCTCAAGGCTTGCCTCTAACTCTTTTCTTCTCATTTCAGCGAGTTTAGGAAAAAGTTCTTCTGGATTATCGTAGTTATGAATTTCTCCGGCAGAGCCGTCAGTTGCTGTAGCTACTACAACTCTGTGACCTTCGTCTGCATATTTTGCTAACGTAACACCCGTTGCTACTGATTCGTCGTCTGGGTGTGCATGAAAAGCAAGTAAGGAACTCACTATTTACTCTTCAACTTCTTGGTCTACCATTTGAATGCCTTTTTCAACAGCATCCTCGTGGCTTCCATCTACCTCTTCTATAGCTTCTCCAAGAATTAAAACTTTCTCTCCTGTAATTTGAAGAACGCCCCCTGAGATTGCATAACTTTGTTTGGTGCCCTCTTGATCTACTGTAAGGCCTCCAGGAACAAGTGTTGCTACTGTTGGCTCATGTCCAGCAAGAATACCTATCTCCCCTTCTGGTGTTCTTGAAATTACCATCGTAGCTTCTCCAGAGAAGAAGCTCTGTTCGGGACTGACTACTTCAACTAACATAATTATGCTGAAGAGCTTTCAAGCTCCTTTGCTTTTTCAAGCACTTCTTCAATTCCACCAACCATATAGAATGCCTGTTCTGGGGTTGAGTCCAACTCTCCACTTAGAATTGTTTTGAAAGCTTCGATAGAATCTTTAATGGAGACATACTTACCATCAATTCCTGTAAATTGCTCAGCAACATACATAGGCTGAGATAAGAATCTTTGGATTCTTCTTGCTCTACCAACAATAAGTTTGTCCTCTTCAGAAAGTTCATCGAGACCAAGAATTGCAATAATATCTTGAAGATCGTTATATCTTTGAAGGACTCTCTGTACTTCTCTAGCTGTTGTGTAATGCTCATCTCCTACTATCTTTGGATCCAATATTCGACTTGATGAGTCAAGAGGATCAACTGCAGGATAGATACCTAAGTCTGCAACTTTTCTGTCTAAAACTGTTCTTGCATCTAAGTGAGCAAAAGCAGTATGTGGTGCAGGGTCTGTAATATCATCAGCAGGTACATATACAGCCTGTAGCGAGGTAATAGACCTTCCTTTTAGAGAAGTAATTCTCTCTTGAAGAAAGCCCATTTCATCAGCAAGTGTTGGCTGATAACCAACAGCTGAAGGCATACGTCCTAATAATGTTGATACTTCTGAACCAGCTTGGCTAAATCTGAAAATATTATCAATAAATAACAATACATCTTGTTGTTCTACATCTCTAAAATACTCTGCCATTGTTAGGGCTGAAAGAGCAACTCGCAACCTAACACCAGGCGGTTCATCCATCTGACCGAACACTAATGCAGTCTTGTCAATTACTCCTGACTCTTGCATCTCTCGGAAAAGGTCGTTTCCTTCTCTTGTTCGTTCTCCAACACCAGCGAATACAGATACTCCACTATGGTGTGTTGCTACTCTGTTAATCATTTCTTGAATAAGAACTGTTTTTCCAACACCAGCACCACCAAATAATCCTATCTTTCCACCTTGTACGTAAGGAATTAAAAGATCAATTACTTTAATACCAGTCTCAAACATTTCATTTTGTGCTGTCACTTCTTCGAATGGAGGTGGGTTTCTATGGATTGGCCACCTCTCTTTAATATCAAGAGATTCAGTAGGAACATCTAATGAACGGCCATAAACGTTAAAGATGTGACCTAAGGTAGCTTCACCAACAGGAACGGAAATAGGAGAACCAGTATTACTAACCTCAGCACCTCTTCGAAGACCATCTGTACCTTGCATAGAAATAGCTCTAATTTTTCCTTCACCTAAATGCTGTGCGACTTCAAGAACAATTGTGTTTGTTTCTCCATCAACCTCTACATCAACTTCAAGAGCATAATTTAATTCCGGTAATGCATCCAATGGAAATGCAACGTCAACTACCGGTCCCGCTATTTTCGATACTCTACCTTTTTCCTCACTCATTTTTTCCTTCCTTTAATCTTTATTCTGCAAGCGCCTCAGCACCACCAACAATTTCTGATATTTCGGTAGTGATTTCAGCTTGCCTTGCTTGATTGCTTTCTCTTGTCAAAACTTTTATTAAATCTTCAGCGTTCTCTGTAGCAGCTTTCATTGCTCTCATTCTTGATGCATGTTCTGAGGTTGAGCTATTTAATAAAGCACCAAATAGTGTTGCATTCATATACTTTGGTATTAAATCTTCCAAAACTTCTTCAGGAGAAGGTTCGAATGAATAACCACCTGATGTGTCTTCTGTTTCTTCTGTATTTTCTTCACTGTCACTTACAACTGGTAGTAATTGTTTTACCGTAGCTTTTTGCGTTAATGCTGAAATGTACTCTGTAAAGAGAATATAAACTTCAGAAACTTCACCTTCGTTATATCCTTCAATGACAGGCTTCATTACCTCAAAAGCATCATCAAACTTTGGCTCATCGGTTACACCTTCATATTCATTTACAGACTCAAAATTCCTGTAATTAAAATAGCCTGTTCCTTTTTTACCAACTGTTACAAGCTCTACTTCTTTATTTTCTGATAATAATTCAGCTTGCTTATTTTCGGCTGCTTTAAGAATGTTGGTATTGTAACCTCCTGCCAAACCTCTGTCTGAGGTAACGACAATAATTACAGCTTTGTTACTTTTATTTTCTTCTGTGTCTTTATCTAAACCGCCTTTGCCCACTAAATCAGCAACAATTTGGTTTAAAACATCTACATAAGAATTTGAGGATTCCATTCTTTGTTGGGCTTTAACGATCCTAGAAGCTGCAATCAATTCCATTGCACGAGTTATCTTCTTAGTAGACTTAACACTCTTAATTCTTCTATTTATTATCCTAAGCTCAGCACTTGCCATAATCTTTAGCTTTCTTCCTCTGTTTCAGCTTCTTCTTCAACTGTTACAATTGTTTTCACAAATGCAGTAACAGCATTTTTCAATTCATCTTCTGGTAGGTCTCCTGTATCTCTAATGGTTTCAAGTATTTCAGGATGCCTTGTGTTGATATATTCGTGAAGACCTTCTTCAGCTGAAACCATATCTTCCTCAGGTACCTTATCTAAATAACCTTCTGTTACAGCAAAGAGTGTTACAACCTGATACTCAACTGACACTGGTTCATACTGTGCTTGCTTTAATATCTCTACTACCCTTCTACCTCTATCAAGCTGTGCTTGGGAAGCAGCATCAAGGTCTGAACCGAATTCAGCAAATGCTTCTAACTCTCTAAACTGTGCCAAGTTGATTCTTAAAGGTCCTGCAACTTTCTTCATAGCTTTAATCTGTGCCGCACCACCTACACGAGATACTGACGTACCCGGGTTAACGGCTGGTCTAATTCCTGAGTAAAACAATTCACTCTCAAGATAAATTTGACCATCAGTAATTGAGATAACATTTGTAGGAATAAAAGCTGAAACGTCACCAGCTTTAGTCTCAATAATTGGTAGTCCTGTTAAAGATCCTCCTCCAAGTTCATCGGAAACTTTTGCACAACGCTCTAATAGCCTTGAGTGAAGATAAAATACATCTCCAGGATACGCTTCTCGACCTGGTGGCCTTCTAAGAAGTAATGATATCTGCCTATAAGCATCTGCTTGTTTAGACAAGTCATCAAAAACAATTAAGCCATGCTCACCGTTATACATCCAGTGCTGACCAATAGCTGAACCGGCATATGGAGCATACATTTGAAGAGCTGCTGCTGCGGATGCTGGAGCATTCACAACAACTGTTTTATCCATTACTCCATTTTCTTCAAGCTTTTCTATAACTTCTGCAACGGTTGATGATTTTTGACCAATAGCTACATAAATACATTTAACATCAGTATCTTTTTGATTAATGATTGTATCAATTGCAACTGCAGTCTTTCCAATCTGCCTATCACCAATAATCAACTCTCTTTGACCACGACCAATAGGAATCATAGAGTCGATAGCTTTAATACCTGTTTGAAGTGGCTCTGATACTGGTTGTCTCTCCACAACAGAAGGTGCTTGTATCTCTAATCTTCTTGATTCAGTGAACTCAATTGGGCCTTTACCGTCAATTGGGTTTCCGAGTGGATCAATAACTCTCCCTAGAAATCCATCACCAACACCGATTGATAAAACTCTTCCAGTTTGCTTAACAGGCATACCTTCTTCAACACCTGAGGCATCTCCCATAAGCACAACACCAATAGATTCCTCTTCGAGGTTTAAGGCAACACCAATCAAACCACCTGGGAATTCCAATAATTCTGAAGCCATAACATTTTCAAGGCCTTTTACTCTTGCAACACCATCAGCAATGGTTGCAACGTGACCTACAACGTCATCTTTTAATTCTTTCTCCCAACCTTTAAGGCTGTCTTTTAATGATTTCGATATATCTTTAGGATCTAATGTTAAATCACTCACTCTTACCTACCTTCTAAAACAGATTTTACTTCTTGGAGTCTTGAGGAAACTAAGCCATCAAAAGTTCTTTCACCAACGCTTACGCTGAGACCACCTATAACTGACTCGTCAACCTCTACTTGTAGCTCCACTTTTCTTCCAAACTTCTTTTTCAGTACTCTTTTAATACTATTTTGTGTCTTATCATCTAGCTCAATAGCCGATACAACTTTTGCTAATGAGGCTCCCCTGTTTTCAGCAAAATATTCTGAAACATA
>QBZE01000008.1 GCA_003282445.1 OCS155 cluster bacterium AG-333-G23
GGTTATAAACTCCTAAAAAAACATTTGCTACAAGAAAATCATTGTATACCCATAAGAATTGGAAAGTTCCAAAAGCAGCAATTCCTGCCACTGATAAAGGTAAAACTAATTTAAAGAATGTTGTCATATTACTTGCACCATCAATTTTTGCTGATTCAATAACGCTTTTTGGTAAACCCATCATAAAATCTCTAAGCAAAAAAGTCGCCAAAGGTAAGCCGAATCCCGTGTGAGCAAACCATGTTGCTACAAATGTTCCGTTTAAATCAAGTTCAGGAATTATCGGAATTCCAAATACTTCTATTCCACTCTTAAATAATTGAACCAAAGGAATTAATGACATTTGTAATGGAATTATCATTGACCCAACAACAAAAAGAAAAAGCACCTCTTTGCCTCTAAATTCCATAAATGCAAAAGCATATGCAGCAAATGCAGCAATGGTTATTGGAATAATTGTAGATGGGATTGTTACTGCAAAAGAATTATAAAAAGACCTGTCTAAATTATCTGCAAAAAATATTTCGGAATAGTTAGCTAGAGTTAATTCCGTCCATAACTTACCGGTGTAAATAGCGTCCCACCATGATTCTCTTTTAATACTCTCTCCTGGACGAAAAGAACTTAATACAAATCCGAAGACAGGAAATATCCAGGTCAGTGCAATGGTTATTAAAATTAATTTAGAGATTGGCTTGTCATACCACTTTTGGTTATTTCTTGTCATGATCGTGTATTTTCTTTTTCTCTAATAGCCGTTCCAATAATTATTGGAAGTACGCAGACGAATATTAAAACAGCAACAGTCGCCGATCTTCCAAAATTTCTATACTTTGAAAATTCATCTAACATTTTTACAGCCAATAAATTTGTTTCCAAATCACCCCTTGTAGAAACATAGATTATATCAAATGCTTTAAGTACGGTAACAACCATATAGGTGCCGACTACGATTATTGTACTTTTAATATATGGAATAACAATTGACCTGAAGACTCTCATTTCTGAAGCTCCGTCAATTTGACCTGCCTCCATAATTTCTTGAGGAATTGCTTTGATACCCGCTGAAAATACAACAGCAGCAAATCCTGTAAACATCCAAATCATAATCAACATTAATAACATTGTGTTTACAGGCAGATTAACCAAAATACTACTAAAAAAGTTATCAGGATTTAAATTTTCTGCAAAAGGCAAGTTAGAAAGATCTCTTTGCTGTAGCCAGCCAATTGGATTGAGACAATCTTCATTTTTAAAATCCTTAAATTCACCATCAATAATTCTGTTGTTCATGCATTTTTCACCAGCTTTTATTCCAGGTAAAGTAGGTCCTCTATCAACAGATACTCGGATACCGTTTATTATTCCAATCTGAGTTAAAGGAGGCGGTCTATACTCATAAATAAATTTAAATATGGCACTTGCCCCTACTGCAGATATAGCCATAGGCATAAAAACAATTGATTTAAAGAAAGCTTCACCCTTATTTAATCTATCTGACAACCAACCTACAACTAATCCAATTAACAAAACAAAGAAAACAACAAAGAATAGCCAGATTATTTGATTTCTAATAGTAACAATCATCTCTGGATCAGAAAACGCCCATTTATAATTTTCAAAACCTATAAAATCATTGCTATATCGATCTTTAAAGCTTATGTAAATAGTTCTTACAGCTGGATAAAAAAGAAATAGTGAAATCATAAATAACGATGGACCAACAAACATTCTTGCTTCAAGCGCATCCCTCGTATCCTTTGGAGCAAGCTTGATAATTTTATCCATACCAAGAAATAAAAAAAAGATAAATGATGAACCAATAATTAAAGCAAATACTACTAATAAATTTCTAGAAATAGCATCTGTTAATTCTCTAAATAAAAGAGCTTGTGATAAAAACCAAATAAGAGGAAAAATACCCAATGCCAACATAGATATTCCTATTGACATTAATTTTTCTTGCTGTGTTACTTCTCTCATCTCAATTTCATTATTTTACACTATCCAATATAAGATAGCCACCCAATAGGGTGGCTATCAAAACTACTTAAAAAATAGTTGGCTTACGGCCAAGAATTTTCAATAGTGTCTAATGCTGTATCAATATATCCTGGGCCTTCAACAGCTAGGTTCATCATTTCTTTCCAGAATGAACCAGCGCCAACCTCAGGTGGCATTAAGTCAGAAGCATCAAATCTGAAGCTGTTTGCACTTAACGCGGCTGCGATTGTGTCACCGAGAATCTTATTGATTGGTTGTGCGTACAATGATGTATCAAAACCAGTATGAGCACTTAATCGTGCGTTACTGTCTCTGATTGCTACATTGTTGTAGAATTCTGCACTTAACATGTATTCAGCAACAGCTTTTGTTGCATCTCTATCATTAAATGCGCCCCACATGTCTCCGCCACCTAAAGCAGCAGCTGGAAGACTAGCATCAATTGACGGGAATGGGAATACTGTAGTTACAGACCCTGCTCCCGCTTTTTCGCCTTCAGGCCAGAATCCTGTAATAAAGGAAGCTTGTCTATGCATGAAACAACCTGGGTTGCCATTAGCATCCTTTGAGAACATTGGATCTTGAGCATTACCGAAGTATGTTGATACGATAGCATCTGTACCACCGACAACATATCCTTCTGTATGCATGATCTGGCTAAGAAGGGTTGCAGCGTTCTTAACAACTGGATCGTTGAATGGAATTTCGTGGTTTACCCACTGATCGTATGAATCGACACCGTTTCCAGTTCGAAGCATAATATCTTCCATCCAGTCAGTTGCTAACCAACCAGAAGCACCGTTTGAATACATACCGAAACAGAATGGGTTCATTCCGTCACCAACAATTTGATCAGCAAGAGCGATCATTTCGTCCCAAGTTGCTGGAACGGAATATCCTCGTGCCTCAAATTCTGCTGGTTGATACCAAACAATACTCTTAAGGTTCGCTGCATTTGCACCACCATAAATTACGCCATCTACTGTACCTAGTCCTACTAGGTAAGAAGAGAAATCAGTTTGATATTGCTCTAGGTCGATATCAAGATCGGCTAGAGGTGTCAACATTCCTCTGTTTGCAGCATCTACTACTGCACCTGGCTGTGGCCATAATGCGAAGTCAGGTGTATCACCAGACTCCATCTGAATTTGAATTTCTTGCTCGAAGTTATCTGAACCTTGGTAGGTAACAACTATTCCTGTTTCCTCCATAAAAGGTTCAAATGCAGCTCTAAATCCGTCTTGGTCTGTACCAATCAAAGCACCAGTTATGGATACTTCTTCGCCTTCAAGGCTTCCGCCTCCACAAGCGCCGAGAATTAGAGTGAGGAGCAAAAAACTAACCAATAAAGGTTTCTTCATATTTTTTTTCCCCTTTGTATACGTACGTAGCCAAAAGGCAATCTCTAATTGGTCGTTAAATACGTAATCAAAGATTGCTTTTAACCTTCATTCATAATATTAAAATTAAGAATCTTTGTTAAGCGTTATTAACTTTTTTTTGTTTTCAATTTGATTTTAAAAATAATTATATTAAATTACGTGCCCGAGGGGGGACTCGAACCCCCACATCCTTTCGAATAACGGATTTTAAGTCCGTCGCGTCTACCAATTCCGCCACCCGGGCTACCATCTTATTAAATTTAATAATTTTTTAGGATTAGCCCTTCTAAAATATCACTTTTTGAAACTTTTAGCTCATTTATTTTGAATTTTTTCATTAAAGAAAGGGCCAATAATACACCTGAAGTAAGGGTTTGCCCTCTCTTGGGATCTAAGGAGCTATGCTTACCTATTATTTGTGAAACAGTCATTAATTTTATGGAATTATAAAATGAATTAATCCAGTCGAAATCAATTAAAGTTGAATGGATTTCCTCATCATCATATTTTTTTTGCTTCAAAAAGATAGAAGCTATAGAAGTAAACGTTCCAGCTACTCCTATCAGAGTTCTATTTGAAAAATCGTCTAAAAAATCTAAATTACTATTTATAAATTTAATTGCTTCCTCTTCTTCGTTAGAAATTACAGGATTTTGCTTTAAAAAACTTTCGTTCAAGGTGACTACACCAACATTCGTTGAATTTACATTTATTTTATTTTGCCCATCATAAATTATCTCTGTACTCCTTCCTCCAATATCAATAATTAATAAATTATTATTTATTTCAGAATCAGAAAGAACTCCAACACTAGTGAGTTGTCCTTCTTCTTCTCCAGTAATTATCCTCAAATCAATATCAAATTTTTGCTTGATCTCTTCAATAATTTCATTTGAGTTTTCTGCATCTCTAAAAACAGCTGTACCGATACACAAAATATGATCTGCTTCGTACTCTTTAATTAGTTTTAGATAATTTCTTAAAGTATTAAATAATTGTTTTTTTGAGTCATTAGATATTCTTCCTGATTCTTGAAGGCCTTGACTTGTTTTTGTAACTTTATGAGTTTTGAATAATTTTTTTAACTTACCATTATTCACTTCAGATATTAACAACCTAGTTGAGTTTGAACCGCAATCTATCGCAGCAACTACTACCACTTGCTTTTCCAGTTTACATTTTTTTCATAGCTCTCATTAATACAGGGGTCTTCACAATTGAAACCTCCAACTGCTTCCAAAACTATCTTGCCAATAATATTTTTATCAGTTGCTAGCTCATCAGCTAAATGAGAATGTAAACATTTAATACTCTCTTTAGCTCCCCCGACACCACCCGTTGGGTCGATTAGATTTTTTTTATTTTTATTATCTTTGTTTCTTTCGTCTTCGTATGATTTTTGTCTATCACTCCACTTCTTATATAAATCTTTATTTTGATCTAACTGTTTATCTAATTCTTTTATTAAGCCCTGAGATTCAAGAGATCCAACTTTTTTAATGTACATGGGACATGTAAGCCAGTAGCTTGTTGGGAAAGGAGTGCCGTCATCTAAATTGGAAGGTACTTTGATTACAGCAGGAAGATTAAAGTGACACCTTGATACAACTTCGACATCGCTTCTAAGAGACCTATTTAATTGGGTTTCTACAATTTTTTTTGTTTCACTCACCATTTGTTCCAACAATGAATTCTACAAAATATTGAATAAAACTTTTGCTTCTTTCGCTTTGAAGAGTCTCCTCTATAGGTGTTAGTGGTTCAGGTACTTCAAATATATCTATGGTTTCACCTGGTTTTCCGTAGCCATATTCTCGTAAAATAATATCTACTTTCTCTGGGTCATCAAGATCTTCTATTTTTTGAGATAAAAATTCTATTTCGCTTTTTAATTCATTAAGGTCTTGTGTTCTATTTTTAAATTCGTTTTCAAGTGATTTATATTGATTAAAACTAACTTCCCATGTATCAAAAACAAAAAATAATGACATGAATGTAATACCCAAGATAAATATTTTTAATGCGAAATTTCCTCTAAAAAGTTTTAATTTTTCCATTTTTTATTGTTAAAAGTTTCGTAACCTACTTTTTCTCCAATCCTGAGTAGTTCGTTATACTTTGCTGCTCTCTCAGACCTTGCTGGAGCTCCTGTTTTAATTTGTCCGCTTGATGTACCTGTAACTAAATGACTTATAAATGTATCTTCTGTTTCTCCTGACCTGTGAGATACCATAGATGTGTAATTATTTTTTTTACCTAAATTCATTGTCTCAAATGTCTCAGTTATACTTCCAACTTGATTAATTTTTATGAGAATAGAATTAGCTGCGTTTTGATCAATTCCTTTTTGTAATATCTTTTCCTGGGTTACAAAAAGATCATCACCAACAAGTTGGACATTCTCTCCAAGTTTCTCTGTTAGTAATGTCCAGCCTTCCCAATCGTCTTCGCTTAAGCCATCTTCAATTGAAATTATTGGATACTGATTTGCAAGTTTAACTAAGTAGTCAACCATCTCATTAGAACTTAATTCCTGATCCTCTATTAAATACTTTCCATCCTTATGAAACTCTGAAGCTGCAGCATCTAATGCTATAGCTACTTCTTCTTCAGGGTTATATCCTGACTTTTTAATAGCTTCTAATATAGTTTCTATCACTTCTGAAGATGAATTAAGATTTGGGGCAAAGCCTCCTTCATCACCTACATTCGTAGAAAGACCTTTTTCCTTAAGTAATTCTTTAAGCGTATGATATATTTCTACCCCAGCCTGTAAGGAAGAATCAAATCTTTCAAACCCGTATGGGACAATCATAAATTCTTGAATATCAACCTTATTGTCTGCATGTGCGCCACCATTCAAAATATTCATAAAAGGCACAGGTAACGAAGGGGCTCCATATATATTTGGAATAATTTCATAGACATGTTTGCCGGATGATTTAGAAAAAGCTTTCAAGTTAGCAAGAGATACAGCCAAAATTGCATTTGCGCCCAGTTTTCCTTTGTTGTCTGAACCATCTAGAGCAATCATTAATTTATCAATATTTTCTTGATTTCCAGAGTCTTGTCCAACCAATTCATCATTTATAAGTGTATTTATATTATCAACAGCTTTTGAAACGCCTTTGCCCAAAAAACTTGCGTCTCCATCTCTTAATTCATGAGCTTCAAGTTTTCCGGTTGAAGCTCCTGAAGGAACTGCTGCACGTCCAAAAGATCCATCCTCTAAGGTAATATCAACCTCAACAGTTGGATTAGCTCTAGAATCTAATATATATCTAGCGTGAATTTTATTTATATTTGTATTCATAACCCTGTAATCTAAAAATAACAGAAATTTGAAAGTTTTCTATCCTATTTCATCTTTCTTTGCTTCAAGCCAAAGTTTTTCAATATCAGAATTGTCATCTTTATTTGATTCAACATATTTTGCACGATTAATGAACCTTTCAGTTGATTTTTTAAGCTGTATTTCCGGATCAGCTTCTATATATCTTGAAACATTAACTAATGAAAATAAAACATCACCCAATTCATATTTTTTCTCATCATTACTTGATGCTTCTTTTAATTCCTCTATTTCAGAAATTAAGTCTTCAAGAGCCTCTTCATAGTTTTTGTAAGATAAATTTAAACTTTCTGCTTTTCTTTGAGCTTTGAATGCTGTCGTTATTGCCGGAAGATTCTTATTAATGTCATCAAATATCGATTGTTTATCTTCTTGTTTAATTTTCTCCCACTGCTTTTCAACTTCTTTTGGAGAGTCTAAACTTACATCACCAAAAACATGCGGATGTCTCTTTATTAGTTTTTCATTTAAAGAATCTACTACTTCTACTATTGAAAAATAACCATTCTCACTTGCTATCTTTGAGTGAAGTAATATTTGTAATAATAAATCTCCTAGCTCACTACTTAAGTTGCGATAAGATTCTTGATTATTATTGTTTAGTTTTGCTAATGAATCTAAAAGCTCGTAGGCTTCTTCAATTAAATGTTTAGAAAGAGATTCATGTGTCTGTTCTTTGTCCCATGGACATTCTTCCCTTAATTGAGAAATAATATCTACTAACTTATCAAATTCCTTCATAAGTTATATTTTTTCCAAAGATATTCGTCCTTCATCAATCAACCAATTGACTGTTTTTTCTATAAATTTTTCAACCTTTATATATCTAAAACCCAACTCATTTTTTGCTTTAGTGCCGTCATACATGTGCCCGTTTGTTAAAACTCTTACAGACTCTGAGCAAATAAAGGGCGGGGTCGATGATGCTATTTTTACTAAATCTCCAATAGGCCCAATTAGCTTTAATAATGATTTAGATATATATATAGGACTACCAGACCAGCCAGTAACAGATTTCAGAATATCTACAAGCTCATGGCTTTGTAAATAGAAACTATTTAAGACGTATCTTTCGTTGTTCTTACCATTCAATAGTCCTAAATAATGACCCTTTGTACAGTCATCAATATCAACAATTGAAATATTATTTTTAATGAGGGGAGGTCTGTTTCTGTTCAAGGTTGAAATTAATAACTTTGCTGTTCCAGAAACTCTTCCAGGACCTTGGACCGATGAGGGATTAATTGATACAAATTCATAATCTTTTGTAAATTCAAATGCCTCTTTCTCAGCTAAATATTTTGATTCTTCATACTTGC
The DNA here is from genome assembly GCA_003282445.1 of OCS155 cluster bacterium AG-333-G23. Classification (GTDB taxonomy): domain Bacteria; phylum Actinomycetota; class Acidimicrobiia; order Actinomarinales; family Actinomarinaceae; genus Actinomarina. Next base: position 8,058 of record QBZE01000008.1, read on the forward strand.
TTAAAAATCTACCTCTATGCTCAGATGTTTCAGAACCAACAGTCCCATGTTGCTCACCAAGAGTTACGGCAGAAGATGTATAAACAAATTTTTTAATTTTTAAAGAATTTCCTAAAGAAAGCATAGATTTTGTTCCATCAATATTTGCTTTGAACATATTTGAAGGATTCTTTGAACACATTTTATTCACTCCTGCAACATGAAAAATTGCATCAATATTTAAATTGAATAATTTATCTTTTAATGAATCATCAAATAAGTCTCCTCTTACAGGGGTAACTCCAAGTTGTTCAAAATATTCATCGTTATTATCAGACCTAGTTAAGGCATGAACTTTGTGCCCTTCTTTGACTAACTTCTTTAATAGAGGTCTGCCAACTACTCCGGTCGAGCCGGTTATAAAAATTTTTTCATATTTCATTATTGAGTTTTATAGTACTCTCGAAAATATTGATATCCTGAAATATAAGAAAATATAAGCGCAAGTAATACTACTACTTCATCTAATGTGAAACTCAGAAAGCTAACATTTAAATCTAACATGACAAACCCAATTGACCAAAACTGAAAACTTGCTTTTAATTTTCCGGAAATACTTGGAGGAATCATTTTTCCATCATTCCCAGCTAGTCCTCTTAAAGCCATTACAATAAATTCTCTTGAAATTAATAAAACAGTAATCCAAATATTTACTCTTCCAATAAAAGAAAAACCAATAAAAATTGTTGAGACAAAAATCTTATCAGCAATCGTATCCAGGAATGCCCCAGTCTTTGTTGATACATTCCATTTCCTAGCAAGCATTCCATCAAAGTAGTCTGTCCAAGCAGCAATGAAAGCAACTACTGCAGGAACTAGCATTATTCCTTCATCTGAACCATCAGCTAATAAAAGATATAGAATAACTGGAGAAGATAAAAGTCTAAACCAAGCAAGTAAATCAGGAATATTTTTTTTCATCACACTACATCTATAATTCTTCGTTCAGAAGCTTGTTTAATTGCCATTTCTTTATCTTTAGGAAATACTTTAACAATATCAATTGCATCTTCTACTAAAAACTTAATTTCTTCTATTTCATCTGATAAAAACCGTGAAAGTACGTATTCTGCCGGATCAATCCCACTAAGAGGTCTTCCTACACCAATCCTTAAACGAAAATAGTCTGTGGCGTTAATAATATAATTAATAGATTTAATTCCGTTATGACCTCCATCACCACTGCCTTTTTTTAACCTTAATCTACCAAAACCTAAATCTATATCGTCATGTAAAACAACCAAGTTTTCGTAATCCATATTTTTATTTTTTATATACTCTTTAACTGCTTCTCCAGAATTATTCATAGAAACCATTGGTATGACTATGTCTATTTCATAGCCATCTTCCTCATAGCTTCCTAATTGAAATTTACCTGATTTATGAGTTTTTAAACTTATGTTATTTTTTTCAGAAAGCCTAACTAAACAGTCAGCACCTATATTGTGTCTGGTCTTTTCATATTTTTTTTGAGGATTCCAAAGACCAATAAAAGTAAAGTTTTTTTTATTCTCCACTTTCCTCTGAGGACTCCTCTTCAGCAGATTCCTCACCAGCATCTTCACCTTCTTCTCCTTCAAGACCTTCTTCGCCTTCAAGACCTTCTTCGCCTTCAAGACCTTCTCCAACAACTTCTTCTTCTTCTACAACTGCTCTAGGGATATTAACTGTTACCAATATTGAGTCATCGTCTTCTGTTGCTAGAGTAACTCCTTCAGGTAAATCTACATCTGTTGCAGAAACATTATCACCAACATTTAATTCAGAAATATCTATTTCAAGTGATGAAGGAATATCTGCAGGCAATGCAACAATTGTGATTGTATTATTTATTGTCTGTATAACTCCACCTTCGTCCTTGACACCAATTGGTACACCAGTGAAATCAAGTGAAACATCTGCTTCTACAGTTTGTGTAAGGTCGATTTGTATAAGGTCTACATGAACTATTTGATCTTTATAAGGATGTCTTTGAATTTCTCTAGGAAGAGCTGTGACGGTATCTTTTTTTCCAATAGATAAATTTAAAATAACATTTGTTCCAGCTTCAGTTTTAAGTGCGTTATTAAATTCTCTTGCATCAATATATACAGACTTTGGCTCCATACCCATACCATAAACAATTGCAGGGATTGAACCTGAAGACCTTAGTCTCCTTGACTCTGCAGAACCTGTATCTTTTCTAACTGTTGCTACTAAATTAGTTTCCATAATTTCCTTACGAAGTATATAGAATAATAAATTTTAATTACTATTTAAATCCTAAATTACGATTTTTCCGTTGCTGATCTAACTGAAAGTACTGCAAAAGTAAGTGTTAAAAATGAAAAACCTCCCGCAACTAAAAATCCTTTAAAAATGATGTCTAGAACCCAACCTTCTATCATTATTGCCCTCATTCCTTCTAATACATAAGTAGTTGGATTATAAGCTGCTGCTGTTTCAAGCCAGCCTTTTAATGCATATCTTGGGGTAAAAGTAGGTGCTAGAAATAATGCAGGAAAAAATAAGAAGGTAGCTGCTTGCGCTCCTTGTGAGGAACCAGATCTAACTCCTGCAGCTACGGAATATCCTGCAAAACCCATGCCCCAGAAAAAAGCCATTGCTAATACTGCAAAGTACCCTGCTAATCCTGTGGCTGGATCTGCCCCAATAAAATGACCTAAACTCATAATCAAAGTTGCTTGTAACAATACTCTTAAAGCTCCAACAGCTATTGGCGCAAGGATAATGGCCCATTTAGATATCGGCATTCCTTGATATCTTTTGAAAACTCCGGATTCTATATCCTCTACCAAATATATTCCTGATGCTCCACCACTGACTGATGCTGAAACAATTGAAACAGGTAAAATAAAGTTTAGAAAATTGCCATTCGCAAAATCAAAAGGAGTTCCTGCGGCACTTCCTCCAAAAACCCCTCCAAGCGCACCATCGTAAACTAATAAAAAGAATGCAGAAATAAATATATTTGGCAATTCAGCTAAAGGTCTTCTTACCAACCTCCATAAAAGTCTTTTTGTTAAAATACCAAACTGTAAAAAAAATGAAGCCCTTGAATTATTCATTGTCACTCATTCCTTCAGATAATTCTTCTTCTTCTGCTGCACCCTCAAGACGATATCCAGTAACTTCGAGAAAAACATCGTCAAGAGAAGGCTTGTTTGCTGACACTGAAAGTACTTCTAATTTATTCTTTGAAAGCTCACTTAACAAATCTGGAATTTTTTCAGCACCATTTTCAACAGTTACTCTTAATTGATTTCTTTCATTCTCTGAATTTAGTATTAACTCTTTTGCCTTTTTTGCTTCATCATCATTATTAAGAATAAAAGTTATTACATCTCCTCCAATTAATGCTTTTAATTCGTCTGGAGTTCCTTCAGCTGCCACTAGTCCATTATCAATTATTGAAATTCTATCAGCCAATTCATCTGCTTCTTCGAGGTATTGAGTTGTAAGAATTATTGTTACCCCATCTTCTCTAAGTCTTTTAATTTCATCCCATAGGACTCTTCGTGATCCTGGATCAAGACCAGTTGTTGGTTCATCTAAAAATAATACTTCTGGCTTGTGAACAAGACTCAAACCTAGGTCAAGCCTTCTTTTCATGCCACCTGAATATGTTTTTACTCTTCTGTCTGCAGCTTCTTCTAAACCAACCAACTCAAGCAATTCAGTAGTTCTGGTTTCTGCATCTTCCTTTGAATAACCCCATAACCTTGCCGTAGTAAAAAATAACTCTTTTCCAGTAAGTAGGTTATCTATACCTGTGTCTTGTAAAGCAATACCAATTTTTTCTCTTACTTTCTTATCTTCTTTTTCTACATCCAATCCCAAGATGCTTCCATTTCCTGATGTCACTCTTAACAAAGTTGTAAGCATTAATATAGTTGTACTTTTTCCAGCACCGTTTGGACCTAAAATGCTGAATATTTCACCTTGATTAACGTGAAAGCTAACATCTTTTACTGCTTCAACATCGCCATCTTTAGATTTAAATGTTTTTTTTAGGTTTTTTGCTTCTACTGCAAACAACTTTTACCCCCGTTTAAAGTTATTTATGAAATAATAGTTTAGTCTGTTTTTTTTGGCCGCGTAGCTCAGGGGATAGAGCACAGGTTTCCTAAACCTGGTGTCGCAGGTTCGAATCCTGCCGTGGCCGCAATTAGGTTAAAATATGATTCCTTCTTTTACTAAAAGCTCTTTTTTTCTTTTAATTCCACCAAGACCACTATATCCACCAATTAAACCATCAGATCTTATAACTCTATGACATGGAATATCAGGGGAATAAGGATTTTTACCACACGCATTTGCAACAGCTCTTGAGCTATTTGGTTTTCCTATAGCTATTGCTAATTCTTTATAACTTCTAGTTTGGCCGTATGGAATTTTGGCTATTTCTTTCCATACTAAAATTTGAAATTCAGTACCTTTAAGTTTCATTTAAATTAAAAACATTTTATCCAGTAAGCTCTTCAAGCTGTTCATTAAAAGGTTTCCTTAAGAACTCCTCATATTCTTCATAAAACTCTTCAGTAGTCATAGAAAAGACCTGATTGAAAGCTTCATACCATCCATACTCTGCAGCAATCGGCCAGAAATCAAGAATAATTGCATCTGGAGATGTTTTCTTTGCTAAAAGCTCGAATGCAATATGGCCGAATTCATACTGAAGACCTCCCAAGCACATCTGAAAACAATATTCATTTATTCTTTGGACTTGTTCTTCTGACTCAGTATCACCAACTGATAATCCAGGAAACCTTGCTCTATGTTCCGCAATGGTATATAGAGATTCTTTAACTATTTCATTTCTATTCCCCCAACCATTTTTATTGCCAAGATTAGTTTCAAAATATACAGCACTACCTTCCCCAACCCATCTAGGTAAGTCCCACCCAAAACCAATGTGGCTTGGTCTATATAAAACATGAGCTTCTTGATAAACGTGAAAATATTCATGAGCGTTAACCATTCTGTCACGATTAAGTTCATACATGAATTCATTGTTTTCACCTGCTGATGGGTTATGAACAAATGACTGTACGGGTTTTTCTATATACCATGAATGTTGAGCAAATCCATTTGCTCCTGGATATATATAAGCCATCTCTCTCATTCCTTGACCTTGATCATCTATGCACCGTTGAACTGGCTCACCAGGATAATTAAATTCACAGAAATCCAAAATTATATCATCAATAACATCAACATCGTTTCCTATGTAATATACTCTCATAGGACCATAATTTCCTAAAACTTCAATCGCTTTATACATTCCATCTTTTGAGGCTTCTACAACTTCTTCTGGAATATCACTAGCAACTCTAAAAGTAATTTCTATATCTTGAGCTTTATTCCATCCATACTCTCTTAACCTTTCAGCATTGTTTTTTTGTTCCTGAGTTAATGGAGTAGGTGTACGATCTTCGACGAGAGGATTAAATGGCTTAAATACCATTTGATAAATACAACTTTCATATTTCCAATTATTTTCTTGTTCTTCTTGTGTTAAATTTCGCTTAAAAATATAGCTATCTTTACACTCTTGACTTGCGTTTTGTTCCCAACCTGCGCAATAGCCGTCGGGATCATCGCAGAGAATATACTCCGTATTGAAATTAAAATCTATCCACTCAACACCTGGTTCTTGCCATAGTCCAGCATGAGATCCTAAATTTTCTTGTAGAATTTCTTCAGCTTTTTTGGCTTCTATTCCTTCATCTTCGTGATGATCTCCTTCATCTTCGTGATGATCTCCTTCATCCGCTCTTCTTTCTTCTTCACATTCATCTACTAAAGAGTCATAAAGCGAACCATTCCAAGGACCCTCAAATATTAGATTGACTGTATTACCCATTCCTTCTATCTTTGGAATATTGTCCCAGCCTTTAGAAACTATACATTCAATCAGCCAGTCCACGTCAATTTCATCAGCAGGATAGTCAATTATATATAAATCTTTTTCTTCATTCTCCTCTTCGACCATCACTTGATCATTTGATGAAGAGGTCTCACCCGAGCAATAAGAAATCATTATTAGTGAAATAGAAATTATTAATAATTTCTTCATTCAAAAATTCCATGCTGCTTGCCGGAATTTAAATATTTTTGCGCATAGATGCCTGCTAGAGAAATACTTTTCAACTCTAACCAAGTATATGGATTAGATATTTCATCTCTCACATATGCAAAGAAAGCAGTAATTGACTCTTTGTGCCCTTTTCCTTCATTAAAAATCTTGCTTTTGTCTAAAGTACCTTCCAAATATCTTAAGAGTTGAAAATCTTCTACTATGTATGAATTGCCATTTCCATGTATCTCAACTCTTTCTTTTGTCAGTGCTTGGTTAGTTTCAGAAAAATACTGAATTGCTGCATGAGAACCATTTGCAAAGTTGATATTTAAAAATACTTGATTATCTAAAGCTTTATTGTTTTCTTTATCAATTGGAGAAGAAGACGAGATGCTTTGTGGAAGTGAGTCAAACAAATAACATGCTAGGTCAATAGCATGGATAGCCTCTCCAACAATTCTACCTCCTCCTATCTCATCGACATTTGTCCAGTGGTCTTCTTCTAGTGGTGGAACACTGAATCTAAAATTAATACTATTTGCTGGTGAATTATTTAATTTTGTTTTTATAAATTCTGTAGCAGCCGCAAATCTTCTATTAAAGCCAAGGAAGATTTTTGGATTGTCTGCATTGTACATTGCTTCTTCTATATCAGTTATAGAAGACGCTTCTATAGCAAGAGGCTTCTCAACATAAACTGCTTTTCCTGCATCTATGGCTTTTATAACTAATTCAGCATGACTAAAGTGTTGAGTCAAAATAAAAACTGCATCAATTTCTTCAGCTTCTAATATTTCAGACTCAGTTTCGTACTTATTTTTAATTTTAAAATTTCTTGCTAAAAGTTCAGAACTTAAACCTCCAGAGGAAGCAATCCCCAATACTTGACAGTCTCTCCTTAATTCTTTCAAGATAGGCAATATCGTTGTTGAAGCAAAATTTCCAGCTCCTATAATTCCAACTTTAACTTTTCCAACATTAGGTTCTGGATCTAGTTCAACTTTTTCAAAATCAATCTTTGGATCTGTTTTTATTTCATACCGTAAAAGAATTGATAAAGGTTTACTGTCTCCATCAAACTTCTTATAGACACTAGGGGAATCAGTAAAGTCTATTTCTTCTGATACCAAATCACTTAATTCAATTTGATTTTGTGATAGTAGCTTTATAAACGCTTCAAAGTTTCTGTTCTCTGTCCACCTAACATATTCAATTGGATAATCTTTTCCTAGTACTTCATACTGCTTATCATATCTACCCGGTCCGTATGATTTTGAGACCACTAATTCAAGCTCTTTATAATAAAACTCATTTCTTGAAATATTTAAAGGTATATCCCCGACAACTACAATTTTTGCTTTATTTCTAGCAATTTTTGTTGCAACTTCTATTGGTTCATTGGTTGAAGAAGCTGCAGTAATAATTACAGAGTCTACATTTTCTAAATTTAACCCCTCTACGGTTTCATAAAAGTTTTTATTTTCTAAATGCCTGGTTGGATCTGGGTCTATACCAATTACATCAGACCCCTGTGCTTCAGCAAGTCTACAAACTAACTGTCCAACAATACCTAAACCTATTACTACAACCTTTGAACCTAATGAAGTTTCAGATAATCTCAAGCCATGTAAAGCGATACTTCCAAGAACTGTAAATGCAGCTTCTTTCATACTTGTGTCATCTGGAATACGTGTACATAAATTCTGATTAACTATTACATATTCAGCATGGTTTCCGTTTGATACAACTTTATCCCCAACATGAAAATCTTTCACGCCTTCCCCAACTTGTACAACTTCTCCACTGGAGCTATAGCCGAGTTGTATAGGAAGTATGTTCTTTGGAAAAACTGCATTCCAAACAGCGCTGGCACCTTCTTTTTCAAGAAGTTCTAAACCTTTAGTAATATTTGAAGAGTCTTGCAGTTTGTCACCCACTGATCTGTTTGCTGAATCAATAGTTGCAAGCTCCGTCCCAGAAGATACAACAGAAAAATGATTTTTAATTAAGACTTCTCCTGGTCCAGGTTGTGGGATTGGTGTATCCCATAAAATAGGATCTGGATTATTTCTTTCTACAACTAATTGCTTCATTTAGTATCCACCATTACTAATAATAACTACTTCACTTCTGTAATTAAGGGAGAGGTCAAATTAATAAACTCATTTTCAGGGGTTTCAATGATTAAGGATCCATCAATGTCTACATCTCTCGCCCACCCTCTTCCTTCAGGGTATTCAACAAGCTTGCCAATTGTTGTTAGTTTCTTTTTATATTCAGATAGTTCAAATTTATCATTTTCGACAAAATCTATTACTGACCTTCCCCATTTTTCGGCATCTGAATTTATTAAATTATTATCTATTTTTTCATCATATAAGGATCCAGCATTAGGAACACTTGGGTTGTCCCAAAAGTAATTAACTCCAAGGCCTACACATATCAGACCTCTTTGTTCTTCAACTAAAATCCCTCCAATTTTATTTTCTTTAAAATTAATATCATTAGGCCATTTGAGTGTAAGTTCTTTATTTTCAACAACTTCCAAAAAACAAAATCCAGCAATTAAAGGAACGAGTGTATTGTTTAATTTTTCATTATTGTTTTCAAATACTAGTGAGGTCGCCAAACTCTGATCTGCATTCTTCCATTCTTTGTTTTCTCTACCTCTTCCTGAATCTTGTGAATAGCTAACAACTAAAAGTGGTTCTGAAACATAGTTTTCTAAAGCATAATTCTGAGTATTGTCTATAGATTCGAAAAAAATAGTCTTCATCTTGTTACTTCTTTACATATATGTGGGTCAAATACTTACATTAACAATAAACAGTTAAACAAGAAAGTTGGGCATGTCAGACGAAAATTTAGCTGAGAATAGGGACGAAAAGGCTAAGAAAATACAACACCCTAAAGGTAAATTATCTGCCTATGAAAGAATTGACCTTCTTTTAGATGAAGGTTCTTTTACAGAGATTGACGAAAATGTTGTTTCAGAAGAGAACCCTGATGGAGAAGCAGTCATCACTGGATCTGGAACAATTCACGGTAGGCCTGTTTATGTATTTTCAGAAGACTTCTCAATTATGGGAGGGAGTCTCGGAGAAATAGTTGCAAAGAAAATTTTGAGAGTCATGGATTTGGCACTTGATGCAAGAGCACCAATAGTTGGTATTAAAGACTCTGGTGGAGCACGTATTCAAGAAGGTATCTCATCTTTATATGGATATGCACAAATATTTAAAAAGAATGTAGAAGCTTCAGGAAAGATTCCTCAGATTTCAGTTGTAGTTGGACCTTCAGCTGGAGGTGCTGTTTACAGTCCTGCATTAACCGATTTTATTTTTCAAGTACAAGGTATAGGACAATTATATGTAACAGGTCCTGGTGTTGTAAAAACAGTAACTGGCGAGGATGTAAGCTACGAGGAGCTTGGAGGAGTTGAAGCTCATGGAACAAAATCAGGTGTTAGTCATCAAATATGTGAAAATGAAGAACAGGCTTTTGAAGAAGTAAGATATTTATTAAGCTTCCTACCCCAATCGAGTGATCAGAAGCCTCCAGTGTTTATAACCGAAGATGATAATGAACGTTCAGTTGAAATGTTAGACAGTCTTATTCCAGAAAATAGAAACCATCCATACGATATGAATGATGTAATAAATAATATTGTAGATGATGGAGAACAGTATCCAGTTCAATCCAACTATGCTTTAAATATTATTACTAGTTTTTCGAGGATAAGTGGAAATACTGTAGGAATAATTGCAAACCAACCTTTAGATTTTGCAGGAGTTTTAGATATTAAAGCTTCAGAGAAAGCAGCTCGATTTGTTAGATTTTGTGATGCATTTAATATACCTCTTCTAACTTTGGTTGACGTCCCTGGATTTTTGCCAGGTGTTGAACAGGAACATAGCGGAATAATAAGAAGTGGTGCTAAATTACTTTATGCTTATGCTGAATCAACCGTTCCTAGGGTTTGTGTTGTTGTAAGGAAAGCATATGGTGGTGCATATATTGTTATGGATTCGATGGGTCTTGGTGCTGATAAATTATTTGCATGGCCAAGTGCTGAAATTGCAGTAATGGGAGCTGAAGGTGCTGTTGATATAGTTAATAGAAGAGACCTTGAAAATGCTGAAAACAAAGAAGAACTTAAATCAAAATTAGTAGATGAATATAATGATAAATTCAGTAATCCTGATATTGCTGCAAAACTTGGATTAGTAGACAAAATAATAAAACCAAGCGATACTAGAAAAATAGTAGTTGAAGCATTTAAGGAACTGTCAAATAAAACAAACTTAGGAGATAAACATGGAAACATTCCCCTCTAAAAATATAGCTATTACTTGGGTTGAGAAAGGTTCTCTTGCTAGGAATCTCTTCTTATCATTTGGTTTTGCCATAGTAACAGCATTAAGTGCTCAGATTAGAATAGAGCTACCTTTTACACCTGTTCCCGTGACAGCTCAAACATTTGTAGTAATACTTGCTGGGTTAATACTTGGAAGTACTTTTGGATCTTTAAGTATGTTAATGTACCTTTTTACCGGATTAGCAGGATTGCCATTCTTCTCAGGAAGTGTTGCTGGGTTGGCAATATTAAAAAGTCCAACAATAGGATATATTATTGGTTTCTTTCTTGCAGCCCAAATAATAGGAAGACTATCCCATAATCCTGTTCTTGGAATTACTTTAGGAACATTGACTATATATATGACTGGAGTAGTTGGACTTATGATGATTTTAAATATTTCAATGGTTGATGCATTTAGTATCGGCGTTATTCCTTTCATGATAGGAGATATGATTAAGGCTGCTTTAGCGGTATTAATTGCTTATCAAATTAGATAAATATCATGACAAAAAAAAGAGTCCTAATTGCAAACCGTGGAGAAATAGCCTTAAGAATTATACGTTCTGTAAAAGAACTTGATATGGAAGCCATAGCTGTATATTCAGATGTTGATGCTGACTCTCTCCATGTCAAAAGAGCTGATGAAGCTTATTACTTGGGAGGTTCGCTTCCCTCAGAAAGCTATAGAAATATTAAAACCTTAATGAAAGCAATAACGGACACAAAAGCAGATATGGTTCATCCTGGATATGGATTCCTGGCTGAGAATGCTGACTTTGCTAAGGCCGTACAAAAAAAAGGTGTAATTTGGATTGGGCCAAACCCTGAAACAATTAAATCAATGGGAGACAAGATTGAATCAAGAAAACTTATTTCAAAAGCTGGATTAAATCCCGTTCCTGGTCAACTCAAACCATCAAGAACTAAAAGAGAAGCAACTAAAGATGCTGCTGATTTTGGTTATCCAGTCGCATTAAAAGCTGCTCATGGGGGTGGAGGAAAAGGTTTAAGAATAGTAAATAATGAAAAAGAGCTTTTAGAAAACTTTGAAATAGTTAAAAGAGAAAGTGAAGCATATTTTGGTTCTTCACAAATATATGTAGAAAAATTTATAAAGCCAGCACGACATGTTGAAACACAGATATTGAGTGATAAATATGGTAATCATATTTATCTAGGGGAAAGAGATTGTTCATTACAGAGGAGAAATCAAAAACTAATTGAGGAGAGTCCTCCGATATGGTTATCAGATTATGGAAGAGAACAGTTAGAAAAAGCAACAATGAGAATTGCTGAAATATCTAATTACGTAAATGCAGGAACAATAGAATTCTTGGCTGATACAGATGAAAATTTTTATTTTCTCGAAATGAATACAAGATTACAAGTAGAACATACCGTTACAGAGATGAGATATGGTATTGATATTGTAAAGGAGCAAATAAAAATAGCGCTCGGGAATTCATTAGAAGGTTTTGAAACTGAAGCTAGAGGACATAGTATTGAGTTCAGAATTAATGCTGAAGACCCACATAATGATTTCTTACCAACTCCTGGAACAATAACAGAATATAGAGAACCGATGGGTAACGGTGTTCGAGTTGATGGATGGGTTAAAACAGGTTCATCTATATCTCATTTTTATGACAACTTAATAGCTAAGTTAATAGTTTGGGGAGTTTCAAGAGAAGAGGCCATTTCAAAAGGTAAGCGTTGTCTTGATGAGTATATTATTGTCGGTGTACCAACAACTGCTTCAGTACTTTCAGAAGTTTTATCAACAAAAGAATTTAGAGAAAGCAAAATACACGTTAAGTTCCTTGAAGAAAATTTTCAAATAAAAGAGATAGAAGAAGAGGAAGTAATCACAGATAGGCCTCAAAAAGTAAACATAACACTAGATGATTCAGCAAATCCTAGTTTGGCTCCGCAAAGACCAAAGAAAATTGGAATGGATTTAACTGGAAACATAAAAAATCCAGGAATAATAACTGCTGACATGCAGGGAACTATTGTTGATACGATGACAAAGATGGGTAAAAAAGTAAAAAAAGGTGACTCTCTATTTGTTTTAGAAGCTATGAAAATGGAAAAAGTAATAACCGCACCAATTCCTGGAGTAATAGTGGAATTTAATATAAAAAAAGGACAGGCCGTTAACAAAGGTGATGTTCTTGTTGAGATATCAATATAATGTCAAACATACATGGTATTGGAGTTGACCAAGTTAATTTAAATAGAATTAGAAAAATATTGGATAAATCTAAATCAAAATTTGAGGCTCGTTGCTTTACAAGCCATGAAATAGAATATGCGAATAAATTTAATGATCCAGCTAAAAGACTAGGTGCAAGGTTTGCTGCAAAAGAAGCTGTAATGAAGTCTCTTGGCAAAGGTTGGAGAGATTTGAAATGGAAAGAAATTGAAATAACTGGTGGTGGAAAACCTACAGTAAACTTATATGGAAATGCATCTCAGTTAGCTGAAACAAATAAGGTTGGAACAATTCATGTTTCTCTAAGCCATGAAAAAGAAACTGCAATAGCATTTGTTATTTCTGAGGTAGCATAATGAATTGGATTGGCATGTTCCCAGGTCAAGGGTCCCAAGAAATCGGTATGGGAAAAGAGTTATTAAAAACACATGGAGATTTATTAATAGATACTTTTAATGAGTCACTTGGGTGGTCTATAGATGAGGTAATTAACTCTAATAACTCAGAAGAAATTAAGAAAACAAATATTGCTCAACCATATATATTTGCAATTTCTTATTGTTACGGTTTAGAAGCAATAAAGAAAATGGGAGAGCCTTCAGCTTTAATTGGTCATTCATTAGGTGAATATACTGCTTTGGCTTTAAGCGGATATTTTACTTACTCGGAAGCATTAAAGGTTATTGCTATAAGAGGAGAGGAAATGCAAAAAGCTGTTGAAGATTCAAATACTGGAATGGCTGCAGTGCTAACAAGTGATATGAAGAAGACATTAGAGGAAATCAATAATCTTAATTCTCAAGATATAGAAATTTGGGTTTCAAACTATAATGATGCAACTCAAATTGTAGTAAGTGGAAATAATGAGGATTTAGAATATATAAAACTAAATCCAAAATCAATTAGCTCAAAAAGAATTGTGCCTCTGGAAGTCGCCGGAGCTTTTCATAGTAAAGTTGTGTCACCAGCAAAGATAGAAGTCGAAAAAACTTTAGATGAAATAGATATTATTGAAGGCAATATTCCTGTATATATGAATTTTAATGGACAAAAAACTAGCAAAGAAACATTGAAAAATTCATTAATTAATCAAATAGATAATTCGGTTATGTTTTATGATCAAATTCTTAACATTGAAGAAGAATTAAAACCTGATTTATGGTGTCATATTGGACCGGGTAATGTAACTGCTGGAATGGTCAGAAAGTCTATATCTAGTAAAGAAATTAAGACAATTAATTCTTTAGAGTCTTTAGCTAGTTAGGAGAATTTTGAAATCTACGATTACCGGTTGGGGTAAGTGTGTGCCTGATAATGTTGTTACAAATGATGATCTTGCTACCTTTATAGACACTTCTGATGAGTGGATCCAACAAAGAACTGGCGTAAAAGAAAGAAGATTTTGCCATGTAAATAACTCTGATATGGCAACTGTTGCAGGGCTTAGAGCTGTCGCATGTGCAGGATTAAAACCTGAAGATATAGATGTTGTAATTCTTGCAACATGTACACCAGATAGTATTGTTCCATCAGCTGCAGCCCACGTTCAACAAAAAATGGAGTGTGTAAATGCTACAGCTTACGATGTAAACGCTGCTTGTGCTGGTTTTCTTTATGCATTGGAACAAGCAAAAGCATTTGTCGAAAGTGGATTATATAAAAATGCGGTAGTAATTGGATCAGAACATATTACATGGCTGCTTAATTGGTCTGATCGAAATACTGCAGTTTTATTTGGAGATGCTGCAGGAGCAGTTGTTGTCGAAGAAAGTAAAAATGAAGAAGATGGTGAAATCTATTCTTTTTCAAATGGTATGAGTTCAGATAAATTAGATATTTTAGAAATACCTAATTTTGGTTCAGCTATGAACAGATTCACTCCAAATGCTGCGGCAGATGTAGTTTGGACTTTTGAAGGACAAGAAATTTTTAAAAGTGGTATAAGAGCGATGGCAAAATCTTCTGAAGAAGCAATAGAAAAATCTGGATTAAAAAAAGAAGATATCGATATCCTTATTCCCCATCAAGCAAATGTAAGAATAATAGAAGGATTGGAAAGAACTTTAAAGCTTCCAAATGCTACTACTTTAAAATATGGATATAAGTATGGAAATACTTCCGCTGCTTCTATTCCAACTGCATTTGTTGATGCAATTGAAGATGGAACAATTAAAGGAAATGAGACCCTTGTTATAACAGCAGTAGGAGCAGGATTAACTTGGGGTGGGGCAGCTCTAAAATTAGGAAATAGAATTACTCCATTGGATGAAACTGATGTTGATCTTCCACCATATGAAGGAACTGGAATAGATGTTATTAGGGAATCAATTAACTATTTTGTTCCTGAAAAAGCAGAAGAAAAATGAAAACTGTATTAATTACTGGTGGATCAAGAGGAATAGGTAAAGCTATAGCAATAGAGCTAGGGAAGTCCTTTAATGTTGCTGTTGGTTACTCCTCATCAAAAGAAGATGGTGAAGAAGTTGTAGAAGAAATAATGAAATCAAATGGTACTGCAACTGCTGTCGAGATTAACGTAACAAGTACTGAATCAGTAGAAAATGCTTTTGTTGCAATTGAAAAAGAATATGGTGGAATAGATGTACTTGTAAATAATGCTGGAATTGCTAAAGATAATATACTTCCAAGGTTGAAGGAAGATGAATGGGATGAGGTCATTAATACTAACTTAACTGGATCATTTAGAACTTCGCAAAGAGCTATCAAGCATATGATGAAAAGCAAATGGGGAAGAATTATTTATATCTCTTCTATTGTTGGTTTAGCAGGAAACCAAGGACAAACTAACTATGCTGCATCAAAAGCTGGCTTAGTTGGCTTAAGTAAATCAATTGCTAAAGAAATGGGATCTAGAAACATTACATCAAATGTTATAGCGCCGGGATATATCGACACTGATATGACATCTTTTCTTACTGATGAGCAAAAGGACGATATTTTAGATAAATTATCCATCAAACGCATAGGAAAACCTGAAGATATAGCAAATATAGTATCTTTTTTGGCTTCAGATGAGTCAGAGTATATAACAGGACAAGTAATCTCTGTTGATGGAGGAATTACTTAATATAGGGAGTTTTTATGGAAGTTAATGAAGTTTTTGAAAAAGTAAAGAATTTATTCGTAGAAGAACTCGGAATTGACGCTGAAAAAGTCACGATGGAAGCAAAGCTTGAGGAAGATTTAGAAATAGACTCTCTCGGAATAGTTGAGGTAGTAATGGCCTTTGAAGATGAGTTTGGTATAGAAATTGATGATGAAGAGCTAACTGATGTGGGAACTGTCGGTCAAGCTGTTAACTTGCTTCATTCAAAATTGTAATTAAACCATGTCTAAAAGACGTGTTGTTGTCACAGGCCTAGGAACTATCAATCCATTAGGTAATAATGTTGAAGATACTTGGGAGAACTTAGTTAATGGTGTTTCTGGAATAGATTCGATAACTTCTTTTGATACAAGTAATCTTCCTGTAACTTTTGCTGGTGAAGTAAAAAACTTTGATGCAAATGAATATATGGGGAAGCAACATGCGCGAAAACTTGATAGATCGGGTCACTTATCTATATATGCTACAGAAGAAGCTTTAAAAGATGCAAGGCTAGATAATCAAGAAAGACTTGGACCTAATGTAGGGATTGTATTTGGAACAGGTATTGGAGGAATAGGAGCTACAGAGGATGCTGTTAGAACTTTTGACGAACGAGGCCCTTCAAGGGTAAATCCATTAGCAATTACACAATTAATGCCTAACTCAAGTACTGGTCAGGTTGCTATTAAATTTGGAATAGAAGGTCCTTCAGTAACAATTACTACTGCGTGTGCAGCTTCTGCAAATGCAGTAGGTGAAGCAAAAAATATGATTGAGAATGGAATAGTGGATATTGTTGTTACTGGTGGAACTGAATCAGGTACAACACCAATGACAATTGCTGCATTTGCTCAAATAAGAGCTCTCTCAACTCAAAATGATAATCCTAAAGAAGCTTGTAAACCATTTGATAAAAATCGTGATGGTTTTGTTATGGGAGAAGGTTCTACAGTTCTTATATTAGAAAGTGAAGAATCTGCAAAAAGTAGAGATGCGGAAATATATGCATATATAGATGGATATGGCTCAACAACAGATGCATATCATATTACTGCTCCAGCTGAAGGAGGCGCAGGTGCAGTAAAAGCAATGGAAAAAGCTATAGAAGATGCTGGAATTACTCCTTCAGATATTGACTATATAAATGCTCATGGGACCTCTACACCAGCTAATGATAAAAATGAAACAGAAGCAATTAAAACAGTTCTCGGTGAAGAAGCTTCTGAAGTAGTAATTTCATCAACTAAGTCTATGACAGGACACTTACTTGGAGGTGGCGGGGCTTTTGAATCTATGGCGTCAATATTGTCAATAAAGCACAGTAAAGTTCCTCCAACAATTAACTTAAATGATCCTGATGAGGAATGTGATTTAAACTATACCCCAAATAATGCTGTTGACCTTAGCATTAAAACTGCAATGTCTAATTCTTTTGGATTTGGTGGGCATAATGCTGTTTTGGTTTTTAAAAAAAGTTAAAGAATTTAATCTTCTATCATCTTTCCACCAATAGCGTGTGCACCGCCATCAGCATGAATTACTTCTCCTGTTACTACTTCAGATAAATCAGATAGCAAGAAATTAACCACTTTTGCTACTGGTTCTGCATTTTTTGTATCCCATCCTAATGGAGCTTTTTCATCCCATTCCCCTTCCATAGAAGAGAATCCAGGAATATTTTTTGCAGCTGTTGTAGCTAATGGACCAGAAGCTACTGCATTAACCCTTATCCCATCTTTACCAAGATAGTATGCAAGATAACGGACAATAGATTGTAAACCTGACTTGGCTACACCCTGCCAGTCATAACCTGGCCATGCTTGTGAGTTGTCAAAATCTAAAGCTACAATAGAAGCTGGGTTATTCATAATTGGTTGGAACCCTTTTGCTAAAGTTTTGAGAGAAAAAGCAGAAACCCCAAAAGAAGCTAAAGCATCATCTAATTCTGTATTCATGAAGTTACCACCCATAGCTTCTGTCGGGGAGAAAGCAATAGCGTGAAGTACTCCATCAATATTGCCGTGATTTTCTTTAATTGCTTTAACAGCATCTTCCACTTGTTTAGGATCTTGAATATCCATTTCATAAACTTTGATATCTTCTGAAAGTCTTTTTACTGCACGTTCAGTAATTCTTAATCCCTTACCAAAACCAGTAGCTATTACCTCGGCTCCATTTTCTATTGCTATTTTTGCAGATGCATAAGCAATACTCTTATCCGTAAGTATTCCTGTAATGAGTAGTTTTTTATCTTTTAAAATCATTTTTTCCTATAACTATTTGACCATACAAATAGTTAGTAGGTATCACTAAAAAAATATCTTTTATTCGTTTTCTGTGGTGTAATTGCCTGAAGCTTCTTCTTTTTTTATTTGTGATCCTGTTACAACAGCTAAAGCTATTTCAGATAGACCAAAAACTAAAAAACCATTAAATTCAGTAAAGACTGCAAAAGCTATTAAACCAAGCCCTCCACTGTATCTAACTATGTTTAATTGTTTTGCATTCTCTGCATTGCCTCCTAGTAAAAAGAATGCCATTGCAGCAAAATAAAGAGGAACAGCAGTAGATCTTGCAATCGTTACTTGGTTATCTGCTAAAACGGCAGAAAAATCTAACAAGTAAAGACGATAAATGACCTCTGGCATAATAATCGTAAGTAAAACCAATCCTAGATAAAGCATTGGATCAATCTTATTTATTAATTTGTAATTCATAAATGCAATTATATCCGATTAATTATCTTCACTTAATGAATCTAGGAGTTTTTTTTGCAACTCTTTAACTAATTCAACTAATGAAGCTTGCTTATGAATGTCTCTCATGTAATCTACAACTGGAATTACATGTAAAATATTGTTTACTTGCTTTAACCTGTTCAAACTTCCTAATTCCTCGGCAATACTTTCAAGTTCGGTTACTAAGTCTTTAATCACTTCTGAAATGGGCTTTGTACTGCCATCAATCCCACTAATAAAATCTGCATTTAATCCCTCTTTGATAGCAGCCCATCTATTTCTTTCAATCAACCAATTAGGATCTGGTTCCTTTAATGCTCCCTCTTCCCAGTCTTTCCCAATTTTGATTGCAAGAGCTTGTACTAATGTAGAAACAGCTACAGTTTCAATTAAAGAAGGCATGGAGTCAGCAATCCTAGTTTCCACTGTTCCATACTCTGGATGAATTCTTACATCTTTCCATACTTGCCTATATCCTACATCTGGTTTTATCACACCAGCTTTAACAAGCGTTTGAAGAGATTGTTCATATTGAGACCATTCATGATAAGGTTCTGGGAGTCCAGTGTTTGGTAGTCCCTGAAAAACACTTAATCTTGCGCAATAAAGTTCTGTGTCTCTTCCTCTCCAAAAAGGTGAGGATGCGCTTAAAGCCAAGATCAATGGTAGATATTTCCTTATCTCATCATGAACAGCTATAGCTTTCTCTTTTGAGTCCATCCCAACATGAACATGCATTCCAAAGGTCAACAACCTACGAACTGCCCAACCATATTTATCTGCAAATTCTTGATACCTTGGATTTACATCTGTTATCACTTGGTCTTCATACATAGCAAAAGGATGTGCTCCCGTAGAAATCAATCCGGCATTATTTTCACTAGCAATTTCTAACACCTTACTTAGTATCGAAGCCAATTCTTTATAAGTCTCGTTAGTGTCTAATAAAGGTGAACTTGTTACCTCAACCGTCGAAAGATAGAGTTCATGTTTTACTCTTTCGTCGTTGTCATAAGTATTAATGATTCCTTCTGCAATATTTACTAAATTTCCTGAGTCTTTGTCAACTAACTGCGCCTCAATCTCTACACCAACAGTTGGTTTCTCAGAAGGATTAAATACTATTTCTTCCATATTTAATCTAAATAGTAGTAAATTGTTTTTGTCGATTACTTAATAATTTAAGTTATTTAGTTTCAGATTGAGCTGCTGCCAATCTAGCTGCAGGAATCCTAAATGGCGAACATGAAATATAGTCAATATTTAAAGTATTTAAGTAAAAAATAGAACTTGGATCACCTGCATGCTCACCACATACACCTATCTTTAATGACTTATTAGCTTTCTTTCCATCATTAGAAGAGAGTTCTACAAGTCGACCAACGGTTGATGGATCTATGGAAACAAATGGATCTATATCAAAAATTTGCTTTTCAACATATTCACCTAAAAACTTTGAAGCATCATCTCTTGAAAGACCCAAAGTAGTTTGAGTTAAATCATTTGTTCCAAATGAAAAGAAATCAGCATCTTTTGCAATTTCTGAAGAACTAAGAGCAGCACTTGGTAGTTCAATCATAGTTCCTATGGTGTAGTCAAAGTTATAATTCAGTTCTTTCTCAATTTTTTTAATCTTCTTTTTCAGAATGTCTTTCATTTCAGATAACTCATTACTGTTCATCACTAAAGGTATCATTACTTCTGGAGTGACTTTAAAATTATCATTTTCAAAAACTAAATGAACTGCCCTAAATATTGCCTCTACTTGCATCTCATAAATTTCTGGATAACTTAAACCTAGCCTGACTCCCCTATGTCCTAACATAGGGTTACTTTCTGAAAGTCTCATAAGAATCTCGTTAACATGCATTGGTGATACTCCTATCTCATTTGCAAGCTGCGAAATCTCTAAATCACTCTTAGGAAGAAATTCATGCATTGGAGGATCTAACAATCTCACTGTTATTGGTTTTTCATTAAGTAATTTGAAAAGAGACTCAAAATCAGATATTTGATAGTTTATTAATTTTTTTAATGCTCTTTTTCTTCCTTGTTTACTGTCAGACATTATCATTTCTCTCATAGGAAGGATTCTTTCTCCTTCAAAAAACATATGTTCTGTCCTACACAGACCAATGCCTTCTGCTCCAAATTCAAGTGCTTTGGCTGTATCAATAGTTGTCTCCGCATTTGCTCTAATTTCAAGTCTTTTGAATTCATTACACCAATCCATTAAAGTGTTGAACTCTTCAGATAATGTAGGTGGCTCAAGTTTAAGTTCCCCTATGTATATTTCTCCCGCTGAGCCATCTAATGATATTAAATCTCCTTCTTCTAATGTTTTTTCTTTGCTTGAAATGGTTTTTTCAGAATAGTTTATTGATAAAGTCTCTGCTCCAACAATACATGGCTTACCCATGCCTCTTGCAACCACTGCAGCATGACTTGTCATCCCTCCTTTAGTAGTCAAGATTGCAACAGAAGAGAACATGCCATGAATATCCTCTGGACTGGTTTCGTCTCTTACCAAAATCACATTTCTTCCTTTGTTGGCTTCTTCTTCTGCTTTATCCGCATCAAATACAATTTCACCAAAAGCTGCGCCAGGTGAAGCATTGAGTCCTTTTCCAAAAATTTTCTTTTTCTGTTCGCCAATAAATTGTGGATGTAAAATAGCCGTAATACTATCAGCATCGACCATATTTAAGGCTTCTTTTTTAGTAACTTTCTTTTCTTTATGCATATCTACTGCTATTTTGACACTTGCTTGTGCTGTTCGTTTTGCTTTTCTTGTTTGAAGAAGATAGAGAATATCATTTTCAATAGTAAATTCAATATCCTGAACTTCCTTATAATGATTTTCTAATTTATTTGCTATATCTTTTATATCTTTAAATAATTTAGGATTTTCTTCTTCTAAAGAAAGTTCTTTGTTCTTTTCGTGTTTACCAATAGGAAATGGTGTTCTCAAGCCTGCAACTACATCCTCACCTTGAGCATTCATAAGATATTCACCATATAACTCATTTTTTCCTGTTGAAGGAAACCTAGTAAAGGCAACTCCTGTACCAGACTTTTCATTTAAATTCCCAAATACCATAGTTTGAATTGTTGCTCCAGTTCCAAGTGTGTCGGGTATATTATTAATCTTTCTATATGTAGCTGCTCTTTTGTTTAACCAGCTTTTAAACACAGCCTCTATAGAGCCAGTTAATTGTTCATGCGGGTCTTGTGGAAAAGGTGAATTTGAAAATCTCTCTACTGTATTTTTATAAGCATCTATTATCCACTTAAGTTGTTGTGGATTGAAATCACTATCTGAGTCAATATTATCAATCCTTTTCTTGTTATTTAAAACAGCTTCAAACCTAGTGTGTTCTATGCCTAAGACAACATTGCCATACATTTGAATAAGTCTTCGATATGAATCAAGAGCAAATTTTTCATCATTAAAGACCTCTGAAAGATGCTCTACGTTTTCATCATTTAATCCAATATTTAATATAGAATCCATCATGCCCGGCATTGAAATTTTGCCACCTGATCTAACAGAAAGTAATAATGGATTGTCTGAAATTCCAAATTTCCTTCCTGAATACTCTTCAAGTTTTTTTAAAGAAGCCTCAAGCTCTTTATCAAAATTTTTCGGCATCTCTTTATTTTCTATAAAGTAATTACAGACTTCTGTCGTAATAGTAAAACCTGCTGGAACATTGATTCCAATTTTGCTCATCTCGGCTAAGTTTGCTCCTTTGCTACCGAGCAGGTCTGACATAGCTTGATCGCCATCTGTTTTTTTATTGGAAAATTGAAATATCAGTTTATTACTCATAGCCATTATTTCTATTCTAGGATAGTGAGTAAGAATATGAAAAACGTTTTGGTTGTCGGAACAGGCACAATTGGTGAGCCATTAATAGGCTTGCTAGCCCAACATAAAGAATCTCTAGGTATTGATAATGTTTATTTCTTTAAGAGAACCCCTTTGTCAGATGAAAAAGGAAAGGTTGAGGCTTTAATAAGAAAAGGATCCAAATTAGTTTCTACAAGTGATGTTTTAAATGAGTTTAAAAATTTTGGTTTCGAAACTGATGATGTTGAAAGTGCTTATGAAGATTGTGATGTAATTATAGATTGTACACCAAGTGGAAATTCCAACTGGGATGATATTTATTCGAAACTAGACCAAAAGAAACGATTTATGGCTCAAGGGTCTGAACATGGATTTGGTCCTTTTTTTGCATGGGGAATAAATAATGATCAATTAAACATTGATGAAAATAAATATTTAATAGCATCTTGCAATACACATAATATTGCATCAATAGTGAAAAGCTTTTCACTTGATGCAAATAGAGAACTAAATGAAGGAAGATTTGTATGTTTAAGAAGAGCAAATGATGTATCTCAGAATGACTCTTTCTCTCCTTCTCCAACTATTACTAAGCATGACAATCAAGAATTTGGAACTCATCATGCACGAGATGTTTACGAATTATTTGATCAAGAAGGAGTAAAATTAAATCTTTTTTCCTCAGCAATTAAACTCCCAACTCAATACATGCATACTCTCTGGTTTAATTTAGCATTTGAGAATTCTTTAAAACTGGATGCTGCCATCTCCGACCTTGAAAATAGTGAGTATTTAATGTCTACTGAAAAACTTTCTTCAAACAAAGTGTTTTCATTTGGTAGAGATCATGGATACCACGGAAGGCTTCTGTCTCATGGAATTGTTGCAGTTGACTCTCTTCACGTTAAAGATAATAACCTGACTGGATATTGCTTTACACCACAAGATGGCAATGCCCTTCTATCTTCTGTTGCAGCTTCAGTAAATTATTTCTATGAAGATAGCTGGGAAGAAAAAATGGGCGTTTTCGATCAATATCTTTTTAAACAGATATAAATGAATATTGCTGTATACAGTGATAAATTTTCAGGAACTCTTTCCGCTTCTGAAGTCATAGAGATTGTAAAAGAATTATTTGAAAACAACTCAATTAAAGCCTCTTATTTTCCAGTAACTGATGGGGGTGAAGACTCTTCGACAATCTTTAAAGAGCATGGAATTGAAGTTCAAGAAACTATCAATGTCAAAGATCTTGTGGGTGTTGAAAAACAAATCGAAGTTCTAAATATCTCGGGAGATATTTTTGTTGAATCTTCTTTATTAATCGGGATAAATAATACAAATGTTGACACTACTGATTTAAATACTGCTTGCTTATCAGAAATTATTGAATTTAGTGATGTAATAGGATTAGGTGGTTCGAGGACAAATGATGGAGGTTTTGGACTTTTGAGCAAAATGGGTCTTGATTTCTTCGCAGGCAAAGAAATAATTGACCCTAAACCATGCAACTTTGAAAAGGTAACAAGCGTTGAAATCAATGATAAGTTTGAGAAATTAAATAAAAAAATACTAGTTGATACATTCGTACCACTAGTAGGAAAAAGGTCTGCAATTGAAGTTTTTGGACCTCAAAAAGGTTTAGATAAAGAAAGTATAGATAATATCGCCCTAAACATTGAGAGAATCATTGATCTGATATCTAGTAATTTTAAAGAAAAACCTGATGCAACAAAGGAAGGAACTGGTGCAGCTGGTGGTCTTGCTTTTGCACTTTCTGAAATATTGGGATGTAATTTAGTATCAGGTGCGGAATATTTTTTTGATAAATCTGGACTTGAATCGAAAATAAATTCTTTTGATGTTTCAATACTTTGTGAAGGTAAATTTGATAAGTCATCATTGGAAGGAAAGGTTATGGGTCAAATATTAAATAAAAATAAAGGAATCTCCTATTTCCTTGGAGGGGTGTATGACTATGAGGATCGAAAAATATTTGAAGATATCTTTGAATGTGGAGAAGCAGGTTTAGTAGAACCAAAAAAAGAATTAATATCAGCCACTAAAAAGCTAGTAAATCAAATTACAATATAATTTATGAGTATTACTTCCCCCTGTATAAGTGTCTGTGTGACTGATCCAACTAGTGACTTATGTTATGGGTGTGCAAGAACTACTAATGAGATAGCAAAATGGTCATCTCTAACCGATAAAGAAAAATTAGAAACTATAGAAAAAGGCAGAAGCAGAATGGATGGTTGGCAGCTTGAATCATTTGATAAAGCATATAAACAAAAAATTGAAACGGGCTTGAGTCCTATAAAAGAACAAAAATTACAAGATGAAGAATAAGTCAGAATTTATAAATATTGATATCGACTCTGGTGTTTGTACTGTAACGATGAACAGACTCGATAAAAAAAATGCAATTAATCCACAGTTTGCTTTAGAGCTTTGTAATGCTTGGGATGTAATTGATAATGAAAATGAAATAAGAGTTGCCGTTTTAAAAAGTGCAGACTCAAGTATTTTCTCAGCTGGAGCCGATTTAAAAGAATTAATTCCTTTATTAAAAGGTGAGATTGAACCGAATAATGATTACGAGAAACAACTACTAAGTAAAGATTTTCTTTTAAAAGCATGGAGAAAAGATAAGGTAAGAACGAAACCTTTAATTGGTGTAGCTAGTGGATACTGCCTTGCTGGTGGGTTTGAACTCTTACTTTGTTGTGATTTTAGATTGGTTGAAGAGAACACTGTTGTAGGCTTCCCTGAAACTGGTATAGGTCTGCTTCCTATAGCTGGAGGAGTTTCTAGAATTGGTCACGAGGTATCAAGACCTAAAGCATTAGAGATATTATTTAATTCAGCCAACCTAGACGTAGAAGAATTAAAAAATCTTGGAGTTGTTAATGATTTTTTTAAAACAGATGAAATGGAAGATACTCTTCAGAAGTATATTGATAAAATAATAAGCAGCACTCCAGAGAGTGTAGAAGTATTAATGAAAAACATTGATAGGGTTCGAAGTTTAAATATGCAAGATAGCTTCTTACTTGAAGAGGAAATGGGTAAAGAGTTATTTTAAATATGAAAAAAGTACTTATTTTATTAACAATCTTTCTAATTTCCTGTGGATCTGAGGAGGGAACAGCTGAACTTGATTACCCTGCGCAAGAAGTTAATGGTGTTTCTTTAGTAGATTGTTTAGTTTCTAAAGGATGGGAAAATATTCCGACAATTGAACTAAGGGGCGATAGGGTACATTTAATATTCGATGAACCCTTTGATGTTGAAAGATATGATGTTTTACAAGAGGAATGCTTAGATATAGTTTGGCAATCTGTAGAAGTAGTTGAAGAAACTGAAGAAGCACCTTCTAATATCGAGGCGGATACAACAACGACCACTACAGTTGCGGATACAACAACGACCACTGTAGTTTTAGATAAGTCAGCTTTTGAAATTCTTGATAAACATCCTAAAGTAGAATGCCTGAACACCGTTGGTGCAACTATGTTTATAGATGTATTTGGAATGTATGTGATTGCCGCTAAGGAGTCGCCGTTAGAAAAAGTTCTTCATACTGCAAATGTGTTGGCGCAATACCTTGATAATGACGAAGATGGATTTGCAGATGATCCAAACGTATTATGGCAACTGGTTGAAAATAATTATATTATGCCTGTATGGCCAATAGATGGCGGAGCTGATGGTTTAACTGTAAGTGAAATCCGTCAAAAGTGTTCAAATGTAAATATTGGTGCATATATGTTTATTGAAGATATTAATGGTAATGGAGGAGACAGCTATGTTTTTGGTGGTATTGCGAACGACAATTCTTTTATGAATGGTGGTGATGGAGAGTGGGACGCTAATTTAGAGGAAATTTTCCATACTGTTACGTGGGGGTGGTATAGAGCATACCCAGAATATTTTGCGAACGGTGATTGGTGGCCTTGGTCTGGTATAGAAAATAAAGACTTGATAGGTGGTAAAGGAGAACTAAGTTCTAAACTAACGACTGCCATGGATGCTGCTCGTGGCGGGTGGTTTGAAGACACACCTGACCAGTATCCGGACAATGCCTGGTATACATATGTCGATAAAAGTTGTGGATATGGATGTCAGAGTATTGAGTATTTATACTGGCTTCTGATGAGTAATATTGGTGCCTTAGACCCATCCATAACGAACAAATGTGAAAAAAGTAAAAGTGAATGGTTTATTTGCACTAAAGAAGAACTTGAACAAAAAGATGTCTTAGGGTTCGAATTAATAAATAATTATGGATTTAATTTACCGACAAATATTCCTGATGGAAATTATAAAGGAACTCCATAAAATCTAGCTTAAAGGTTTAAGCTTTGCTGTGAAATGTCTTAAGAATCTTGATTGTTCGGTAATCTCATACCCTTTTAACTTATCTTTATTTTCAACAAGTTTTTCTAATACTTCAGCTACATAATCAAAATGACTTTGGGTATAAGTTCTTCTTGGTGCGGCAAGTCTTACTAATTCATGAGTAGCTGGAGTATCATTTTCACCATTTTCACCAGCAACTCCAAAAGCAAACGTCCCTAATTCTGCAGTTCTAATACCTCCAAGAAGATATAGTTCACAAACGACAGCTTGTCCTGGATATTGATGAGGAGGAATATCAGGTAAAAATGTTTTTGCATCTATATATAAAGCATGACCTCCTGCAGGTTGAACTATTGGTAAACCATAGCTGATAGCCTTTTCTCCTAGATAAGCTATTGACCTTGCCCTGTATTGGAGGTAGTTTTCATCTGTAATCTCAATTAATCCTTGTGCTAATGCGTCTAGGTCTCTTCCTGCTAGTCCTCCATAAGTTGGAAAGCCTTCTGTTAAAATTAACAAATTCTTAGCATCCTCTGCTAACTGATCATCATTTAAAGCAAGTAAGCCACCAATATTTCCAAAACCATCTTTCTTCAAACTTATTGAACAACCATCCGCAAGCCTAAAGGCTTCCTTAGCAATGTCTCTAACTTTTTTACCTTTATAACTATCTTCTCTTTGTGAGACAAACCATGCATTTTCAGCAAATCTACAGGCATCAAGTAAAAACATTTTCTTATATTTCTTACATAATGCTTTTACTGCTTTTAAATTCTCCATTGATACAGGCTGTCCTCCGCCGGTATTGTTTGTTATGGTCATGAGAACAAATGGAACTTTTGAACCATCTTCACTTTTAAGAAGTTCCTCTAATTTTTCTAGGTCAACATTACCCTTAAAATCTGAAGGGTCTAACAAGCTGAGCCCTTCTTTACAAAGTAAGTCAATTGGCGTTGATTCAGCAAATTCAAAATTAGCTCGAGTAGTATCAAAATGGCTATTGCTAGGAATAATATCTCCACTCTTTACACATATAGAAGCAAGTATTCTTTCACTGGCTCTTCCTTGATGTGTCGGAATTATATGTTTATACCCAGTTAGGTCTCTAACAACCTCTTCAAATCTTTGCCATGATTTCGAACCTGCATATGATTCGTCTCCTCTCATTAATGAAGCCCATTGTTCAGAGGACATTGAGCCTGTACCTGAATCAGTTAGTAAATCGATTGTTACCTCTTGTGATTTAAGACCAAATACATTTGAATGTTCTCTTGCAAGATATTCTTTTCTCTCTTCAGGAGTGGTGATAGGTAAAGACTCGACAGATTTTATTTTGAAAGGTTCGATTATTGTCTCAAAGTCCATACAGAGATTGTAACTTATAATTTTAAAGATATCATTATGTTTATGGCTGAACTCCATAAAACAGTTGAAGAAATATATAACACTAACTTAGACAAGCTCGAAGTTTTTGAGTGCGAGGATGAATTCTCAGACACACAGAGTTTCTGTGATCATTATGGATACAAAATTGAAGATTCCTGTAATGCAATTTTAATTAAATCAAAAAAGCCAGAAGAATTCTATACATTATTCTGCGTATTAGGTTCAACCAGATTAGATGTTAACCATAAAGCAAAATCATTAATGGGGGCAAGGAAAGTTAGCTTTGCTTCTAAAGAAGAAGCTGAAGAGATAACAAGCCAGATTTATGGAGGGATAAGTCCTTTAGGTTTAGTTCCAGAAATAAAAATATTTATAGATAAGCAAGTTTTGACTAGAGAAAAAATATTTATTGGAGCCGGAAATAGAGTCTCTAAGTTTTTTCTCAAACCTGAATCACTCGTTGAGCTTACTCAGGGCAAAATAGAAGATTTAATTTAATCCACCCCTGCACAAACTAGAAGCTTGAGGAGATAGAGCCTTGCCGCCAATTCCAGGGAATCGACCAGCTTGTAAATAATATTTTAAAAATGTCCTTACATTTTGAAAATCATCTTTGGTTACCTCTTGAGGCTTGGTTAAAACACTTAAAGGATCTGGAAGATTATCATATAAAAACGATTGCTGCTGACTATCTAAATTAGAAACATATTCTGATAGAAGTGAGATTGTAACGTCATAGTCTTCAATAACTGCGATACAATTCTCATATTCATTTACTGTAAGAGGACTGACGTCAACATCATAATTTTGTCTATATTGAAAAAATAAAATAAGAAATATAAAAATTAATGTTGTATAAAGCAATATTTTTAATGGAAAAAATATTACCTTTCTGATTGGCCACAAAATGGCTTTAAATAACTTCATAAAACTAATTTAAAGCAATAACTAAACATTGGCATGCCCCGCCTGATTTTATAAATTCTGAAACCTCTGCAACTACTACTTTTGCACCTAAGTCTGAGATTTTATTCGCTACCTCAATTCCATCTGATGGAAGTATTACGGTGTCCTGAACAACTACTGCATTACAAGCTAGCTTATTTGCATCACCTTCAGAGACAGGAATTAAATTGAAAAATTGAGAAAATTGAGATAATGATTCATCTTTAAATGCCTGGGGATAAAATATTGCATCATTACTTTCAGTTGGGAGTTTCTGAAAACAAGTATCTAAATGATAAAATTTTTCATTTACTAACTCAACAATTATAGGAGTTAAATTAAATTCATCAGCTATATACATTAAAGCCTCTTTATCACTTCTTATTCCATATGCCCCAATAAGATACTCTCCGTAAACAAATGCGTCTCCTCTTCCTTCAAATTTATATTCTGATGGGATTCGAGCAACATTGTAACCATTTTCATTAAACCAATTTGCAAAAACTTCTTCCTCTCCCCTTCTTTCTTCATATTTAAAATTAGCTATTAAGACATCCTTGCCATTTATAATTCCTGAATTAGCAGTGAAAACAAGGTCTGGTAATTGTTCATTTGGAGGAACTACCTCAACAGTGGCGCCTGCTGATTCAATGCTTTCTTTTAAATTATTCCACTGCTTTTTGGCTAAATCTAAATCTACTTCAACACCAGCAACCATCCATGGATTAATCGAATACTCAACTTTAAAATATTCTGGTGAACTCATTAGAACGGAGTGATTTGCCATAATTCATAGTTTACAATTTTATCTATTAAATGTATATTTTTTATAAATGAACAATTACGAATATTCTCCTATAGTTGATAATTTTCTTGAAGAGTGTCATGAAATTAATCAAGATAATGTACCAGAAGTAGGTTCCAGATCATTAGAGGGCTTAACGAATTCAATTGAAAATTCTGACTACAACGAATGTGTTATTTTTGAAAATAAAGTTGTTGGATTTGTAGTTTGTTTCCAAGATAGCGAAAAAACTATTTCATACATGAAAGAAATAGAGCATAAAAATTTTAAAGAAATTAGTAAAAGAGTAAAGAACTTTCTATATATTGATCGAATTGCCATCGATTCCAAATTTAGAAATAATAAATTAGCAAGTGGGCTTTACTCTAAAATTATTGATTTTTCGAAGAATAATTCTATAGAAAATTTAACAGCTGAAATAAATTTACTACCTTCTGTGAATACACCTTCATTTAACTTTCATAAGAATTTTGGATTTATTGAAATTGATACTGTTAAATATTCAGAAGATTATGAGGTATCTTTACAAAAGAAGATTGTTGATTAGTTAATATATAAATATGAATTTTAAATTACCACGAAGACACAGAAAAAATTTTGAAATTATTTCAAATAAAAAAATAGATGAAAATTTTAATGAAAATGAAAGTAAAGAAATCTTTGAACAAATTAAAAATGAATATCAGAAAGCTCCTAACTCATTTGGTTCAAACGAGGGAAGAAAAGAATCATATCTAGAGTTATTGCTGATTGTTTCTGATCAAATAGCTAAAGAGTACAAAAGTATTGATGTTAAATTAACTCAGGGCATTCCAGAATTAATTAAATCAAAATCTCAATGAATAAAAACAAATGATAGATTCTTCAGTAATTGTTCAATTTGTAATAGTTCAATTAAGTTTTGCATTAACTCCAGGACTGATCATAGCTTTAGTTGCAAATGAATCTGTGAAAAATGGTAGGAAAAAAGGTATAGAAATTGGAATAGGAGCTGCATTTGGAGCAATAGTAATGGCAATTACATCTTCTTTAGTGGTAAGTTATGTTTTTTCAATTATTCCAATAATGACTACCGTTATTTATTTTGTTGGTTCAATTTATATTTTATTTAAAGGAATTCAAACTCTAAGAAGTGAGTCAAAAGAATCTCAAGAAAGCTTAAAAGAAAATGCAGTTATAGCTGGATTTAAAGTTAACTTAATGAATCCAAAAATGTGGGTTTTATTTTTAACAGTCTTACCAATATTTATAACAACTGAAAATAATAATTTTTTAAATTTACTTTTTTTAGGACTACTTACAGTAGTAATAAACCTTGTTGCTGACATAGCTTATGCATTTATGAGTAGTTACTTTTTTTACAACTCTTCTGAAAAAACTAAAAATTTAATAAATAGAATATGCGGGATTTCTTTAATAACTATTGGTTCTTATTTATTTTTTAGTAGATTTTTTTGATGGCTTTGTATCTTCATCTTTAAAAAGTTCTGAGATAGCCCCAATACTTCCTAATGTTGCAGATAAATCTGCTGGTAAAAATATTTTTGTTGCTTTTCCATTTGCAACTTTTTCAAGTGATTCTAAATATTTAATTGCAATTAAATCATTTGTTGGATCGCCTTCATGAATCGCTGCGTAAACTTTCTCTATTGCTTCTGCTTCACCTTCAGCAACAGCTACTTTTTCATACTTTTGCGCATCAGCTATTGCCTTAAGAGCTTCTGCTTCACCTTCAGCACTTAATATTTGAGATTGTCTCTCACCCTCTGCTGTAAGAATGGCTGCTCTCTTTTCACCTTCTGCTTCTGTTACGGCAGCTCTTCTATCACGTTCAGCTTTCATAACTTTGTTCATTGCATCTTGTACATCTTGTGGTGGATCAATTCTTTGAATCTCGACCCTTACAACACTTGTTCCCCACTTATCTGTAGCTTCATCAAGAATTAATTTAAGAGATGTGTTGATAGTTTCCCTAGAAGTTAAAGCAGCATCTAATTCAAGATCTCCAACAACGTTTCTTAGGTTTGTTTGAGCTAATTTAGTAGCAGCTGTTATAAAATCTTCTACGTTATAAACCAAACTTTTAGGATCAGTTGGTTCATAATAAATTACAGCATCAACAGTAATTGTTACGTTATCTTTTGTAATAACTTCTTGAGGAGGAACATCTATAACTGCTTCTCTCATGTCAACAATTATTAATTTCTCAATTCCCGGTATAACAATATTTAAACCTGGGGAAGCTTCTCTGTTATATTTTCCAAACCTTTCAACTAGGCCTCTCTCAAAGGGACG
This sequence comes from OCS155 cluster bacterium AG-333-G23, assembly GCA_003282445.1. GTDB lineage: Bacteria > Actinomycetota > Acidimicrobiia > Actinomarinales > Actinomarinaceae > Actinomarina. The sequence goes on from QBZE01000008.1 coordinate 40,250, forward strand.
AAGAATTCTAAATATCCTAAAAACAATTGTTAGCAATATAGCAACTGTTAAAACAGTTCTAACTAAAGTAAAAATACCTTCCATAATATATATTGTATTACTTATTTGTTATTAGGTCTAATTAAAATTAGGACTGAGAATCTTCAGAATCTTCTTTTTCTTGTTCATAACGATTTAATGCAAGAACAAACATTACAAATAATATTGTAGAAGCAACAAAAAATGTTAAAGGTAAAATTCTTATCTCTAAAGCATTCAATCCATCTATTTCAGCAGGTTTTGGACCTCTCGGTGCATATAAAATGAATAGAAAAGAGTTAATCATTGCCCACCCAAATGTACCGGCACCAACAACAAGGAATGCTAACCTTTTCCCAAGATTTGTTGCGTTAAGCATAAAAGTTGTTCCATAGAAGGTAATAATTGATCCAATAAACAGAAGAATTCCAGTAATCATTAAGTTCGCTGAAAGAAGCGATCTCATTATTTCACGCATCAGGCATCATCCCTCTCAGGTAATCTATAACTAATCCTATATCAGATTCAGGAAGAACAGCTCCGAATCCAGGCATTTTTCCTCCACCAACACCATTAACACCATAACCTTTTCCGTTTTCTGATCCTTTAATAATAAAATCAACCATATCTTCCCTGGCTTTAAATTGTATATTTGCTCTACCAGACCTTAATGCAGGGCCTAAACCTCCGGAAGCTATTTTCTTCGTATACGCAGCTCCTGCTGAATAACCAGCAGTATGACATCTAGCACAATAGGCATTAAATATTCCAACTGCTCTAACTGCTTTGTCATAATCTCCTTCATAAGTTCTCTCAGCAATTTCTTGGAAATCAACAACCCATAATTCATTTTCTAATGCTTCTTCAAGGAAGGCTAATCCACTAGTAGCTTCATCTAAAAACTTTTCTTTGCCTTCAACTAATATTCCAAGATTAATTTCTGATGATTGGAGTTGAGAAAGATAGCCTCTAACAATACTTAGATCTTTTCTTCCAGGTATTGACTCTTCTTCTTCAGGGTTTAAGTTCAAAACCTGTGTTCCTAATGCCTCAGAAATTGTAGCACTGTAAGCTGAAATCTCTATTTCCACAGAGTCAAACAAACCATCCTCATCAGAATCAATTCCATTTTCTTTTTCAATTAATGCTGAAATAACGCTCACAGCTTCTTCAACGATAGGCAGTTGTGTAGGAGCAATGTTTATTGCATCTATTAATTCAACCTGTCTTACAATTTCACTTTCAACTTGTAATGATGAGTTATCTATTCTTAGAAGTGCTGAATTTATATTTGCCTCAATATTTTGAAGTTCTTCTTGTTGTGAAATCTGAAAATATCTAAGGTAATCAATTAAATCATCTAATTGACCATCATTCATTGGTCCTCCGCCTTCAAGACCCCATGCAGGCATTGGAGAGTTTGCTCTACCATAAATTAACCAATATCTAATTTCTTCTGAATCATATCTATAAAAAACATTATTTATTGCAGGAGCAGCCCAAGTAACACTTACACCACTTCTTTTTTCAACATAAGATGCGGCACCTCCTGAACCGTCAACTCCATGACAATTTCCACATCCAAATTCCTCATAAAGATTTTCTCCTCTTACAACAGAAACTTCATCAAAATATTCAACAAATTCTTCCTGTCTGTTCTGTTCACCTAAGTAATATAGAGGAATCATTACTGTAAGGAGAGAAGCTACTAATACAGCTACTGATAAAGTTCTATCTAAATGATTAGTTTCAAGTTCGTCATCTGAATGGTATTTATCTAAATTAGGGGGAACATCTTTAGTCCTTCCAGAACCTCTAAACCCAATAGCTGCAAAATAAGCTAAGGCACCAATTATGGCGAGGGCTATTAGCGTTATGAATAAAGAACTATTCATCAGTTGTTGTTAATGCAATACAAGAAAGTCCCTGTGGATATTTTACAGAAAGACCTCCCGCTCTTGGAGATTCAATAATTGTACCTGTGTCAATAATAAATTTTCCTGCAGTATTTACGCTAACTACAAATCTATCAAGATTTCTAGGAGCTGGACCTGCATAATATTCACCAACCATATTATATTTTGAACCATGACATGGACATTCGAAACCTTGAGAAGAGTTACACCAGGGAACCCTGCATCCTAAATGAACACATCTCTGATAAATCGCAACTAAACCATCTGCAATTGTTGATCCATCTGAAAACTGTGAAGCACCAACCTCAGACGAATCAAAAGGTAGAACATAAGCTCGAGCTTCAGGGATGAATGCTGGAATTACAGAACCATCACCTTGAGTTATTTGTTTTTTAAGGTCTTCTACTTTTCCTGCATCTATTTTAGACCCAAAACCTCCTGAAACTTTTGGCCACATAAATCCAAGCCACGAAATTACCTGGATTCCAGCAAAAGCTCCGAATGATATTCTCAAAGCTTTTGTTAAAAATTGTCTTCTCGTGATTCCTGCTTCTTCTTCTGAAATTTCTTCATAAATAACTTTTTCTTCAATCTTGATTGAACCATCTGTCTCTTCAGTGCTTTCAGCATCAGTTCCTTCATCTACATCTTCTGTTATATTTACTTCTTCTACACTTTCAGGTTCTTCAGGTGCAAGAAAGCTTGTCTTTGATTTATCAACTTTTAAAGCTTTTTTATCTACATTTTTTCTCCAATTAAAACTTCTTGGAGTACGTCCTGAGACAATCGCAACCATTCCTAGAACACCTAAAACTCCTACAACTCCAATTGCAATAAATGAAACTTGAACTAAATTCATTAGTGACCATCTCCTAGGAAATTAACCCAATCCAATAAGTCATCAAACCAAATTCCATCAATCCATGGATAAGTCCAGTTCCAACCAGGACCTCTAAACAAAACACCTATAACTGTTAAAGTTCCAGCTCCTGCAAGAAAAAAAGTATACATTAATATTGCATATTTTCTTTTTGAAGGATTGTTATCTGGATTCCTATCAACATAAGGTATTGCCATGAATCCAATCATTCCAACAACAAGAGGTATCATTACTCCTGCTATTTGTGGATCCCAGTAAGAGAGAGCTTCTTGTAAGCCTAAAAAGTACCAAGGTGCTTTTGCAGGGTTAGGAGTTATATTTGGGTTTGCTTCTTCTAAAAGTGGAGCTTGCAATATTGCACTTATTAATATCAAAAAAGCTGTCATAGCCATTAAAGCAATGAACTCTGGAAGCATTAAATGTGGCCAGGTATTTACTTTATCAACAGGAACAGAGACAGATTTTTGAATTGGCTTAGCTTTTACTACTGTTAAAAGTCTCTGAGTTACCTTAACTTCTGGAGCAAAATCTACTTCTTCAGGACTATCTACTTTTTTTGCAGGTGCTTTTACTTCAGCTGCTGGTGCTTCTTCTTTTACTTCAGCTGCTGGTGCTTCTTCTTTTACTTCAGCTGCTGGTGCTTCTTCTATCTCCGGTTCCTTAGAAACAACAGTTGGTTCTGTTTCGCCTTTCATCTCAGCCAAAGCTTGTTCTACTGAAATTCCAAGAGCTTTAGCTCTTGCTTCCGCTGACCTTAATAATAAATGTTCAGGAATGTCTACCATTTTTAGAGTGGTCCCGAAATTCCGCCGTCTTTTCTAACTCTCCAGAAATGAATTGCCATGAATATAACAATTATGAATGGGAAAAATAATACATGTAAAACATAGAATCTCAAAAGTGTTGCAGCCGTTGCTTCTAATCCTGCAAATAAAATAAATTTGAGCTGGGCTCCAAATACAGGTGTGTAACCCGCCATATTCCCACCTACTGTCACAGCCCAAATAGCTAACTGATCCCAAGGTAATAAATAACCTGTAAATGATAAGAATAAGGTTAGAAAAAGTAGTATTACACCAATTACCCAGTTGAATTCACGAGGTGCTTTATAAGCTCCATGGTAAAACACTCTAGACATATGAAGAAATACAACCAAAACCATTAAGTGTGCTCCCCATCTATGCATGTTCCTAACTAAAGATCCAAAAGCCACACTTGTTTGTAGTGCTTGAATATCTACATATGCAAGTTCTCCTGTCGGCCTAAAATAAAACATTAACCAAATTCCAGTAATGGTTAGAACTATGAATAAAAAGAAACTAAGCCCACCTAGGCATAGGGTATATGACAGTCTCACTCCATGTCTTTTTACTTTTACAGGATGTAAATGGTATAAAACATTGTTCATCACAACATAGGATCTGTTTCTAGGACTATCGGTATAACCTTTTCTAAAAGGTGAACCCGGTCTGAATATGCTTGACCAAAACGCACTTCCTTTTAAAGAATCTCCAACACCTACTGCTGTGTCTTTCAATTTTTCTCTAAAGCTTAGTTTTTGCATTATATAATTCTAAAGCCTTCCATATATATAGCCGTGTCTGTCATCTCTTGCTCCAGAATCTTCTTCCCATGGAGCTGTGTACATACCATTCTCAACTGCCTGATCTGCCAATGATCCAGCAAATTTACCTAAAGAGATTACACCAGTAGGACACCTGTCAATACATAGAGCGCAACGAGTACATGCTTCTTCGTCAACAACAAAGAACCCAACTGCTCCTTCACTATCATCTGGCGATTCAACGTTTATTGAATCTTCAATTGCATCGTTTGATAAATAATGAATACACTTCCAAGGACATATATCTACACAGCCCTCACACAAAATACATTCTGATTCATCAATGTGTAAGAATTGTTTTGGCCTGACTCTAGAAGATACCTGTTCAACTTCAACCATTCCAAGGTTGTATTTCTCTGGAAAATCTGGCATCTCAATTAAGACTTCTGACTTAGCCATCATCACCTGCTTTCAGAACTTTCTTTCCGTAATCAGAAATTCTTGTTTTTCCTCTTTCCTTAGCATTGTTTAGATCTTGAATTAGGTAACCGCCAATTATAACTGCAACTAAAAAACCTTGGGATATACCAACCTGTATAATGTCTTTTAATGCGCCTAAGCTTAATGAGATTTCGTTCCCTAAAAATAATATTGGAGGGAATTTTATAAACTCTCTTTGGTTTGTCCATTCTAATGGTCCTTGAGATAGGTTAAGCCATTCAGAAGGGAACACTCCAAAAATTAAAGTAAGTTGAATCCAACTCAATAAAGAAAGATATGCTGCTCTAGCCCAAGTCATTGGTGTGTCTTGCCATGCTAAGAGAGCCAAACCAAGTAAAAATAACTGACCAGCACTAAATGCAAGGAATTGACCTATTGTTTGCATTAGCCAACCTCTTGGCATCCAATTAAAGTAATCAATTACTTCGCCTTTTGGAAAACCAGCAAAATGAGCAATTATTACACCAATTGTTATCCCGCCAACCCCCATAACAATGAGCGCTGGGGCTATTTTGTACCTGTTATTAAAAACAAAATTTATCAAACTATCCTCAAAACCTTATACCTATATTTTATCGTGAATCCAATAGATATTATAAATTTTATCAGATAACTTTTTCTATATTTTTGCTTAATTCTATATACTATTTTTTTTGAACAGCACTAAAGTCAAGTTGTAAATTACTATATATGTATAGATGAAAATAAAACTATTACCTAAAAATGAACAAGAACTATCAAAAGTTTTTGTTTTTTTTACACCTTTAGTAATTCTTTTAGCAGTAAGTGTCAACCTTTTAAGAGATTTTTACTTTTTATTCTCTGATGCCCTACCTCATACACGAATCTTTAATTATGGTGTTTTAGATAAAATTTCAAATCAAACATCTTACAATTTACTACTTGTTTTTCTTTTTGTGTTTGCAACTGTTTACTTGCTATCAAAATCAATAGGTAGGAGACTAATCCTATTTCCTTTATTCTTCTTATCATGTTTGGGGATTGTGGGTTTCGAATCAGTAGACATTTTATTAGGAATTATATTCCCAAATAATCTTATGTTGTTGGGCAATTCAACATTTTTATTATTTTTTAAGACATTAATTATGTTCGGTCTATTAGGTTTAATTTTTCTTAATCTTTTAGCTAAAAAAGAAGCTTCTTTATTTATTAGTAGCCAGTTTTTAATTGGTTCAATGGTTTTTTATTTCCTATCACTAATTATTTATCGTGGTGACTATGTTGTAATAGCAGATAATTTCTTTATTAACTCTTTATATATTTCCTCTCATATATATGTAGGATTTTCATTTGTATATTTAGGAATTTTGTTTTTCTTAATAACAAAAGGGATCAATGCAACTTTATTTAGTAAAACATTAAGCTCTATAACTTTCTGGGGTTATCTTTTCCTCTTACCGTGGACTAATTATAAATTTCACTATGGATCAGTTTTACCTAATTGGATTGAAAATGTTTCTCTATATCTCTCTTTAGGTCTCGCTATTCCACTTTTATCTTTGTTGGTTAATTATCTAAAAACAGTATCAACAAGAGATAGTGAAAATTTAATAATTTATGAGCTTGTAAATGTGTCTTTTCTTGTATTTTTTATTACAAATATTTTCCAAATAGTAAGTTCTTTTTCAAATCTCATTCCGATATTAAGTGTTACGAGCTTTGAAGGGGCAATTAGATATGGGTATGTTTACAGTCTAGTTTTAATTACTATCCCTTTTGTTTATTATCTAATTCCAAGAATATTTGGTAGAGAAGTTGTTTATACAAGGATGGAAACAGCAAATAGTTTTTTACTAAGATTTGTTATTTTATTAACACTTTTTATTAATGGCATTATCGGAATTAATTCTGGATATGCATGGAACGCTGGTGCTAATGCTGGAAATCCAACAATATATGGAGAAGGGTATTTAATTACTTGGTCACTAATTAGCACCCCTTATTCCATAAATTTATTTTTATCCCTATTACTTCTTTTAGGAATATTTTTATTCAGCATCACAACAATTAGAGCAATATCTAGTGGACCAATAACAGAAATCGAATCGGTAGAGCTTGTAGAGGAAGATTCTAATGTTTGATTTATTAGCTGAAATACTTGAATTTATAGCAGGTAGCTGGTGGAAGGG
>QBZE01000009.1 GCA_003282445.1 OCS155 cluster bacterium AG-333-G23
AAAAAGAAAGTTCTTTTGTTTTCATTTCTGGGGTAATCGCAATTGCTATCTTCACTTACTTTTTTGGTTATTTGTTTCCAAAACAGCAAAGTGAGAATTTAGTTTCTGAGTCGCTTAACAATACTATTGAAGTAAGCAATGAAGAACTAAAGGGCGCTGAAATATATAATCAGCTAAATTGTCAATCATGTCATACACAAAATGTAAGAGTTGTAATTCCTGATTCTCAAAATGGTAAAGTTTTAAAGAATAGATATGCTGAACAAGCAGTCATTCTAAATACTGGATTAATAAGGATTGGACCAGATCTCTCAAATTCTGCCTCAAGAGAGCCAACAAATAATCCTCAATGGCTTTCAAGGTACTTGAAAGATTCTTCATCAGTAAGAGAAAATGTTCCTCATCCAAATTATGATTTTCTTAATCAGCAAGATTTAGATTACTTAATAACTTATTTATTATCTTTAGGAGAATCTAATGAGTGAATTATTAAGTAAAGTAGCTGAAATACTTAAAGCTCCAGAAGAACTAGTCCAACGTTCTGCTGAAGCAAGAGCTGAAGCATCAGGAAAATCTGTAGATGAAGTTCTTCAATCTTGGGCTGGTGGTGAAGCTATCGAATCTAGTCCTGCGGCTGAAGCTCCAGTTGAAGAAGCCCCAGTAGAGGCTCCAGTTGAAGAAGCCCCAGTAGAGGAAGTTGTTGAAGAAGCCCCTGTAGAGGAAGTTGTTGAAGAAGCTCCTGTAGAAGCAAGTGTTAGAACTGTGGTTAAAAAAGTTTCAGTAATAAATAAGACAATGGGAATCAAGTTAAATGCAGAAGCTTCACTTCCTGGTTGGTTGAATTTTAGCTTTTTGATTATTCCTCTATTTATTTTAATTGGAATGATAAACACTTCTGCTGCTCAAGAATGTGGTGATAAAGGTATTTTAAATGTAGATAGAAAATCACAACAGACGGTTAATTGTGATGGCAGTCCTTTTGAAGGAACTGGAGTTGCCTCCTCTAACACTGTTAACTATGTTGCGTTGGGACAACAGGTATATTCCGGTGCTGCTGCATGTGCAGGTTGTCACGGAGCAAATGGTGGAGGTGGAGTTGGTCCAGCATTTATTGGTGGAGAATTATATACTACTTTCCCCACCTGTTCAGATCATGCTAAATGGATAGAACTTGGTTCTGCTGGATGGCAATCAGAAGTTGGTCCAACATATGGTGCAGAAAATAAAGTCTCTATAGGAGGTATGCCTGGTTTCCAAGGTAAGTTAACTGAGGATGAAATATATGCAGTAGTTGTGTTTGAGAGAGTTGTATTTGGTGGTGGTCAAACTGAAGAAGTTCTAAAAGATTGTGGATTATTAGAAGAAGAGGCTGAAGAGGAAGTGACCACTGAAGCTGTTGGATCAAATCCCTAAATAAACTTATCTTCTACTTTTTCATAAACTTTTTTTTCTATCTCTTCAAGTTTTATAATAAGATTTGAATCATTTTTTTCAGTTTCTTTCCAAAGTGGTACCATTGCATTCCAAATTCCTTCACCTTTAAATCTCGAATAAAGGGAAGCCCCTATATGTAGAGCAATAACTGTGTAACTAAGAAATGCTGAGAACTCATGTAAAGCAATGGCAACCTCGATCCCTTCCATACCTAAATTAAAAAGACCAGCAATTAATAAGCCAGTAGTAGGTAGCATTATCAAGCTAAAATACACTAAACGATGAACCGTTTTTGCAATAAAAAGATGGCCTTTTGGAACATCCTCATGAGCGCCTAACAAAGCTGGAGTATCTTTCATGTAGAAATATCTAATCAACACAATAATTAAAAATATTGTCGCAAATAAGATTTCAAAATTAAGTAATGATGCATCTTCGAGCTCATTTAAATCATCTACTTGCTTAAATATTCCGTAAGCGTACAACAAAGTGAATATCCAATGAATAAATTTTGCCAAAGTAGTATGAGAATTCATTATTTAATTATATTATTTTATACAATTGTAGGATGCAGTTATTAAGCTTTGCCCTCTTTCATTAATTAAATACTCCCCACCTAATTTATTCACTAAATAACCAAAAGATATCTTATAATCTGGATCAGCAAAAGTAGCACTACTTCCTCCAAATCCAACATGCCCAAAAGCGTTCGGACCAATTATAAATGAGCCTCCTTCGCCTTCAAATCTACCTCGATTATCCATATTCAACATAAACCCTTCTGAAAAATTTGTAGGAAAAAGAAGCATATTATCTATACCTGATTTTACGCTTGATTCACTGAGTCTTTTTACCAAACTCTTTGAGAGAAGTTTTTCATTATTTTGAGCAAGAGGAGTAAACATTCCTGCTAACGAACGGGCATTAGTAATCCCTCCAACACCACCTATTTGAGCTCTGTGGGTTTCTTTCTCATTGTAATCATATCCACCGGTGTTAGTTAAAGATAGTTTCTGCATTGAATTTGGATTTGTTCTAAAGGCTGTTGCGAAACCACTTGGTTTGTCGGAAGAACTAGCTTTAAATGGAATCACTGTAGCAACTCTTTCATCTTGACTCTCAGGTAAACCAATCCAATAATCTAAATTATATGGTTGCCTTACTTCATCATTGAAGAATTGACCTAGAGATTTTCCGGAAACCCTTCTAATAAGCTCTCCTATTAACCACCCTGTAGTCATCATGTGATAACCTGTTTCTTCGCCGGGAATCCAAAAAGGCTCTTCATTCTCCAGTAATCCAACCATATATTCCCAATCAAAGAAGCCCCCTTCTTTGACTTGAGTTCTTAGTGCAGGAAGGCCAGCTGAATGATTTAATATCATTTCTACTGTTGTATCTTCTTTTCCTTTTTTTCCGTATTCAGGCCAATATTTTGTTACCTTTGCTTTGGTATCTAATTCTTCTCTATCTATTAATAAGTGTGCGCAAAGAGCAAGAGCTGCTTTGGTGCTTGAAAAAGCAACTGAAAGAGTATCTTTGTTCCACTCATCAGTTTTTTGTTCGTTTTTGTATCCTGCCCATAAATCTACTTTCATTTCTCCATCTACAACAACACAAACAGATGATCCTATTTCTGCATATTTATTAAAGTTTTGTGCAAAGGTTTCTGCAACCTCTTGAAAATCTTCATGGCAACTTCCTTTAATTGCTATAGGTGATTGAAACTCTGTTTCAACGAAATTGTCATCTACTGTCACTGTACACAATAAGGGCAGTGGTCATCTACTTTATAGTCTGCTGATCTAACTTCTTCAACAGTTAAAGGTTCTCTGCATGAGTAACACATTACATAATCTGTTTCATTCAATCCCTTATCAACTGCAACTCTATCATCAAAAACAAAGCATTCACCGTCCCAATACGAAGCATCTGTATCTTTAAAATATTCTAAAACCCCACCTTGTAGTTGTTTAACATTCTCAAAACCTGACTTAAGCATTACTGCCGAGGCTTTTTCACAACGAATTCCTCCCGTACAAAACATTACTATTTGTTTTTTCTTGTAGTCTTCTGGTAATTTGGAAACGGCATCTGGAAAATCTCTAAAAGATGGTATTTTAAGATCTATTGCATTCTTAAAAGTTCCTACTCTTACCTCGTAATCATTTCGTGTGTCTAAAATAATTACTTCTTCTTCATTATCTAACATTTCTTGAAACTCAATAGGTTTTATATTTGGACCAGTAAATTCAGCAGGTTTAATATTATCCATTCCTAATGAAATAATTTCTTTTTTAAGTCTCACAAGCATTCTTCTAAATGGTTGATAATCGCTATAAGTAACTTTCAAAGGTATTCCAACAAACCTATCATCGGACTCTAAGAATTCTAAGTAAGCATCAATACTTTCTTGGCTTCCAGATAGAGCAAAATTGATTCCATTCGGACTTAGTAAAATCGTACCCTTAAGTTCTAATTCTTCACAAAGATCTAAAAAGGGACTCCTTAAGTCATCCCTATCTGGTAGATCAATAAATCTATATCCTGCGATGTTTACAACCTTATTATTTTTCATTGTTTCTTCTTTATTATATTTTATCGAGTTCTTCAATAAGCTTGTCTTTTTCTCCTGGCAACATTGAAACAGTATATTCTTCTGAAGGAAAACTCCCTTTTACAACATCTTCCCTAAATCCTTTTATAGACTTTCTTCGTTCTTTATCTAACTCTTTCCTTATAGAAGCACCGTCACCCCAAGACTTTGCATGTCTGGGGGTTTTCATTCCTGATGTCTCTCCACAGATATCCTCAAAAAATAAGAATATTACATCTCCCCCTGAGCCTGCTCCAAGAGAATTTATAACCAAAGAAGTATGCTTTTTTATTTCTACCAATGCATCTTCTGCAACACACTCAACTTCTGCACCAAAAGCACCTGCGTCTTCCAATCTCTTCATATCTTTTAAAATTTTCATTGCTTCTTCTGCGGTTTTTCCTAAAGTTCTTATGCCTCCATATTGTGTTGAAAGAGATGGGACCATTCCAACATGTCCTTGGACTGCAAATCCTTGGCTTGATAACATTTCTACTACATCCATTCCTCTAGGTGTAAGTACAGAGTCAGCTCCAGCCATTGCAGCTTTAAATGCTCCCTCTAATATTTCTTCATTAGTAATATATCTGCCTGCAAAAAGAGCAGCCGTAATAAATGTATTTGGTGCTCCACTTCTAACATCTTCATACCAATCACTTCCTGTAATAATCATGTCTATATCTTGGTCAGCGAGAATTTCAGCTTCTTGCGCATTTTGTGCTGTAACTTGGGTCATTTTTACATCATTGGCTTTATTTTCAATAATATCTCCAACAGTTAAGTTGCGCTCAACTTGTTCATGTCCAAATGTATAAATTCGTTTCATTCCAATATCCTTTTACCAACACTACAAGGATGATCCATTAGGTTCAATAAAATATTTTCTTAAATAGTTAGAATTACCTTATGAAAAGATATATTTTATTAATAATTCTTTTAGTTTCTTGCACTTCTTATAACGATGATTATGAAGCTGAGACAATAATGAAATATAAAAATATTTATACCGAGTTTGAAAATCTTTCTGAAAGTCAAATGGAAAATAAACTGAAATTAGAATGTAATGTTTTAGAGGATGAAATGCTTATTCATGTAGATGATGGTCTAACTTTAAATTATTTCCTAGAGTACGAGTATTACAAACATAGATTCCAAGGAGGCTCTCCTGAACAGGTTGAAGCTTTATTATTTCCTTTATTTTATCTGTGTGGACTAGACGAGATAATTGAAAAACATTGGAATAGCTTAGAGTATCAAGAAAATAACTATAAAAAAATCGGTGGATAGCTAATTAATATATTGCTTTTGATGTTTCAACTCTTGAATCAGCTACCCCAGACCATTGACCATTATTGTCTTTACAAATAGCTGAAATAGGTCCATAACTTCCTTGCATAGATTTTTCAATTTTTATATTATGTCCTTTTTGTTCTAAATCTTTAATTATTGCCTTATCTGTACCTGGCTCAAAAATTAAATGGGATTCAGTATGTTCATCAAAATAATCTATTGTCCACCTACTTTTTTTCATAACCTGTTCTAATGAAGAGCTTTCAAGAAGTAATGGCAGTATAAACTGACTTAGCAATTGTGGTTGATACCTTCCTCCCCTTGTTCCGATAACCATGTCTAGTTTTCCGTCTTTACTCCATATAGTTGGAGAGAGAGTATGTAACGGTTTTCTCAATGGTGCAATTTTATTAGGATGATTTTCAATTAAGTTAAATCCCGCACCTCTATTATGAAGAAAGAACCCATAATCTGATACTCCAATTGTGCTTCCTATCCCGTAAAAATTAGATTGTATTAAAGAAACCGCATTACCACCTTCATCTTTTACCGCCATATATGCTGTTCCACTACCAAGATTTTCTGGAGATTTAAACAATGATGTCTGATTCACATCAATCTCTAGTGCTTTTGATTTTATATAGTCAAAATCAAGCCCTATAAATGAATCTATTTTATCTCCATAATCATAAGTTATGTGATCTCTATCCGCAGCTAAAGATCTATAACATTCAATTAATACATGTGGGTTAAAATCTTTACTCGAATTGGTAATTATTTCATAAGCTTTTAAAGTTGCAAGGGTTAAGTAGCTTTGTGTGTGAGGTGGCGTTACCCAACCAGTTTTACCATATAAATCTATACTTAATGGTGAGACCCATTTAGATTTAAAATTTTTAATATCTTCATTAGTTAATATATTTTTTGTAGCTTTAGAAATTGCTTCTGCAATATCTCCTTCATAAAAAGTATTTGGTCCATTTTTTGCAATAAGGGAAAGTGTTTTTCCAAGCTTTTCCCTTTTTACAACATCACCCACTGAAACAGGGTTTCCATCCATATAAAAATTTTCTGAAGAGTCTTGATCAATAAGAGTTTCTTGATGATATTTCAATGTTTGATTCAGTTCATGACTGATTTCAAAACCTTCATGACAAATTTTTATAGCTTCATCAAATAAAATATCGAAATCAAGATTTCCAAATTTTTTATTCATCACTGACCAACCCCTTACAGCACCCGGGACAGTTACTGTAGCTTCATGGTTAAGGGGCAGTGATTTCAACCCTGTAAAATCAATATTTCCTACATTAGAACCAGCATATCCAGATGAATCTAGACAATAGGGTTTTTCTTCTCCATCTATCCAAATAAGAGCAAAGAGATCGCCTCCAATTCCGCATGTTTCCGGTGCAACAACACCTTGAACTATATTTACTGCAATAGCAGCATCTATTGCATTGCCTCCTAGTTTAAAGACTGTTTTACCTGCTTCAGAAGAAAGGTAGTGTGGTGAAACAATTACATTATTGGACATGCTTTGTATCTTAGTATCGTCTTAAAAGTCAAATGTCCTCTATGGTTATAAGAATTTTCACTTTCATTGTTTACATAACTTAATTAATATTTTTTTTATGTTACCTGTAATATATTTTCACTTTTTACTAATAGCTTTTGCTGTTGTATTGTTTTATTTGGTTTTGTAAATGGCAAAAAAAGAAAGAAAACAAAGGTTCGTAGGCTGGAAAGAGAACGTTGCCCTACCTGATCTAAAAATTAAGCAAGTAATTGCAAAAATTGACACAGGTGCAAATGTGGGAGCAATCCATGCTGCAGATATAAAAATAAAGAAAAAAAACAAAGTTGAATATGTGCATTTCAAAGTTATGAAAAGAAATAATACAGTAAAGAAAACTTCAGCTAAGCTTGCTGGTTATAAAAGAATCAGAAGTTCTGATGGAGATGTAGAAAAAAGACCCTATATTAAAACAGAACTCTTAATGGATGGAATAACAAAAAACATTGAATTAACTTTAGCCGATAGAGCATCAATGGATTACACCATGTTAATTGGAAGAAAAGCATTAGGAAGAAGATGGATGGTTAAACCATCTAATAGTTTTTTAACTAAACCAAATAAAAAAAATGGTAAGAAATGAAGATAGGGATACTTTCTCAAGATATTAGACTTTACTCTACAAAAAGGCTCTTCGAAACAGCAAAAAAAAGAGGGCACGATGCTCAGGTTGTAAGTTACCTCAGATGTTATATGAGTATTGCAAAAGGAAAGCCAAGAATTTATCAAGCTGGCAATGAATTAAGTTTTGATTCAGTGATTCCAAGAATTGCTGCTTCTTGGACATTCTATGGAGCTGCAGTTGTAAGACAATTTGAGCTTATGGGCTCACTCTCAGCAAACTCATCTGCTTCAATTAATAGATCTAGAGACAAACTCAGAGCACTCCAACTAATTGGAAATACTGGTGTAGACATGCCAGTTACTGGATATGTTCATTTCTCAAGAGATGTTGAGGCTGTATTAAGGACAGTGGGAGAACCTCCTTTTGTAATTAAATTACTGGAAGGAACACAAGGTAGAGGTGTTGTTCTTACAGAAACAATGGATGCTGCAATAAGTGTTATAGAAACAATGAAAAAAATAGATGCGAATATTTTAGTTCAAGAGTTTATTTCAGAAGCAAGTGGTCAAGATATACGAGCCATTGTAGTTGGAGATAAAGTAGTTGCTTCTATGAAGAGAACAGCAAAACCTGGTGAATTTAGATCGAATGTTCATCTAGGTGGTAAAGCAGAAAATTATGAAACAACGCCCCAAGAAGAAGAGAGTGCTGTTAGAGCTGCTAAGGTTTTAGGTCTTCATGTAGCAGGTGTTGACTTAATCCAGTCTGAAAGGGGTCCTTTGGTTTTAGAGGTTAACTCTTCTCCTGGGCTAGAAGGTATTGAAACTGCCTCCCAAATTGATGTTGCAGGAAAAATAATTGAATATCTGGAAGAAAAAATTCAAACTAGAGACACCTCTAAACCCATGGATATTTAACTAGAAATATAATTTTTTATAATTTTTGTTTTTCGGATAATCCCCTCATCAAGCACTTTATCTTGATATAAAACTACGGGAACTCTTAATAGATACTCTTGATATCCATCTTCAACATTGATTTCCTCAATGTTAAAAAAATACTTCAATAAGTTAATTTTCTTAATGCCTTTATCACACAATTCACAGTTTTCAGTAACAACTATATTTAAGGTCTTCATTTATCTAAGATGGTTTAATGAGACCATGGACTTTAGTTTTTGTTGTTTTACTAGCATTAATAATCCTTGTTTCAGCCTCTATTGCCTTAAGATTCATTTAAATTGAAAAGTTAATTTTTGCACCATCTTTAATATTTAAAATACTTGATGCATTTTTATTAGTAGCAAAAAGGGAGACCATACCCCAAGAGTCTGTAATTAAACCTACTTCACCTAAGTATTCTCCCTGGTAGCTATCAACCCATGTTGTTTTAATTTCATCATTTCCAATCTTTATATTGATAACATCACCTATAGACTTTTTTAATTCTCTTAATTCTTCTGGCGATACATTTGTCTGACAATTTCCATAATGATCTACCCATAGAATTTCACCTTTTATTTCACTATCCGTAGCTTCTGTCAAAGGTATTAAATATTGATTTAAATTTGATAAATCCAGTTCAGAACCAAAGTCTTCAATAGAAAGTTGGCCTGAAGCATAGCCAGCTGCAAAAGGTGAAAAAAGATCGCGCGCATGAAAGGTGTTTCCTTCACTTGGAATAATCCAGTCTTCATTCTCCAATAAATATCCTCTCTGAGCTCCTCCAACTGTTGCACAAGCCAAATTCAATAAACCATTGTCTGGTCCAATCATGACTCCCCATTCTGTATCTAATGCAATTGGTTTCCTCTCAGTTCCTACCCCAGGGTCAACAACTGCTAAGAGAACACCTTGTGGAATATATTGAATAGCTCTCATTAGAAGTAAACTTCCTTGCTTAATATTTTGGGCTGGAATCCCATGTGAAATATCATTAATCCTTAAATCAGGGTCAATTCTGTTTATAACCCCTTTAACAATGCCCACAGAACCATCTTCTAGGCCGAAATCTGATGCAAAAGAAATAATTTTACTCATCAATTTAATTATAAGATAAGTGGGAACCATAATAAATTGTTATATCAATAACTTCCATTTTCTTTCTTGTGTATTCTAAATGTAATATAGGGGGGTTAATGAAAAAAATACTATCAATTGTTTTAGTTGTTCTCGTAGGTGGATATTTCTTTGCCGGGTACTATGTTTATAGCCAAGCAGCTTCAGTGACTTGTGTTGTGTGGGAGGGCGACAAAGATAATAGACCCGATAATTTTTCACTTTCAGATAAAGATGTTACGTGGGATCCTTCTAAATATTTTGTTACAACCTATGAAACAGTAAATATTCCAGTAGAGGGAACTGAGGTTATTTTAAATTCATGGTGGATGGAATCCCAAAGTAAAGGCCCTACTGTTATTGTCCTTCATGGTCTCACAAGCAGTAAGTACTCTCCAGATATGTTGCTTGTTGCTGGGATGTTATACAACAACGGCTTTAATGTTTTAGCTATCGATATGAGGGATCATGGTGATAGTACGTGTGAAGATGGCTATCATTCAGCAGGACAAAAAGAGTCTGATGATGTCGTTGCTTCATTAAACTGGTTAATTAATGAAAAAGAAATTCCAGCAACGAAAATAGGAATTTATGGATCTTCCTTAGGTGCCTTAGTTGGGCTTTTGACCCCAGTTAAATCAAATAATTTTCAAGCTTTAGCAGTAGTTGATGCTCCCTTTGATTTTGAAACTCTTGTTAGGGAAGAAATGGCGTACCAAGGATTTCCTCCTTTACTTTTTGAGCCTCTCTATCACTATGTTTTACTTTTTGAGAGAATTAATCTATTAGAAAATAGTCCTGAAGGTTCTCTAGAAGCCAGCAAGAAGCAACCTATTTTAATTTTTAATGGTTTAAAAAGTGATAGAGTTTTACCACATCATACAGATGACTTAATTAAAGCAGCTAATGATAACTCCATAAAAACAGAGATCCATCGTTATGATGTAGGACATACAAGAGTTATGTACGAAAAACCTGATGAGTTTTCTAACTTACTCATTAACTTTTTTACAAATGAGTTAAATTGATAAAAAAAATAATAATAAGTCTAGGTTCATTATTAATTATTTTACTAGTCGCAGCAGGGTGGTATTTTTCAGGTCTTATTTATGAAGGAGGTTTGAATCCCGAATTTCCAGATACAAATGAAATTGGAACTGCAGAAGATAGAATTTTGGTTTCTTCCATCGATGAAAACACTATAACACTAAATGTAGAGGAAGAATTATGGGGAGTAATGTTAGAAAGAGGTGTATATGGTGTAAGGGGCCAAAACGGTGATGCTGTAATTGGCAAAATAATTACTTCTGAAAATAATATTGTAAAAAGAGAGCTGATTAATTTAAGTGGGACTTTAGTTAGTGGAGACAGGGTTAGCGGAACAAATCTGGTCTCTTTAGATGAAAATGGATCTTATAGAATAATGGGAACTTCAAGCTGGTCTGGTCAAGCATCAGAAGGAGTGTATACACCTGAATCAGTCTCAAACTTGGCCTATGAAACAATTTCTTACACTTCAGATTTAGGAGAATTTCCAGCTTACTTAACAACTGAAGGAGAAAAGGGAATAGTAATTTTTATTCACGGTTTTAGAGGTAATTATTCAAGAGAAGTTTTTGCTCTTATGCGTTCTGGAGATCTTCATGAGTTAGGTTATAGATCTATGATTATCTCATATAGAAATGACCCTGGTCTACCTAAGGATCCGACAGGTATTTTTCAATATGGGACTACTGAGTGGAAAGATATAAATGGTGCAATAAACGAAGCCTTGAAATACACAGATAATGTAATACTTTGGGGTACAAGCGGAGGAGGTGGACCAGCATCTTCTTGGCTTGAAAATGTAGGTGATAGTAATAAAGTAAACGGAATAATATATGAAGCTCCAGTAATAAGTTTCTGGGAAAGCGTAGAAGTTAATGGAGCGGCAAGATTTCCATGGGTACCAACTCAGCTATTTAGCTATTTTAAAATTGTTACTGAACTTAGATATGGGGTAGATTTTAGCGCAATGGACTTTAGGGAAGCTGTAATAGAGTCCGATATCCCTGTTTTATTATTTCATGGAGATGATGATGAATGGGTCCCTGTAGCGATGTCAGACTATATTGCCTCTATGAGAACAGAGAACCTAACATACGTAAGATATGAAAATGTAGGCCATGTTACTTCTTGGAATGCTGATCCAATAAGATATGTAAAAGAATTGTCAATATTTCTTAATTCTCTAGATTAAAGATTCGTAAAGATTAATTAATTCTTTTGTGGTGTTTTTCCAATCATACTTTTTAGCACTGTTTATAGCGCTTTTTGAAATATAATCAGCATATTTATCATCATTGAGTATTTTTAATATAAATTCATTTAAGTATGGGTCGTTAAAAGATTCTGCAATATAACCATTGATGTTGTTGTCAATAATCTCTTTAAGAGAGCCTTGATTGATACTTATTACTGGTACGCCTACTGAATGTGCTTCTATGGCAACAAGGCCAAAGGTTTCATACTCTGAAGTGTGGATTAATAACTTTGATCTATTCAATAATTCTCTAATTTTACTTTGAGGCAGGTTTCCTAAAAATTCGACATGTGATTCTAAATCTAACTCCTTTACAATTTCTTTAAGTTCTACAAAATAATCATCTCCTGAAGTCCCGCTAGGACCTCCAACAAAATAACATTTAAAATCATTTTCAATTTCTCTAAAAGAACTTAAAAACTCTATAGCCTCTAACTGTCTTTTTTGTTTTTGTATCCTACCTATTGATAAAAAAATATTTTCTTTTGAAAGATTTGGGTCTGGTGAAAATAAACTTTCATCAACACCGGGCTTTATTAGTTTTATCTTTTTTTTATCAATTTTGTAACTTTCTGAAAGTAAAATATTTTCATAATTTGTAGATGCAGTTATAAAGTGTGAAGAGGTCATGACTATTTTTTCACAATCTGTACGTTCATTGTTATAGCCTTCAAGAAAAACTCCTAAACTATGAGATGTAAATATAAAGGGTATATTAAATTTACTTGAAATATCTTTTGCAACTAAACCAGACAACCAATAGTGACTATGGATTACATCAAAATTATTTAGCTCAAAAGTTTCTTCTAACTTTTTCTGAAATTCAATTAAATGGAGTTCTTTATCATCCATAGGAAGGTCGGGTTCAAATAAATTTAAAGAATAAAACTCTAGATTTTTATTTTTAAAGTTTTCAGCTTTTTCAGCTGTTACTACTGTCACATTGTGTTTACTAGATAAATGTTTTGAAATTTGCTCAACATAAACGTTCAACCCTCCTCCATCATTTATTCCTAGCGATGAATAAGGAGAGGTATGGTAGGAAATTTGTAATATGTTCATATTAAAATTTCTGCATCATAAAGCTGAATTGTTGAACCGCCTAAATCTAATTTATATCTGTCATAACCTTTGAGGAAATCAAAAAACTCTTTTTTCTCATTTATCATTTTTTGAATAATTAAATCAATCAGCACTATTCCGGGATTTATAGCGTCAAATTGGCTATTTTTTGTTGAATTATATAGATAACAACCTTTTCTATTTTCATAAACAAAAGCAGATGAAATTAAAAGGTTTTGACTTTCAATGAAGTATATTTTCCAGCCTTTAATACTTAATAAGCTACGAAAAAATAACTCAACATCTTCATTCATAAAACTTCCTTTTTCTCCATAAGAAAGCTTGTGTTGTTCTACAAATTTATTAAAAATTTCTAAGTCATTGCTACTTTTAAGATCTATTTCTCCAAGTTCTGTAGAAAATTTAGATTTTTTTCTTTTAAGTTCATGTCTTTTCTTTTTCCCTAGGTTATTGAGATACAAATCATAGTTTGTTGGTAGGTTCAAACTAATTGAACGGTCACTTTTTTTAATGATTATCTCTTTGCATTGTTTATTTTTTAAGAGAACTCTTACTTGTTCATAGCTTAAAGAGTCTAATTGCAAAGTAGCTATTTTACGTTTCTCCAACTCCTTCTGAGTAGATTTCAAACTTGGTCGATAATCAACATAATCACGATTCCCTATGTTGTAGAGAGCCTCACCATCTATAAAATAGCCTTTTTTATATACCTCAAAATTATTTTGTTTACTAAGATTTTTTACTAGTTCTAAAAATTTATTATCCGTAAATGGAGATTTGTTTATCTGTTTTAATTCCACTTAATTAGAATAAACCATTAATGATATTTAGTGAATCTACAAAATATAACGAAAACAGGAATGCAATTAAATAATCATAGAGGTATATTTCATTAGTAAGTTCTGAGATGTGTTCAAATTCATATCTTATTTTTAAAATGAGGAAATTTACAAATACAGTAGAAAGTGCTGTACTTGCAGATCCCAAAATTATATAGATAAATTGAAAATCATAAAAACTCGTTACTCCGATCATTACTACTAAAACAGCGAAGAAGTTAAAGAAATATTGGAAATTACTAAATTGAACGTTAAGAAATGTCGCAATAGTTTTTAAGAAAAATAATGACAAAAATAAATAGACTATATAGTTCAAGTTTTCAAAAAAAACTTTAGACATAATAAATGAAACAATTGTAAATGAAAAAATAGTTGAGAATACTGTGTTCCCAATTTTTGAAATACTCAAATCTTGAAATAAAACCATTACTAAAGATAGAACTAGCAACATAATATAAAATAAATTTATTACTGACTCTAATATTTCAACTTCAGTAAATACAACCGGAAAGAAGGTAAGGCCAATAAAAATAATCGTTAATAAATATTCATTAGTGTCTATTCTAAGTTGACCAGTTAAAATTTCTAATTGCCATACAAGCACTAAGCCAACTAAAGCAGCAATGAGCAATGGAGTGTTTCTTAGTAGTAATCCGGCAAAAATTGAAAAAGTTAAAATAATTTGAACAAATCTTAATTGTGTCTGAAACATTAATCCTCGCGAAAATTTTACCTGTATAAGCTTGAAAATTAAAGCTATTTGTAATATAGTTACTAAACACTACATTTAGTATTAATAATCGTGTTACATACAACATTTAGTTATAAAAGGAGGAAT
The DNA here is from genome assembly GCA_003282445.1 of OCS155 cluster bacterium AG-333-G23. Taxonomy (GTDB): domain Bacteria; phylum Actinomycetota; class Acidimicrobiia; order Actinomarinales; family Actinomarinaceae; genus Actinomarina. Next base: position 14,581 of record QBZE01000009.1, read on the forward strand.
AGTGGCAAAAAATTCGGGGCTTAAAATCACAAGAAAATACACATCGTCCGGAGATCCTTATAAAGGAATAGTTTGGGAAAAAAGAACTTCTAAAATTACTAATCCTGATGGTTCAATCGTTTTTGAAATGAACGATGTTGAAATTCCATCGACATGGTCTCAAGTTGCAACGGACATTATGGTCTCAAAGTATTTCAGAAAAGCTGGCGTTCCACAAGTTGATCAAGACGGAAAGCCAATTAAAGATGATAATGGTGATGTTGTATTAGGCTCTGAAACTTCTTCTCGTCAAGTGTTTGATAGATTGGCTGAAACATGGAGACACTGGGGAGAGGAAACAGGTTATTTTGCAAGCAAAGAAGATGCTCAAGCTTTTGAAGATGAACTTAAATATATGCTTGCAACACAGATGGCAGCGCCGAATAGTCCTCAGTGGTTCAATACTGGTCTTAATTATAAGTACGGCTTAGAAGGGCCAGCTCAAGGATTTTCATACGTAAACCCAAAAACAGGTAAGTTGACTGAAGGAAAAGACTCCTATTCTAGGCCTCAGCCTCATGCTTGCTTTATTCAATCTATTGAAGACGATCTTGTAAATGAGGGTGGAATTATGGACCTTTGGGTTAAAGAGGCAAGATTATTTAAATTTGGTTCCGGTACAGGTACAAATTTTTCAAATTTACGCGGAGAAGGAGAAAAACTATCTGGAGGAGGAGTATCTTCAGGTGTTATGTCTTTCCTAAAAATTGGAGATAGAGCAGCCGGAGCAATTAAATCTGGCGGAACAACAAGAAGAGCAGCAAAAATGGTTATTTTAGACCTTGACCATCCAGATATTGAAGATTTCATAGAATGGAAAGCTATTGAAGAAGCTAAAGCCCGAGCACTGATTGCTGCTGGATATCCTGCAGATTTTAATGGAGAAGCTTATGCAACAGTTTCGGGTCAAAATTCGAATAACTCAGTAAGAGTTCCTAATGAATTCATAGATGCGTTAAAAAATGATGGAGATTGGGAATTAAAAGCTAGAACTGACGGTTCTGTTATGAAAACTATAAAAGCAAGAGAGCTTTGGAATAAAGTTGCAGATGCAGCATGGAAATGTGCAGACCCAGGTGTTCAATATGATACAACAATAAACGAGTGGCACACATCACCTGCCGGTGGAAAAATTAGAGCTTCAAATCCTTGTTCTGAATATTTATTTTTAGATAATACAGCCTGTAACTTGGCAAGCCTTAATTTGGTTAAATTTTATGATGATGAATCAAAGGAATTTGATATTTCTTCTTATAAACACGCACTTAGAATCTGGACAATAGTTTTAGAAATCTCTGTAGAAATGGCTCAATTTCCTTCTAAAGAAATAGCACAAGGCTCTTATGAATATAGGACTCTCGGGTTAGGTTATGCAAATCTTGGATCTTTATTAATGAGAAAAGGAATTGCTTATGACTCAGACTTAGGAAGAACAATAGCAGGAGCTTTAACAGCGATACTAACTGGTGAATCTTATAAAACCTCTGCTGAAATGGCTGGAGTTGTTGGCCCTTTTCCTAAGTATGAAGAAAACAAAGATAATATGCTTAGAGTTATTGGCAACCATAGGAAAGCAGCTTATGACTCTAATGACTATGAAGGACTAAGTCATGAATTGATTGCAATAAATCAAGAAATCTGTCCAGAAGATTTATTAAAAGAAGCTCAGCTATCTTGGGACAAAGCATTAGAGAGTGGAACTAAAAATGGATTTAGAAATGCACAAGCTACTGTTTTAGCTCCTACAGGAACTATCGGACTTCTTATGGATTGTGATACAACTGGTGTTGAGCCAGATTTTGCATTGATGAAATTTAAAAAACTTGCTGGTGGTGGATATATGAAGATTGCTAACCAATCAATTGGTCCAGCTTTAAATGCCTTAGGTTATAAAGAAAATGAAATAAAAGAAATGATTCAATATGTTATTGGAGCAATGTCACTTGAAAACTCCCCTTATGTAAATAAAGAATCTTTAATCGAAAAAGGACTAGATGAAAGTGATATTTCAAATATAGAATCTTCTCTTCCTGGTGCTTTTGAGATACAGCACGCATTTAACGTCTTTGTTTTAGGGGAAGAGACTATGAAAAGAATTGGTATCCCTGAAGAAGAATATACATCTTTTGACTTTAACCTATTAGAGAGTCTAGGATTTTCAAAAAGTGAAATATCTCAAGCAAATGAGTACATTTGTGGAACCCAAAAAATAGAAGGTGCTCCGTATTTGAAAGACGAACATCTTGATGTCTTCGATTGCGCAAATAAGTGCGGAAAAGACGGTGAAAGATTTATTCATTACATGGGGCACGTAAAAATGATGGCAGCAGCACAACCTTTTATTTCAGGAGCGATATCAAAAACAGTTAATATGCCCAATGAAGCAACTGTTGAGGATATCGAAGACTGTTATTTTGAATCAGCAAAAATTGGAGTTAAAGCTATTGCTATATATAGAGACGGATCAAAAGCTTCACAACCACTTTCATCTTCATCAGATGAAGGAGAATCTGATGAAACTGATCCTGAAGTAAATCAAATACTTGAAGAAGAAGCAATGATGGTTCAAGGTAACTTTGCAGCAGGAACAAGTCCAACAAGAGCTTACGCAGGAATGAATAGGCCTAGATTCTTACTTCCTGAAAAAAGAATGGGTTGGACTCAAGAAGCAAAGATTGGAGGACACAAAGTATACCTAAGAACAGGTGAATATCCTGACGGAACACTCGGTGAGGTATTCATTGATATTGCAAAGGAAGGGGCAACACTAAAAGGTGTTCTCGGCTGTTTTGCCATTGCAGTATCTAAGGGTCTACAATATGGTGTGCCTTTAGAAGAGTTTGTGGATACATTCACATTTCAAACATTTGAACCTAGAGGAATGGTAGAAGGCCATGAAAATATAAAAATGAGTAATTCAATTGTTGATTATGTTTTCAGAGCTCTTGGTCTTGAGTATTTAAATAGAACAGATATAGTTCAAAATCCACCAAAAGAAGAAGGGAATCCTGTTCAAGAGTCCTCTGCTGCTCCTGTTCAAGAACAAGTAACTGAGTCGACCGGAGAAATCCAAGAAGTGGAGCCTACAAATAGTATTCAGCCAAACGAATCTTCAGGAGAAGCTCAAGAGGTTCAGTTTGTAACAAAAGTACAAAAAACAGAATCTTTAGATACAGATGAAGCTACTTCAAATTCAGTAACAACAGTGCAGGAAGTTCTAAGTGACATGATGGGAGATGCTCCAGCATGTAATGAGTGTGGACATATCACAATAAGAAATGGCTCTTGTTACAAATGCTTAAATTGTGGTAACTCATTAGGTTGTAGCTAAAAAAATCATCCATTAATAAATAATTTCAATATAATTACATTACTTAGGGCGCTTAGCTCAGTCTGGCAGAGCGCTTCCCTTACAAGGAAGAAGTCAGAGGTTCAAATCCTCTAGCGCCCACAAGGGTTTTTCGCAATATAGAGACATATACATTTAGCCGAACAGAACAATAACAGAACATTCTGAATAAAATAAAATTATGAAATACAAAAAAGACTTCGCTGCTTTGCCTGTTGTATTAGGTTTTACTTGGCAAATATTTGGCTCTATTCGCTCTAGCTACACTCCAACTCAAGCAATTCTTGTTGTTATATTTGCGTATCTTGGACTTCGTTTAACTTACTTCGTTTATTTTAAAAATAACAAATGATAACTAACTCAACAGAACAATAACAGAACATTCTGTCAAAAACTGTAGGTACTATCTAGTAACTTCTGATACAGCTTTCAACAGAGCTTATATTCATTGACTCATAGAAATGAGACTTTCTAGTACTCCCTAGTATTTGTTGATTCATTCCTTACAAGGAAGAAGTCACAGGTTCAAATCCTGTAGCGCCCACAAGGGTTTTTCAGAAATCTACTCTACAAAAATTAAAAAGACACACAAAACACCCCCAAATTTCTTAAAACTGTAGATACTTTCTAGTATTCTTATTTATAGTTCAAAAAGGCTTTAAATGTTGAGTATTATAATTCCTTGCTTTAATGAAGAAGAAGTTATAGAAATTAGTATGGATAAAATATCTAAATTTATAACAAACAAAAATCTTGATGCTGAAGTAATTATGGTTAACAATGCTTCAACCGATAGCACACTTGATACTCTAAATAATTTTGTTAGTGGAAATAAAATTGTAATTCTGAATCAGCCCAAAAAAGGAAAAGGAAATGCTATAAAAATGGGTCTAGAGAATGCAAAATACAATAAAATATTGATCTTAGATGCAGATTTGTCAACGGATATAAATGAACTGAAATTAGATTGGCTTGACTTAGATGAAACTGTTTTATTCGGCTCAAGATATTTTGGAAATGAAATAAATACTCCAAAAGTCAGAAAATTCTCAGGAAGTATTTTAAATTTTATAATTCGTTTATTTTTTAAAATCCAAATAAGAGACACTCAATGCGGATTCAAATTTATATCTACAAATAGAAAGGATGAGATTGTGAATAAATTGACAGTTGGTGGCTTTCTTTATGATCTTGATTTAGCGCTTGCAAGTATGGAGCTTGGAATGTCAATAAAAGAGGTTCCTATAAAATATATTTTTGATGCAAACTCATCTGTTTCTTTGTTAAGGGACTCTTTCTTAATGATTATTGATTTAGTTAAGCTAAAAATAAAATATAACTAAGGATATTTCAGTTAATTTTCAAGATATTTATTTCTACACTCATCACTTATTAAGCTAAGACTACATTCCTCAATTGTTTCATGAATATCTCGTGCTTTTTCCTTTTCAAAATAAGGCAATGAAATATCAATTAACAAAATTAGTAAAAACAATATCTTGACTGATGTATAGCTCTTATTTGTATTCGTAAAATAAATGAGCATAAAATAAACAATAATTGATAGATAAATAAGATTTTTATTGTTCTCAATATAAAAAGATAGTAATGAAAGAGTAAGTATCAAATCTACTTTTCTAGTTAATACTTTAAAATTAATTAAATATAAGCAGACAACCAAAACAATTACTGTGAAGTGTTGTGTGTGCCTCATCCATTTTGTTGAATTAAGGAACCAAAACCAGAGATATATAAACGAAACTGATGAAAAAATTGGAATTGTGATGTTTCCAAAAAAACTATCAATTGAGTTTTTATTTCTAAGCAAAATTATTATAAAAATCAAAGGTATTAAAACAAGCCTTGTTCTATCATAAAAATTCCAATTAACAAATTCAGAATTGTTAAGTGAAGAGATGAAACTATCGATAAAACTTAATGATTCTTCATTTACTCCTGAGCTTTGATGATTAAGTACAAAATTAAATTGATCTAAGAGATAATTGATTGCATTTCCATTTTCATACTTAAAATGTACAAGAGCTAACCATGGAACTAATGGAATAAATAATATAAGTAAATCATTTAACATTTTTTTTAGATCTTTTTCACTAATTTGTTTTGCAATAAAAAACCCAGCAAAGAGAACCAGGTTTAATAATTTTCCATAGATTATTGATACACTAAAAAGAATCAGAGAAAGTTTTCTATACTTTGGGAACAAAAAAATTGCATTTGTAAAAATTAACATCGATGGAATCTCTCCGATAGAATATAAACTTCCTTGCCACCATGGAATCAGTACCATCAAAAACCCTGTGGTAAGAATTAAGAAATTAACATCTACTTTATAAATTTTTTGGATAAGATAAACAAAAATTAATTGAATAACAATTATCCAAAGAAAGTTTGAAAGTCTTGCAATTATAAATTTATTTGTAATGTTCCACCCTAAAACACTTCCGATAGCAGATATTGGACCACTAGTTAAATGAACGCTGTAATTTCCACCAATAAAATTACCAGCATTAAAATCCAAGCTTTTAAAAAAATTAACATTAGATGTAATGGTTATATATTCATCTATAAAACTTGGGATTATTAAAGCTTTAGTTCTGACTATGTCATAGAGAAAATATGCCTGAGTTGGAAGAAACAAAGCAATCAGAAAATTTTTAACCTTTTTACTTTTGACAAATTTCAGATCATTTCCTTTGTCAGAATATCTTGTTTTTTTGTAAAGTTTTTGGAAAATTTTGTTTTTGATTGTTTTATATATTAAAAATCCAATTAATCCTAATCCTGCAATATATAATCCATAATCAAATATTGTTGTATTTCCCGGGCCAAAACCAAGTTCAACATAGTAAAAGCATTCTGTAAATGAATTAACTGTTGCTGCTCTGCCCAGAAAATCGTTTAAATTAATTGGTAAAAAGTTAGGATCATTTTCAAAAATATAACTTGAACCAGTTGGTGTTACTTTTTCAAATCCTTCTGGAATTTTTCCGCAAATATTTTCAATAATCGATGTTTCCATAAGATACTTACGATAGTAACTAAATCTTGTAAAGAAAGATGTTTTTCCAAAATTCTCTAGCGCCCACAAGGGTTTTTCAGAAATAAGATTAAACTTTTCCACATTTGTATTTCTTAATTTTTTATGGATTTATGAAAACTTTGGTCTTTTTATTGTATTGGGGATAGTAATCTCCCCTCTTATGAACCAGTTGTTCAAAATCAAAAAAATAATAACTTTTTAAGAACTCTTCACTACAGTAGAAATCATTTATTGACTCAATGGAATAAAATAAATCTTCCTTATCATTTGTAGAGCAAATTAGAACATTTGGATTACTGTTAATAGATTTTCTTAAATAATCTTCTTCAACAAGATTTCCTTGACTTAAATTATCTAAAATAAAGTACTCATTGTGATTTGTGGGATGGACTATATATACATCATTATTTTTGTCAAGGTAGAACAATATTAGAATTAGGTCTAGCGAAAGAACTCTAAATTCTTCATCAAATTTACTAGAAATCTCTTCAGATATTTTTCTTAAAGGATAGTTGTCGTATATTTTCTCTGTATTTGTTATATTTAAAATAGAACTTTTGAATAAATTAACATTGTAAGTTGCAAAAGTCATCACAAAGCTAATTGAGAATATTATCAAAAGATTAGACGGTTTTATATAAACAATTGCTAGCGGTAGGAAAAAGAGAAAATAAATCAAATGATGATAGAATCCTTTGGCTGCTAAATAATAGAAAATAATACTTAGAGATATAAAAAACAAAAAATTAAATGTTTGAAAAGAAATGAAAAACAATTGTTCTTTGTCGTTAAGAATATTCAATATGCTGGTTGTTAAAATTAAAAACATTATAAATAAAAAAATATTGGTATTGAATATATCTTCAATAAATACTCTAAATTCATAAAAGAAAAAGAAATCAGTTGTGGAATAGCTTAAAGGTATCTTTACCAAGGTAGTAAGGTAAATCTTTATTAAATCATTAAAGAAATAAATTAGTAAAATAAGAGTGTGGATACTAATTACTCCCAATGTAAAGTAACCTATCCTCTGAAATAAACTCGGTTTAAAATAAATAAAAATTGGTAATATGAACCCAAATATAAATATTGCTGAACCCACATTAATCAAGGTTGAAATGCCAAAAAATAAGCCCACAAAAAAATAGTTAACTTTTTTAAATTTTTCATTTAAAAATAGATAAAATGATATCCCAATAAAAGTTGAGCTCATTATTTCACTATATTCTGAATTCGCCCAGGGCATGCTTACTATGCACAAATATGTAATTGATGACAGTAGTCCTTTGTAAACTTCCTGTCCATATTTTTTGCAAACAATGCTGTAGATTAAGTAAGAATTTAAAAAAATAAAAATGTCAAATAATACTTTGTATAAAACAAAATTTTTATTTATCAAAAATAAAACTATGAAATTAAAAAAATAAAAAAGAGGCTGTTTATCATCCCATGAAGCCTCATAGGGAAGTAGTCCATTAAATATATCATCTGAAACAACTAATGATGTACTAACATCATGATCAATAACTTCAAAATTCAGATATGCATTCTGTGTTAAAAGCGTTAAAAATAATAAAATACAAGGAACAAATAATTTAACAACACTATTTGATAAGTTAATTTTTTTGTTTAATTTAAATTTTAAATATTTCCTCGTAAAGTCCTGGTGTATAGATAAAAAAAAGATTTGTATAAATAAATAAGGAAAGCTAAACAAACTTAAATTGATGAGTGCAACTATCAATAAAATATTGATAAGTAAAAATAAATTCTTAAATTTTAAATTTAATGTTAAAAAATATAAAAATCCTAAAGATAAATAAAAAAGTTTGTATTTGTTTTCATTAATTCCAAAATTTTGAAGCAGAGCAAATACGGTTGATATAAAAAGGAAATTTACTATATAGTTAATGTTAAATTTTTCCTTTGTTAAAAATCTCATATCTAATTTTATACAATATTTAATTAATCATTTTGTGATATTAAATTAAAATATAAGTGTAAGAGAAATCATTAAAGATTTAAGATTTGTTAAGAACAAAAGGAATTATTTAACTGAAGTTATTTAAATTCTTTACTGTCTTCAGACTCGAAAAGAAGATAATTGTTTAAATACGATTTATAAACCAATCTGTCTACGTCCATACATTTAATATTTACCCAATAATTATTTTTTATAAGCTGTTTTATAGAAGTTTTCCTCATTAATAATTGCAGGCTGCTTTTCCATTGTACATTTTAAATTTATCCAACACTGGTCACCTTCGTCAGGAATAACCCAGCCATTTTGAACTTTTTGATATTTAGCAATTATTACTGGATCAAAAATTGCTATATTTGAACCTGATAGAAAAGCTGCATATGAAGAACTCCTGATTAATAAAACTATTGAAAAAATATAAAAAAGAAGTGAAACTTTTTTATTTATCTTGAATTTAAAATCATCTACAAAAAAGGCCATTGATGCGATCGATAATATTAGTAGTCCTGTTGCATATCTAGGAGTTGGTCCATAAAGAAATAGGTAAACAAAATACAAAGTTATGAACGAAAATATTGTTAACATTAAAGTTTTACTTGGAGTAATTGCTCTAAATAGTATTTTTTTAAAAAAATAAACAACTAAAAATGAAGCTAAGAAGTTTGTCATAACAGTCATGTTTATACGAATACTAATCAATATGTTCCACCAGTCTAAAATAGAAATAGATTGATTAAGATACTCGATAAGTCCGTAACTGAAATTTGTTGTTACACTTTCCATTGATCTCGTTGAATTTTCTGGATACCAGTCAAAATTATTTATACAAGTAGACGAAAGAGGAAATAGAAAGCATCCTGTTGTGAAGTAACCTTTCACTATCCAAGCAGTAAGAAAAGGTAAAATTAGAAATATAGAAAAAATAATTTCCTTAAATGTTTTTATTTTATTTCTGTACATAAAAACCAAGACAATAATCAACAAGTATCCAACAACAACAGAACTTAATTTTATTTGTACTACAAATAATGAAATAAGAAATAATGTAAAAATGTCTATATTTTTAATTTTCTTGTGCTTCAAAATAACTAAGCAAGATAATGAAACTATTACAATCAATACTGCAACAGGCATATCTTGCTTTGTAACGCCTTGAATATAAAGAAATCCATTTCTTCCCCCGTTAATCCCAAAATTATCAAATAATGAATAAACCAGAATAAAATAAGATACAAATTTTAATTCTTTGTACTTACTGTTCTCTAAATTGGCAATCAGATATATATAAAAGGTTTGAATAAAAATTAACGCAAGAAAATGAATAAGTATAAAACTGGTATCTATCCACAAAAATGCAGAAATATACTCATAAATTGAAGATATTCCATATGCCCAAAATATATTTACAGAGCCAATAATCATATTTGACTCACGTAGTAGATTCTGATGATTCAAATGATAATAACCTGCATCATAATGCCAGGTTGTATCATATGAGCTTATAATCAGAATTCCTGGTATGAGAATATAGAAAATAAAATTCTGCAAACTTAACTTAATGTTTATTTCTTTGGGTTTCAAAAAAATGTTGGGAAGTATTAACAATAAAGAAAAAATTATATAAATTGGACTTTTTAGAGGAATGAAAAAATGTAATATTATAAAGAAATTACCTAAACTTGCAGCACCTATAATTGGATATAAATATTCTTTTTTGACATAAAGAATTTCTTCAGGAGCTTTTAATTCTTTCTTAAAAAAATATGTTACGGCTAATACTATTGACCGACCACTTAAGTAAAAGTAAAAATACAAAAGCGTATACTTAAAAAAAAGTAACGCGTAATCTACTAAAAAATTATTTGTCATTTTTAATATCCCACCTTTCCCATATAAAAGGAAAATTGAATATGTTAACGTGAGTTTTTTTTAATTTGTTTCTTATATTTTTTCTTTGCTCAGTTGCGTTTTCTACAAAATTATGGAATTGTATCTGGAGATGGGTAATTTTAAGTATGTTCCCTGATTCAATTATTTCTTCTAGAAGTTCATATTCAGATCCTTCTATATTCATTTTTACGAAATCTATTGTTTCAAAATTTTGCTCTTTTACAAAAGTTGAAAAAGATACGACAGAGATTTTTTTATCTAAAGATCCTTCTTTTCTGTTGAATAAGCTTGATGAAGCTCCCAGGTTAGAGATATACGTTTCTCCATCATAATTTGAAAGTGCACTATTTATACAATGAATTTTCGGATAATTTTTTAAGTTGTTGCGCATTATTTCAAAATTTTCTAAAAGAGGTTCAAATGCATATATATTACATTTATATTTCTTATATATAGCGGCAGAATAATCTCCAAGATGGCCACCAACATCAATGAATGTACTATTGCTATCTAAAGGATAAATTAGAGATAACTTGTTGTCACCATCTCTTAGTTCCCAAAAAAATCTACTTCTCCTTTTTTGGTTATAAAAAATTCTTAACTTATCACGAAATGTTAGTAAAAATTGATGTAGATTTTTATTTTTTTTAATTAAGTTTTTTATATTTTTACTTTCTATACTTTGCCAATTCTAATTATATTTTATGATAATGATTGACTTAAACCTTTCTATTATTAAATTCATTTAACCAGTAGTTGATATTTAGAATTGGTGAAATGTTTTTGTTATTAAGCTGGTCCTCATAATATTGCTCTAAATATTGAACCGTTAATTTATTCAAATCTACCCAATCTTCCAATAACATTAGCGGACAACCTAAAGAATTTAAATTTTCAGTAAAACTAGTACGAATCATTATTGGAATACTCTTTGCTAAAACTGACTCCCAAATTCTGTGTGTATCAAGGCCATTACCTTCAGGGCACAAGTTGAATTTGTATAGTTGCAAACCTTCAAAATAACTTTTATGATTTGCAAAATTCTTTACATCAATAATTGTATTATTTTTTGCTATTTTCATTAAATTTTTTCTTTTTTCTGGATTTGTCGCAATACTAAAGGATGCCAATATTTTGTTTTGATTTTTAATATTAGGCTTTTCGATAAAATCATTTAATACTCCATTAAGTTGAAATCTTAAATTTTCAAGCCCTATGGGTATTGAACCAATTAATTTATCTTGCTTAATACTTAAATTTTGAGCGTACCAAAATATAATCTTATCATCAATATAAGTTCTATCCTTTTCAGTAATATTCCTATCTGAATTGTGTGAAATAAGAATGTATTTGTTTTTTATCTTTTTGTGAATATCATAAAAATATTCATCAATTAAATTAGCTGATAAGAAAACGATATCATTAATTTTTACATTTTTTGGGTTAAATTTTTTAGATTCGTCATATACATGATCTGCATGTTTTCTAAAAGTATCTCCAGAAATATACGGTTCACTTGATGGTCTATACAGAAAAGTAAAGTTGTGTATTAAGTAATTTAGTATTTTTCTTTTTTGTTTAAAATATATTTTTTTTATCAACTTCACACTCAATACTATTCAATTTTAATTTATTGTCTGAAATATTAATAAAATGGAGATATTAAACTTAGAAAAAATACTAAATATAATCCAAAAGTAGGTAATTAATTAAGTTGAGTATGTACAAAATATTTCATAAAGTTGATAAAGTTTTTGTAATAAATTTAGAAGAAGAAATTGATAGAAAAAAACACTTTATTAAAGAACTTGATGAAAGAAATATTCCATTTGAAAGAGTAAACGCTGTCACCTGTGAAGATCAAGAAGTTAAAAATCTTTACAGAACAAATGCTGTTAAGAGTTTTCCACCTTGCTTTAGATGTAAAGAAAATGAATGTGATCATGAAAATAATTATCTTGCACCAAAGCAGTGTGCTAATTTTTTATCATTTAAAAAAATCATGGAAAGAATTGTTAGTAATGAAATTCAAACAACAATCATATTTGAAGATGATTTAAGTTTTTTGAGTCATGCAAAGAAATCATTCAAACACTTGAATAAATTTATAACAAAAAATAAATTGTTACAAGCGAATTACCCGTTCCTCTTCAAAATAGGAACTCATACCATAGTGAAAAAACGATACTTTTATAAATTTTATTTTTTAAATAAAAGTACGTTTATTGAGGACAACCATGAGCATATGTCTAATCCATGTTTTATGATAAATTTAGAATTTGCTAAACGTTTTTTATTAAACTTTAGAGGTATAGAATCAACAAGTGATGATTTTATTCATAGAACTTTAGTGAAAGAAGCTGGTATAAAATCATTTTCAATATATCCTTTTCCTGTGAGCCAGTTTTCCCACGGTGTAGAAAATATAAAATTTGAATCTAGCATCAATCCCAGAAAAATTGGTCAAAATTTTGTATCCAAAAACAAAGTTTCTAGCAAAAGTGAATACGATAGCTTACTGAAGGCATGGTTAAAAAATTAAAATAGTATCAAAAAAAATTCTTGAATATTTATTTTATTGCTATTAATTTAGATGCAGCGAGTAGTGTTCATAATAGTTGGTTAGTTATCTACTGGCTTTTTTATATAAACATTTATCTCTCTGTACGGATCAACATAATATGATAAATTTAAATTTTGTTCATATTTTGTGGTATCAAGTTTTATATACTCTTTCCGATAATCGTCTACAGCACAATTAAAAAGAGTATTTTTAGTAGGATTTCCTTTAACGATCATCCTTGCTGAACATAAAATTACATCTGGATCCTGATATAAGAGTATTTCCTCTAGATAATTTTCATTAATTTTTCCAAGACTGGCAAGCGTTTTAACAATATAATCTTCTGCATGATTAGATGGGTGAATTATATAGGTGTAATTTGGTTTATCTAAATAATATAAAATCAATGTATGGTCTAAAGCTAATACTGTATAATCATTTTGGAATTGCATATCGATTTCTTGTGAAAGTTTACGCAAAGGATAGTCTTCAAATAAAGATTCAGTATTTTTAAGATTGTATACAGCCTGATTTCCATCTTGAATTATTAATAAAACACTTGCTATAGAAATAAAAGAATAAATTAACAACGATTGCGAATTTGGAATTTTAATTACAGATAACGAGATTGCAAAAAGAAAGAATATTAAGTGATGATAATAATTATGTGAACCAACATAATAAAAAATTACTGAAGTAATCAAAAAAGTTATGATCCAGTCATTTATATAGTTGCTTAATCTATTAAAAAGTGTAAATAACTGCGTTATTAAAAAAATTAAGATACTTAATAGTGCAAAATAAATAGGGTGATAGCTTTCATAAAAACTTCGAAAGAAAACTTTTAATTCATAAAGATTTGCATAATTTGACTGAATATATCCTAAAGGAATCTGAATGTATGTTGTAATGTATACGTCTAGAATTGAATGGTAGGAATAGTAAAGTAAAAAAAGTAAATGAAAAATAATCCCCGGTGTTATAAATTTAATCAATCCATTTTTAAGATTCTTACCCCGGGTGTCTAAAAATATATAATGTAATATTGGCAACGCAAATAAAATTGTACCTTGGTTCACAAGTGTTGAAAGTGCGAGTAGTGTTCCAATGTATATATATTTATACCTATCAGAAATTTTTGCAACCATTAAATAACTTGCACACGAGATAAAGAATAAGCTATATATTTCAGAAAATTCACCAACAGCCCATGATTGAGACATTAAAACAAGAAAAAGAAGACTACTAAAAATGCTCTTCAATTTATTTTTATTAGATAGTTCGTAGATTGTTAGATACAAGAATATGGTTATTACTATTAATATCAAATCATTCAACAATTTAAAAATTAGAAAATTTTTACCTGCAAATAACATCAATAAATAATAGAAATAAAAAAGTACCGGGCCTTTAGACTCCCATTGGTACTGATTTGGAACATTTCCATTCGCTATATCCTGGGAAGCTACAAGATAAGAGGCGATATCCCAATCAATTGTTTCGAAATTCAAATAAATATTTTGAGAGAGAATAGCAAAGAATGTTAACCCTAAAATAATTGATAGATGATTAAGTTTTAGATCAAAATGAAAATTATTTTTAAAAAGATAATTGTAAGATACCAAAATACTAATTATTAATACTATTGATAGATACGTTGCCTCTTTTTGATTGTTGTAATAAAAAGGAATAATTGATACTACTAAAGCTATCGTTGTAATGTAGATTTTAGTAAATGTATATTTCATCATATAGATTTCAGTTTAAATAAGAAACAATACTTTCTTTTAAATATTATTTAATTTATACAGATTTGAGTTTATATTTTCAAAAAACAAACTTTCAAATAAATTATAACTAGTTAGTTATTATTTTTTAAAATAGTCAAAAGAGTTTCAGTTACAAACTTCTGATCTCTTATTTTCAAATGTTTTCCAAGTGGAAGGTACAGTCCATTTTTGGAAATATGTTCAGTATTAACTAATTCAATATCATTTCGAAATTTTTTTGGTAAAGATCCTTGTAGATGTAGCGGCCCAAAAAAAGGTCTGGTTTCTATACCAGAATCATATAATTCTTTCATTACTTTATCTCTTATACCATCTTTATTTAGTACTACACCATATACCCAATAGTGATTATTGGTATTGTTTATATTTTTAAGGGGTATAGATAGTGTTTTTTCCTTAGATAAATACTGGTCATAAATTTCTGCTTGTTTAATTTTTTGACTTATGGTTTTATCCAATTTTTTTAATTGCGAAATCCCCAGAGCAGCTTGCATTCCACCGAGTCTATAATTCCAATATAAATTATCGTGATAAAATCTTTTTTTATTATCAAAGTCAAGATTTCGCATTTTTTTTATTTTATCTTTTAAATCATCATCATCAGTCAGTACCATACCTCCTTCTCCGGTGGTTATGTGTTTATTAGCATAGAAACTCATTGTTGAAATTAAACCGAATGATCCGCAAAATTTCAGCGATTCTTTTTGACCATGAGCTTCTGCTGCGTCTTCTATTAAAAATATCCCATTTTTTTCACAATATTTTTCAATCTTTTGTGCTTCGGCAGTAAGCCCGTATAAATGTACCATTAATATTGCCTTAGTGTTTTCTGTTTTCATTTTTTCAACATCTTTTAAGGTCATATTCCAAGAAGTTTTATTTATATCACAAAATACAGGAGTCGCCCCTGTACGCACTACTGCTGAAAGGCATGAAATGATTGTAAAACTTGGAAGAATTACTTCATCTCCTTCTTTTAAATCAAGTGACTGGAATGCTAAATCTAGAGCCACACTTCCATTAGAGACAGCTATCCCATGTTTTCTATCAAATTTCTTAGCTATCTGTTCTTCAAATTTATTAACTATTGGACTTGTACCAGAAATTTGATTGCTCATTAAGACCTTTAAAACACTAGCCACATCTCCTAGGCCAATTTTTGGACTAAAGACATTAATCAATTTAGAAATGCTCTTTATCTGTATCTGGGTCATAAGGACCCTGTTTAACTTCAATGAACTCTGTATTCTCTGTGATAGTAATTCCGTGACCCCCCGAAAAGAGGGCGATAACTTCTCCCTCTTTTATTATGTGATTAGAGTGATAATTTAATTCAAGGTCATACAGGTCGACTTTTATCTCACCTTTAAGAACAACTATAACTTCAGAAGTCATTTTGATGTTTCTTTCCTGATTAGGATGGTGATGACGTATTATTTCTTCACCTTTTTCGAGATTAAATGAAGCGAGTTGCATTTCATTGCTATTTTCTGTTGCAAAATACTTTTTATTCACTACTTCCCCTTTTAAAAGTTTGATCCCTAAAAGGTTATTATGTGAGTCTTTTATTATCATTTTTTTCTACTCATAATTGCTATCTTTATATATGGTAATCCTTTTTTAAAAAGGTCTAAGATGCTATTTGAAGTTTTTGAATATCCAGCAACTCTGGTAAGACAAATGTATCCAATCTCTTTAAATTCGATATTTCTCCTCATTAGAGATAAAACTAAAAAAATAAAATAATCTCCATAGTTGGCATTTTCAAAAATATCTTTTTTAAAATATTCTTTTCTTCCAATGACAAACCCACTGGTTACATCTTTAACTTCAGATTTTAAAAGATATACTAAAAAAGTATTGAAAATCCTAGACAAAAATACTGCAAGAACAGAATCTTCCGACTGGTAAATATTTCTAATTATTTTGAATAATGACTTATTGATATCTTTGTTTGTACCTTTATATCCTCCTCCTTCAACAAACCTAGAGCCAATGACGACTGAATCAGGATTTTTTAATTGTTCATCTACCAGTCTCTTGACATCATAAACTGGCATTGATCCGTCTGCATCCATCCACAATACATAATCATATTTAGCACTAGCAATTCCTTCATAAATAGAATCTGGTAATGAAGGTATGTCTGTTCTTGAAATTATTTTTACTTTATTATTCTTCGTATTCATTTTTGATAATAATTCAACAGTATTGTCAGTGGAACCATCATCGACAACTATGATTTCGTACTCAACTTCATTCTTAGATGAAAATAAATTTATAAGATCAGGTATAAGAATTTTTAAATTTTCCTCTTCATTTATAGTTGGTAGAATCAATGAGAGCTGTATTTTTTTCATCATTTGCAAAGCTTAGCAAAAAGTAAGAAGCCTATTTTATTAAATGATAATTTTGAAATTAGTGATGAAATTTTTATTGCTAGTTTTATATTTAGAATTGAAAACCCAATACCAAGGTTGATAAATGCATGGACATCTACTTTATTAAATTTTGAATTCTCAAGTAATTTAATCAATCTTTTCTTAGTAAGCTTGTTAATATTTTCAGCCTCATAATTAACTGGTCCAAAATTGTTTAGTAATTTATCAATTACTGACATTAACCCACCATAGTTTGGAGTTGTGATTAGTAGCTTTCCTTGGGGTTTTAACATTTGATAA
>QBZE01000010.1 GCA_003282445.1 OCS155 cluster bacterium AG-333-G23
CACAATCTTCTTGATCTTGTTGTCCGCCAGGAGGTATATCCCCACCAGCAGGATTATCTTCTCCACCAGGAGGAGGGTTGTAGCCTTCTCCTTCAGGAGGTGGTCCTTGACCTTCTTGTCCACCACTTTGAGGACAACCAGGTGCGTACGGGTTATCATCACAATCTTGGTCTTTTATTATCCCATCTTGAGGAGGTGGAGGGGCAACTTGTGAACATGTAGGATCATCTGGATTTTTATCGCAATAGTTTCCTGCAAATTCGGTAAAATTATCTGATTGATTTTGAAATTCCTCTGCTTTTTCAGCATCTCCCCAAAAACCACCTGGTGCAGGTTGTTTCCCAGGGGCAAAACCTCCTTCAGGAGGTGGGCCAAAAGCATCGCCTTGACCAGGCCCTCCGCCTTCTGTTGGCTGAGCATAACAGAGAGGATCTTGAGGATTATCCTGACAAAGTGAATCTACATCTTCAGGGTTGAATGCTTCAAATTCTTTTACCCCATCTTCTCCACCTGCAAACAATCCCGCTTCTCCTGGATCAAAACCTTCTTGACATCCTGGTTCATTTTGATTTCCAGGAGCCGAGCAATCTAGAACAAAATAATCGTCATGATTGCCATATCGCTGAGATGCTAAATCATCTGCTCCGTCAATTGAATTATAGAAAACTCCTTTTTGGGCTAAGTCAACATATGAATCATCACTAAACATATTGCCTAGGAACTCACCCTTGTCTAAATTACCTTCTCCGTAGTAATCTCTAAAACACTCAGGGTGGTTAGGATCTTCTGTGCAGAAATTAGGCTTTTCACCAGCTTTGGCATTTGGATCTGGAGCTGCATATTGAGCTAGTAACCCGCCAGTCAAAGGACCTTTCAGCCCTCCACCTTGACCAAAATTGGAATCACATTCAGGTGCGTCTGGTGTTTGATCACAATACCCAGGAGCCACATATTCCCCTCCGGAATAAACATCAGCTGGTCTATAGTTATCGCCACATTCAGTAGCTTCAGGATTTTCTTGACAGAATTCTGGTGGTGGCCCGGTTAATTCTTCAGGGCCTCCATAAATATCAAACATATCATTTCTATCTAAAGCAAGTCCGTTTGCATCTCCAACATGTTTATGGAAAAAGTCTCCTTCACCACTACACATTGAATCATCTGGATATTGACTACAATCGACAGGTTCCCAATCATCACCTAAAACGTCTTCATCATAAACATGGAAAAATGTATAAACTGCTTTAGCATTCCCACCCATACACTCCGGAGAATCAGGACTATCTGCACAGAAAGAATCTTCTTTAGGCCCTCCACCAAAGAACATTTTTCCAGCTTGAGGGCTACCTTCTGCACACCCTTCAGGATTAGCTTCACAATACGCTCCTCCCTCTTCAAAAGCATCACCTACAAACTCAGGTCCATTTGCACATTCAGGCAACCATGTTTGGCTGTCGCAGTATCCAGGCTTTACATCATTCTCTGTAAACGTATATTCAAAACCCATACCTTGAACCATGTCTTCAACAAAGTGATTTCCTGCAAAAGCTTGTGCCAAAAACTCTGGCGGAGGAGCACCAGCTGCACATTCTGCGTCATCTGGATTTTCTGCGCAGAAAGTTCCTTCAGCAAACTCTTCTTGTCCTGCATTAACAAACATATTTGCTGCGGCTAATGCCATAGCTGAGGCGACATCCCCTGTTTCGGCTAATTCATTGACAGCATTTGTATCAGCAGATATAAACTGCATCATTCCATGTTGCGCCCTAAAGTCACCATTTTCACTATGGTCAAAACCTAGATTTTGAAAATTATCGTTTTCATGCACTGTTACTGCATCTGAAAAAGTTCCAACAAATTCTGACATAGGTGGAAGCTCTTGTGCTGGTCCATCCTCAGGAGCTTCTTGCCAGTTTGCGTCAATAAATTCTTGAACAGCCTCTTCAGGAACAGCAACCTCTGCAACAGCTTCAGATAAATCTTGAACAGATCCAGTAATATCTTCCGGAGCGCCAGCTGCTACTAAAAGTGTTTGTGCTAACTCCATCCTCTCCGTATCCCCTTCTGTAAAGACAGCATTAGCGGCAACATCTGCTGTTAATTGTTCAGAGCCTTCTGCTAAATTTTCTTGTGTCTCAGCCTTGCATGTGTAGCTACAGTCACCTTCCATATTTGAAACAAATTCATCAACTATTAAAGCAACGGTAGAAGAGTCTTCCTCTACCCAACCAGACCCTCCAGTCGTTGCACTACCAAGCTCTGTACCTGACGTTTGAGAGACGGCCACAAGTACAGGATTTCCTTCTTCATCTGGTAGTAGTTCACTAAAAACAGCATCATCATTTTCTTCACCACCTTCTAACACGGTGCTTTTTGCAGAAAAAGTGGAGACATCATATTCAAAAACTCCCTCAGTACCGTGAACCGAAAGCTCTGCGGTTGGAGTTACAATTTTTGCTAGCGAGGCACTAAGTCCTTCACTGAATATATCATATGCAATACTCCCAGAAATAACATCTATAGTTAATACTCTTGCTCCAGCTTCTTCGTCGTAATCAAAACTTCTTACACTAACTACAGAGTTTCCACCCATCAATAATGCAGAACCATCTTCAAAAGTCATTTGAGCTGTACCGTTGTCAGCTGTTCTTATTTTTACCCCCATATCAAGAGTTACAATTTCTGTAACTACATCCCAATCTTCTGCAGCATCAGTTAGAACACCCGTTGCTCCAATCAGGGGTTTCAAAAGAATTGGAGGAACAACAAGAGAAGTTTCATCAACAACCTCACCTATTTCACCAGGCAGAGTAGTTGTGGTTGTAGACGTAGTGCTTGTTTCAGGCGAAGCGTCAGTAGACTCTGAGCCCCCACCACACGCGGAAGCCAAGAGAAAAAGAATAGTTAAAATAATTAAAGGCTTCTTTTTTTTCATTAAAATTACTCCGCTTATTTATAATTTTATACAAAAAAAAACGTGAATATCAGAATTGTAAGGTTAAATATTTCCCATTCCTATTAAGGAAAAAGGCCTATTTCATTTAGAATATTAGACATATGGTTCAAAAAGAATTTATTGATGTTCTTAAATTATTAGTAAAAATAGAGTCTATTAGCTCAGAAAAAAAACATTATAAGGATGTTGAGCAATCAGCAGAAAGTGTAAAAGACTTGTTTAAAGGTCTTGGGTTAACTTCAAAAATATCTAAGAGTAATGAAGGAATGCCAGCAGTTCTTGCTCAAACAGAACAAGATCCAACTAAAAAAACAGTCCTTTTATATGCTCATCACGATGTACAGCCTGTAGGAGATCTTTCATTATGGGAGACCGATCCATTTGTTCCAGAAATTATTGAAGGAAGGCTATACGGAAGAGGGTCTGGTGATAATAAAGCTGGTGTAGTAACTCACTATGAAGTTGTTAAAGCATTAAAAGATAATCCTCCAGTCAATATAAAAATATTTATTGAAGGGGAAGAAGAAATAGGGTCTCCTACAATGGAACAATTTATTAAAGAAAATAAAGAAGATTTAGAAGCAGATGTAATTGTTATTGCAGATTCAGGAAATATTAAATCTGGATTGCCAACTGTAACAACTTCCCTAAGAGGTCTTGTTGATGGAACAATAGTTGTTGATCAGCCAATGAAAGCAGTCCACTCTGGATTGGGAGGGGGAATTGTTCCAGATGCATTTATGGTCTTAAGTAGGATAATTTCTTCATTTCATAACGAAAAGGGAGAATTACAGATTGAAGGATTAACCCCTAGTGAAGGAGAGGTCTTTGAAATACCTAAAGATGATATAAAAAAACTTTTAGGCTCAGATAAAATCAATTTATTTGAAACGGATAGCTACTCAAAAAGACTTTGGCTAGAGCCAGCATTAAGTGTGCTTGCAATTGATGCACCGGGTGTAGATGAATCTATTAATCTTTTAATTCCATCAACTAAAGCAAAAGTCAGTTTAAGACTTCCACCTACTGAAGATCCAGAGCATGCAATGAAAATGCTTGAAGAACATATAAAGAAAAACACTCCATGGGGTGCACAGGTTAAATTTATTCCTGAATCAAAAGGAAGTGGAGTCGTTGCAGACCCAAACAAAGAATTTACAAAAAAATTAATAACAGAATTTAAAGAAGTATGGAAGACAGAGCCAGCTTACATGGGTGTTGGTGGTTCCATCCCTTTTGCCAACGTATTCACAGATCAATTTCCTGAAGCAGAGCTTGTATTGATAGGACCAGGAGATGATGAAGGAAATGCTCATGCACCAAATGAAAGTGTATGTATAGAAGATATAGAAAAATTAATTCAAAGTCTTATTAATACATTAAAAAACTATTAAGCAATTTCAAACGTAATAGAATAAACATAAGATGGAGTTAATTTCACAAGTAACGATTGATGATTCTGTATATTTAGCTACAGATTTAATTGAGTTAGCTTCAAAAAAAGAAAAGCTTTCAGACAAAAGAAGAAAGTCACAATTCTCAAGACTTCTCAACAACTCAAAAACTCTTGAAACAACGATGCATTTAACTGATGAAGTTATGAGAATCTCCTCGTCTAAGGCTTCTGGAAAAATTTTAAGAAACATAAATCAAAAAGTTACCTATAAAGGCCTTGGTTTGATTGATTTTTTTGGATTAAAAATGCTTATTTTAATTTCGAACTTTTTTCCTGCCTTTGCAAAGTACATTGTTGAGCTAAGGGTCAAATTAGACTCCAGGGGAATAATTTTAAATTCTAAAAAAGATAAATTAAAAAAATATATAGACCAAAGAAAAAAACAAGATATTGATGTAAATATAAATATTCTTGGAGAAGCAGTCTTAGGAGAAGAGGAAGCAGATAAAAGATTTAACGAGATTTTATCTGTAATGGAATTAGAAGAAGTTACCTATGTCTCTGTAAAGATTTCAGCAATAGTCAGCCAGCTTATAGAGGTAGATCATGATGGATCTGTAAATAGAGTTGCAGAAAAATTAAGAAAGATTTACTCCAAAGCACAAAAAGAGAGTGTTTTTGTAAATCTTGATATGGAAGAATACAGAGATTTACAAGTAACGATTGATGTATTTAAAAAACTTCTTGATGAGGAAAGTTTTGAAAAACTTTATGCAGGGATTGTTCTACAAGCATACTTACCAGATTCTCATGCAGCTTTCGAAGATTTAGTTATTTGGGCTAAAAGAAGATACGAAAAAACCGGAGCAAAAATAAAGATAAGAATTGTTAAAGGTGCCAATCTAGCAATGGAAAAAACAGAAGGGGAATTAAACGGATGGAAGGCAGCACCTTATGAAAGTAAAGAAGAAGTAGATGCTAGCTATGCAAGACTAATCAATACTGCTATTGATCCAAGAATTAAAGATTTTTTAACTATTGGAGTAGCTAGTCATAACTTATTCCACATTGCTTTTGCACAAACACTTGCTCAAATGAGAGATTGTAAAGAACAAGTAGAAATAGAAATGTTAGAAGGTATGGCTAATCCAGAGGCACTTGCAGTAAAAGAAAGATTTGGATCTCTGTTACTTTATTCTCCAGTTACATCAGATGATGAATTCCCAGCTGCTGTTGCATACCTTGTTCGAAGATTAGATGAAAATACTTCTGAAGAAAACTATCTTAGAGCATCATTTGATATTGCTCCAGGAAATAAACAATTTAACCAACAAGCCAAAAGATTTATTGACTCAATACATATGTCCCATGTTGTTAATACTGACAGCAGGAGAAGAGCAGTTCAAAATGATACAAGAGACAAGGCATTTAAAGAAAATATTTTTATTAACCAAGCAAATAAAGATTTAACCGATCCAAAGTTTATTGAGATAATAAAAAATAAAGAATATGTTTTTGGAAAGACTCTTATTCCCGTTGTTGTTAGTGGTAGAGAGTATTTAAATTTGGAACACAAAAATGGTATTGAACCGGGAAAAAATGGACAAACTCTTTATTCATATAATCTATCAACAATAGATCTTGTCGATGACGCAGTAAGAATTGGAAAATTTGAACAAAATAATTGGGAGAAAACAAACATAGAAAATATAAAGGAAATAATGGGTAAATGCGCAACAATAATGGAAGAAAATAGACCTCGATTGATTGCCGCCATGATGAGAGATGGTGGAAAAACTATTTCAGAGGCAGATCCAGAAATTTCAGAGGCTATTGATTTTGTTAGATTTTATTCTTTAGCAGCGGAAAAACTTGATAAAGAATCTTCACCTTTAGGTGTTGTCGTTGTTGCTCCACCTTGGAACTTCCCCTATGCAATACCAATGGGAGGAATTGTAGCTGCTTTAGTTTCAGGTAACACTGTTATTTTTAAACCAGCCCCAGAGACAGTATTGGTAGCCTGGGAACTAGTAAATCAACTATGGGAAGCTGGAGTACCAAAATCAGTTTTACATTTTCTACCCACAGACGAAAATGAAATCGGCAAACATCTTATTACTCATAACGATGTTGATTCTATTGTTCTAACAGGGTCTTATGAAACGGCACTCCTGTTTAAAAAATGGAATCCATCAGTAAGATTGCTTGCAGAAACAAGTGGTAAAAACTCAATAGTCGTTACTGCAAGCGCTGACATCGATGCTGCAGTTAAAGACATTGTTGATTCTGCCTTCGGGCATGCTGGACAAAAATGCTCAGCTTCAAGCCTTGCAATCGTTGATCAGTCTATTTACAACAATCCAACTTTTTTTAAACAGTTAAAAGACGCTGTCACATCACTTAAGGTAGGAGACCCGGCAGACTTCTCTACTTCTGTAGGTCCTTTGATAAGTCCAGTAAATAAAAATTTATCAAAAGTTATAGAAGAGCTTGAAGAGGGAGAAGAGTGGCTTGTTGAACCGAAGCAACATGAAAGTGTATATTTATGGTCTCCTGGTGTAAAAACAAACGTACAGCCAGGATCTTGGGCGCATCAAAATGAATGGTTTGGGCCAGTGCTCGGGATAATGAATGCAAAAGATTTAGAACAAGCAGTTGATTGGCAAAATTCTGTTCCGTATGGACTTACAGCTGGAATACAATCTCTAAATGAAAAAGAATGTGAATACTGGATTGAAAATGTAGAAGCAGGAAATCTTTACGTAAACAGAACAACAACGGGGGCAGTTGTTGAAAGACATCCATTTGGAGGTTGGAAGAAAAGTAGTTTTGGTCCAACTGCAAAAACAGGAGGAAATCACTACGTTTCAATGTTTCGTGAATATCAACCAGTAGAAAATATAGAAAGTTTAAAATATGAATTTAAACTGACATGGGAAGAGATTGGTAATAAGTCAATAAAATTAGGAGACACAGAGTCTGAAAGAAATTTTAAACGATATGTTCCATACAAAAGTATCTTGTTAGTTACTGAAGAAGACTTTTCAAAAGATTTAGAAAACTTTATATTTTGGATATCAGATTTATTGAATATAAACATAAAGATAATATCTCAAGAAACCCTATTAAGTCCTGATTCTAATTTAGGTCTGTCTCTTTTTGAAAAAATAAGATGGATAGCAAGGAGTCATGAAATACCAACCCAGATATTTAATTCAGGAGCAACTGTTGATGAGAGAGGGTTATCTCAAAACGGTAAACAAGAGCTTCTTTGCTGGGTGAAAGAGCAATCTATATCAATAACAAATCATCGTTATGGCAATATTGGATCTGGTCCCCAGCCATTTAAAGACTGGTAAAAGTTTTGAAACATCTTTGAAATAATCTGTTTACAAACTTTTAACCAATATATAAAGCTTATTTCATTAAATTTCCCTATAATATATTTGTTAATACTGGTTAACAAAATAATCGAAAGAGAGATAAGTATGAAAAAATTTTTTACACAGCCGATAGGGCAACTTGGAAGACAAAACTCATTAGGATTTATTGGATTAAATGTAGTTTTGTTAGTTGTAGGTTTTGGTGAAATAGACGTTCCAGTTGGATTAGGTAATTTTTTAAATTTGCTTTGGGGATTTTCACTCTTTTCAATAATCCTTGCAGGATATTACTTAGTTAAAGATCAGGTGCCAGACTATTGGAGAGAGGCTTCAGCGGTTTTAGGTGGAGTAGTCCTTGTTGGAACACTTATTGAAATATCCTCACCAGATTACAATTTGGATAACGGAGGTTTTGCCCCAATGTATTTCTTATGGGCTTTTAACTCATTGATTTACGTTGTTACTCTGAGAGGTACGGGGGTATTTAGACCAGTTTATGAATATTTAAGTATCTTTGGTTATATTTCAATAATTATTTTCTCTGGTGCAAACATATTTTTTGACTATGCAATACCAGAATCTATTCAACCAATATTTGGACTTGGCTGGATCTCAATGGTTATTGGATTAGGTTATGGGGGCTATGTTGCTTGGGGTGACAAGCTCTCATCAAGTACAGATTAAGAAATTAAGATAGGAAATAAAATGAAACAATTCTTTTTACAAGATGTAAAAGAGCAATCACAACAATCAGCATATTTATTTATAGTTATAAATGTTGTTTGGTTTGTTGGAGGGATCGCTGAACTAGATTACGGCAATTTTGACAACGTACTACAGTTATTTTGGTCTTTCTCAATTGTTGGAATACTTTTAGGTTTAAAAGATTTGCACGGAGATTCACTTCCTGAAGACTGGAGACAGGGATATACAATGATGGCTGCGGCAGTACTTGTAGCATCTCTCTTAGGGATTAATGAAGACTTAAACACTTCTGGAATTTGGACAATTTTCGGATTTGGAATTTTGGCCCTAGGTATAACTTCGGAAGGTGTAATTGATAACATTTGGAGATATGCTGCAGTTATTGCTGGTTTATTTGGAATTATTGGAAGCGGTAGCGAATTTGTTACTGGAACAAACATTATTGGGGAAAGTCCTTTACAGTTTGTCGCTTTCTTAACATTTATAGCTGGTGTTGGAGTCGGTCCATTACTTGCTTGGAACAAAAAAGATTAAATAATAAAAAAAGAGGGAGGGAGAAAATGAAAAGTGTATTTGTTGCAACTGAAAAAGACGACGTTAGAAGTAGTGCGTTAGCTTTTATTGTTGCAAATATATATTATATAGTTCAAGGATTTGCAGGATTTGAGATCACACCTTTAGATAGAGTTGTTGATTTTATGTGGGGACTTGGTTTAGCGACCATAATTTTATCCTATACAACGTTGCTTAAAGATAAGATGTCTGAATATGGAGAACATTTTAAATACGGATTTTACATGGCTGGGATACTTGTTATTGGAAGTACATTAATCGACCTAGGACAAGCCATGGTTCATTCAGATCCAGAAGCATATGCTATAAATACTTCGCCAACATTTCTAGTTGTTGCTTGGACGATTATAAGTGCGTACTACTTGTCAGAGGGTGTAATAGACAATTCATATAGATACTTAATGTTACTTGGTGGTATCTTTGGCTTAATTACAACTTCAGCAAATGTATTTTTTGGATATGATGCTTTAACTGAATTACCTGAAGTATTTCAGTTTGTATTTTTAATTCCATGGCTTGGATTCACCTTTGGTGTTGGATTAGGTGTAATTACAGCTTGGGGAAATAAAGATTAATAGAAAGGAAAAATATGATTACAAAGAGTGAATCAAGTCTCAAGGAGGGAGTTATATGTTTGTAAGACTAACTCTTGCAGATGTAAAAGAGGGTGAAATGGATAATGCCCTTGAATACGTCAAAAATACAGTAATGCCATCTTACGATGGAATATCAGGATTATTACAAATAGCAGCATGCGCCACAAATGATGGAAGATTTATGGCGTGGTCTACTTGGGCTAATGAAGAGGCTAAAGAAGCTTCAATTGATAAATTTAACCAGGCTCTAGCAGGAGCGTCAGAGATGCTTGAGGGTCAGCCAGAAGTGATGGAAGGACCTATGGTTGCTGGGCAACAATATATTACCGCATCTAAAGACAGTGAAGACGGATTTTTTGCCAGATTCGTTTTAGGTGGAGGAACTCAAGAGGGTAAAACCTATGATGATGTTGCAGAGTTTATGACCAACACTGTTTATCCAGCTTACGAAAATGTTGAGGGAATTTATGGAACTGGAGCTTGCAAAGTAGCTGAAGATAAAGGATTTAGTTTTAACTTTTGGACTAATCACGATGCTGCACATGCAGCATCAGATGTTATCGCATCAGTTGTTTCAGATGCAGTTGCAAATCTTATTTCAGAAGCACCTCAGGAAGTAACTGGTCAATGTGATATATGGAGAAACTACGTTGATTTTCCTGTTGGAAAATTGTAGAAAGGATTTTAAATGGAACAAATTAGCCTAACAGTAAGTAAATTTCCTGAACATAATGAAGAAATTTACGAAGCCTGGAAAGCAAGCTGGAAGGAACTTGAAGAAAGCGAGTTTGCAGCCACAGGTGTTAAATATATATGGTCTTATCTTCAAGGAGATGAAGGGGTCCATTATGTCGGTGTAAATCTTTGGCCATCAAAAGAGGAAAGAGAATCTTTCGTAGAAGCTGGTGGTCCAGATAAATTTTTTGCAGAAGTAGCAAAATTATTTGAAGAAAAAACTGGCATGACAGTTGATCAGGCAAACGAAGGAAGAGAAATGAACCTGGAGCTGCCTGGTATGGATGTTCAAATATCAAATTTATAAATAATCAATAAAGATAAAGAAAGGAAAAAAATGATAACCAATAAAGAAGTCAACTTAGGAAAAACAATGGCAAGACTTTTTGTTCTTGCAGTTATTCCTAGTTTTGCAATTCAAGCTTTTGTGCTTGATCCAACTGTTTCTGGATACAACGAAACATGGGGACCTGTTTTAGCAATCACTAATGTAATAACAGGGTTTTCTCTAATGTTTGTTTTTGCAATCACTACAAAATTATTTGGTGATGACAATAATCCATTTGTAAGAATTAGTGGGAGTATTGCATTTGTAACTCAATGTGTTTTTGTGATGAATGCTTTTGCAGGGCCGCTGACTTCAAACAATGAGGATGCATACTTAACTACAAACCAAGTTCTAACTGCTGTCGGAGGAGTGGGACCAGTTTGGGCAATATTTTTAGGAATCTTTACAATATCAGTTTTGAGAAGTGATAAAGTCGACTTACTTCCTGGATGGGGTATTGGTGCTGGTTACGGTGCAGCGATTCTTGTTTCTGTTCAAGGTGTAGGTTCAGCATTTGGCTTAATTCCAGATGCCGCGAATATTATCATTCTAGTTTTAGGTGGTGTAATACTTTATCCAGCAACAGTTTGGGCTTTAGGTATTTCATTCGAAAACTCAAATAGCAATTAAGAAAGGAAATTATGCATTTTAGAATAACAATTCCATCACTCGCAGATGGTAAAAAGGATGAGGCTGTATCTTATGTAAAAGAAAATGTATTCCCTGAATTTGACGGGGTACCAGGGTTAATGTCTATGACTGCAGCGATAACAGGAGAAACTTCTGGAGTCAATATGGCAACATGGGAAAGCAAAGAAGCTGCCGATGCTGTTGCAGATAAGATTCAGGCTGCCTTAGCGGGTGCTGCTAGTTTCATGTCTGGTCCTCCAACAATTTATGAAGGAGCACCAGTATTTGGAAAAATTTATCAAACTATAGAAAAAGATTCACAAAGGCCTTCATACTTAAGGCTTGTAGTTGGTGTTGCAAAAGATACTGATGCAGTGTTAAATTTTCTTAAAGAAAAAGTTGAGCCTATATACGAAGAAGCAGATGGAATTCAACTAGCAGGAGCTATCTTTGATGGAAATAACGCAATAAGCTGGAATTTCTGGGACAGTAAAGAAGCAATGGATGCTGCAGTTATAAAACTAGAAGCTGAGTTAGATTCTGCTGAAGAAGAAGCTCTTTTCGAAAGTGCAACTGCCTATATGGGTCCTGTTTATGCAGGAAAAATATTTGTAGAATTTACAGAAGGTTCTACTCCTTCTTAAACAAGATGGATGATTATATTGTAAAACAATTCGAAAATCCTGACGAAGTTAGGGAGTTTGATAAAGGCAAGTATGAAGTTGTTAACTTGCCAAATATGACAATCGGCAAGGCCACTTACCACAAAGGTTGGAAGTGGTCCGTTGATGTCTCTCCTCTTTCTGGAACAGAATTTTGTGAGACAGAACACCTAGGAATGGTTTTAGAAGGATCAGCTACCGTAGCTTTTAAAGATCAACCAGTACAAAAACTAGAGCCTGGAGATATATTCTATGTTCCTCAAACACCTCATGACAGTTGGGTTCTTGGAGATGAAGATTATGTCTCAATTCATTTTATGGGTGCAGATAAATACGCAGACTAAATATTAAATATAGGCATTAAATTATAATTAGCTTAATGCTTAATGAACGAAGACATGACATAGACTCTCTTAGAGCAATAGCCCTATTTCTTTTAATAGCTTATCACCTAGCAGTATCATTTATGTCTTGGGCTCCTTTAGTTTTCTTTATTCCAAACAATAGGAGCATAGACTTGTTATGGGTTCCTATGTCTATGATTAACACATGGCGAATACCAATTCTTTTTTTAATATCTGGGATTGCTTTTAGGTTTTCATTTCAAAAAAGGTCACTAAAAGAAGTTATAAAAGAAAGATTAAAAGTACTTGGGATCCCTTTATTGTTTGGATACTTTACTTCAGGAGCATTAGTAGTTTATTTAGTTACATTATTTTGGGAGAGAAAAGGAGAAGGAGAAGCCATGTACGCTCCTGCCACTCTTCATCTATGGTTTTTGAGTAATATTATTCTATACAGCTTGCTTTTTGTTTTAGTAGTAAAGTTTATCCCCTTATTTAGAGAAAAATCTAAATATATATCTAAGTTACTCAGTAAGCGCGGTGGTATTTTTATTTTTTCAATTCCAATTATTTATGAGGGACATTTACTTGAAATCCTTCCAGAGTGGTACTCACTTGGGTATGAATTCTTTGTTGATACTTTGCACGGATTTTTATTAGGAGGAATCTGGTTTTTACTAGGAATTATTCTGACATCACAAGAAGAATTCTTTTGGGAGTCGAACAAGTTAAATTGGAAAATACATGGAGTTATAGCTTTTAGCCTATATATTTATAGATATTTTAATTCATTTGAAGACATTGATAATCGGATAATAGCTTTTGAATCTTTTAATTTTATTTTTTTAGCTCTTGGTCTAGGGAGTGTGTATCTAAATAAAGAGTCGAGCCAACTTGATTATTATAAAACGGCAATTTTCCCTGTTTATATAGTTCATTATCCTATCCAGTACGCTCTAATGTTTTATCTAGGAGGATGGAATTTAAATCCTTGGATAAAATATTTCCTTTTCCTTTTTCTAGTATGTTTCCTGAGCTTAACCTTTTATCACGCAATAAAAAATATAAGAATCTTGAGACCTTTATTTGGCTTGCGAAACAAACCAAAAAAAGATATTGATGGATAAAAATAAGATTTCAATAAGGCTAATAGTAATTATTTCAATACTTCTATATTTACTATTATCCGAAAGCTACCTTGCAAGAAGGCTTGTTCAGCTCCCTTCGTTATTGTTAAACTATTTTTAGAATGAAAATTTTAGATTTTGAAAACGATGAGTATATCAATTTAATCACATACAGGAATAACGGTTCTCCAGTATCAACTCCTGTTTGGCTTTCTTCATTAGATGACTATTTAGTTGTTACTACAAGTTTAAATGCCGGAAAAGTGAAAAGAGTAAGAGCTAACGGGAAGGCAACTATCTATAAAACAAATCAATCAGGTAGCAAGAAGCTATCTGAGGAAATCGATGTTAAAGCATCAATAATTGAAGATGAAAATGAAAAACAAAAAGGAATCAAATCAATACAAAAAAAATATTCACCAATGTACAAACTATTTATGAGAGGGCCCGATGAAAATCGAGCAATAATTAAACTAGAAGAAAAGGAGGAGTAATGTATTGTCCAGAATGTGGATGCGGCGACGACGAATAATTTAGGAAAACCACCTGTGAGAACCAAAATAATTCTTTGGCACAGGTGTTTTTTCATTTAAATAGTAATCAATACCGCCTAAAACCGAACTTAGATAATTCTTAAGCTTTGGGTTGATAATAAATAAATAAGGAAACAAATAAAACAATCCAGGCCAATACTTTAAGCCATGAGTAAATATTTCAATAGAAAGCATAGTTTGATTATTTTCCGAGTATATTTTCCATGCTACTTTTGATTTTCTTCCATTTTCTCTACCTATAGTTAGCTCATACCCTTTCATCTCATCCCAAGCTGTAATTTCTCTAATAAAAGTTAGATTGTTTAAATAAACTAAGGTATCTTTTGATCCAACTCCGGACCAAGATTCTGTTGTATTACTTTTACAAAATGGATGTACTAGTTCTAAATATGAGGGAGTAGATATTAAATCCCAGACATCTTTAACGGAGTGATCAAGTTTCTTTTTTCTTTTAATTGAAAGATAGTTATTCATAGAGACAAGTAAACAACACCAAACAATACAGGAATTAAAAGTAAAAAACTAAGAAGTAGTATTATTCTTGCATTCATAAATTATTACCAACATTATATAAAAACTAATTTTTAAGTGTTAAAAATATAATCCTAGAGACACACACAACACCAAACAAGAGATAAACCCATATAAGGCATAAAAGATAGGAAATAATCTTTTATCTCTCGCTAGTTTTATTGTTGATAAATTTGTTAATGAATAATATATCAATATAAAAAACGCACTTAGCTTTATAGCGTCAATAACATTTAAATATAAAATACCTGTAACAACCAAGATAAGTACTGAAAAGTCAGCAACGTATGCAGAGTTACGAACAGGATGTATAGTTTTAAATATCTCTGGCATATTTTTATCCCTACCCATTGCAACAAGCACTCTGCTGATTCCTGGAAGCAATGCTAGTAACACTGAGCTTGTAGCAATTGTTGAGCAGATAGTAATTAAAAAAGAAAATTCAGAAAACCTGCTTACATCAAAAGCAACTTTTAATGGTGTAAGGGAGTTTTGAATAATTGTCGGCTGTACTACCCCTAGAGTAACCCAAGATACAGAAAGATAAACTAGGACAGTTATCCCAAGACCACTCAAAATAGCTTGGGGAATTATTTTTTCTGGATTTTTTACTTCTTCACCAAATGTGGCCAATCTTGAATAACCAGTGAATGCAAAAAACCATATGCTGCTACTTAGTACAAAACCCTCTAATGTTAAGCCTTGAGTAATAGGTATTTGAAGATTGAAGGAATCAGTAGTTACTATTGAGAAAATATAAAAACCCAGAATTAAGACCACCGAATACACAAACCATTTAGCCACAGAAGATGTTTTTTTTAATCCAAAGAAGTTTATTAATGTCACAACCACAACCAATAAAATTGCTGAGATCTTTGGATTTTCTGGCATTAAATAATTACCAAGAGTTAAAGCTATAGCAATACAGCTAATTGATTTTCCAACAATAAAACTATAACCAGCAATCAATGATGGAATTCTTCCAAGAACATTTTTAGCATACAGGTATGTTCCTCCAGTTTGGGGGTATAGTCTGGCTAATTGTGCAGAAGATGAAGCATTTGCATAAGCAACACTACTTGCCATAATCAATCCAATAATAGAGGAGTAAGAGGCAGCCTTTGCTGTTGGGGCTATATTTACAAATAAACCTGCTCCAATCATTGAGCTTAAGCCTAGAAATATTGAATTTCTTAATGTAAGTGTTCTAGAAAATTTATCCATGAAGCTATATTATTAGTTATCAGGAATAAAAATGTTTGATAAATTAGCACCAACACCAATTACTGAAAAGAAATACAGATATCTAATGATTGTTGCAATGGTTTGGATGTTTACTGGTGCCTGGGTTGACTCTAGTGCTCATACATTTCTTTTAGATGAAATAGAAACCTTTTTTACACCTTGGCATGCCTTACTCTATACAGGATATGGTTTTGTTGTTATCTCTGCTGTTTATGTAAAAAATAAAATGAAAGATTATAAATTTGATGTAGGTGTTTTAGGTGCATCAATTTTTGCTATAGGTGGAGGATCTGATGCAATTTGGCATACAGTCCTTGGGATAGAGACAGGTGTTGAACCACTAATTAGTCCCTCACATTTAATGCTTTTTTTAGGATCATTTTTGATGTTAGATCATGTATTTGCATCTAGACCTTATAGGGAGACGCTTGATGCCGCTTCAATATTTTCAATAGGTACAATTTACGGTCTGATAGTATTTATGACCCAATTTATAAATCCTTTTCTTGATATAGACCTATTTTTTTATTGGGATTGGTCAGATCGCCTTGCTGCTGGGTCAGTATTTTTTAACGCTATGCTAGCTTGTATTGTTTTTGTTTACGCTATAAGATTTAAAGTCTCACCCAAGAGTATGGGAGCAATTTATTTAATTTCATTCCTATACCAGTCAGTATTCTTTGTTCTTGGAGATTTAATGAGCATGGCTATGCTAATAGTTTATGGGTTAGGGTTTTCATTTGGAGCAATTCAAATTACAAATTGGTATTACAAAACTAATCATGATAGGAAGCTACAAATAGCTACAGCATTAATAGGATCTTTATACGGACTTCTTGTTGTTGTAAATATTCTATATTGGTCTTTCTCTTCAGATGTTGACCTTGTTTGGAGGTTTTATGGATTAGGTGGATTAGTCACCACACCTTTACTATTCGGATACATGGTTGGTAATTTAGGAGTAAGTCCTAAAACAGGAGATGTTGTTCAATAGCTTTTTAATTTATCGGTTAAATTTCTCAGCTCTGTAATTGCAATATTTTTGTCCTCAGACAAGTCGCTTCTTAAAATAGGCTTACCAATAATTATTTTTATTTTTTTATTTTTCTTGTTAAACAACTCATTTAACTGAGAAATATCTCGAAGTTGTCTACTTAAGTATGATGCAAGATAAAAGAACCAGGAGTTTCTTGCTTTAATGAATACAGGTATCAAAAAACAATCATGTCTTTCAGCAATTACTATCGGGGTTTTTTCCCACTCTCTATCTTTTAATCCAAAAAGAGTTAGCTTTGACAGCCTTCCAGATGGGAAAAGTATTCCGATTCTGTTATCTAAGAGGAAATTTTTAATATTCCTATATGTTGTTTTTGAAGCTGTATGAACCTGTTTTTCTTTATCCCAAAAAACTGGAGCAAAGATATTTTCAAAAGATCCAACTAAATAAATAAATATTTCATTCGCAAAAAAAAAGATATCTTTTCTTACTTTGTATATTTGGTGATATATAGCAATAGCATCAGCAGGACCCATTGGATGATTTGATACGATTAAGCATTTTCCACTCAAAGGAATATTTTCAATACCTTCAACTTTACAATTTGCCGTATAGTTTTCTCCTAACCAATTGAATGCATCTGGACCAGACATATCTTGAATAAAGTCTCCAGCGTAAATAGTCTCATCAACCTTCAAATACTTAGAAAGAAATTTATAAACTAGTTTTGAAAGTAATGAACCTTTTAAGAACCAAGGACCCCTCTCCTTTATAAGGTTATATATTTTTTCTTCCATTTACGCCTCGAACCTAGAATGTCTGCCTTTAATACCATCAAATAATGTTCTCAATCGATTTATAACTTCTTCCTCAGTTCCTTCTATATCTAGAGCAGGTAAAAGAGTAAAACGTCTTTTTTCATAATCAATCTGCACAGGCATAACTTGAGCATCTAACTCTCTTGCAATATATAAAAAACTTGATCTAAATCGAGATGGGTCAAACCTTCCTTCAGGAGTAACAATTAGTACAAATCCATCATGTTTTTCTAGTTCTTTAACAACAGAATTGTACTGCCCTGCTTTTTCTTTTCGTTCAACTGGAATTGCTCCAAATTTTCTAAATATAATTTCTTGCAACCACCCTAACGGCCAAGGTACGCCTTGTTTATCAATATCTTTTGGTTTTAAAAACGGTACAGGAAGTCTTCTCATTGTCCATTTTGCTGATAAGTAACAAATTTTTATATTCATCGCCATAACAATTAAAAACATAAAGTACTCATCTTTTGCTGATTGATGAGGTGCTGCTACTAAAACAACATTTTTGCTGTTTAAGAAATTTCCTTTTGCAGAAAATTGTTCTCTTTTTAATAAAAATTCAGCAAGGTATTTTAAAAAGTATCTTTTCTTTGTAGGTGTGACCTTACTTGCATTTAATTCTGGAAGTATTTTAGAACCTTGCATAATCTTTCTAAGTTATTACAAGTATAGTTATTTTTAATAAGTTTTTAACTTATCATCATCCATAAATGAAACATTATTAAATTCCTTCATTCTAAAAAAATGACCTGAAGAAATTTCACTAGATCTTAAAAAAGTGTGACCTGCGTGACGAGGGAGAAATTTTCTCCAAGTCCAAGGGTATAAAGGCAAGTTAAGAAAATAAGACAGCAAAGTTGACATAGTTCCTGCATGCGAAATAATCATCAATTTATCAATTTTTGCATTGCTTAAATCAAACAATCTATCATATTTGTCATCTATAGAAATAACACCAATTTTATTGAGGTTTTTATCTAAATTTTTTATTATATTTTCACTAAACCCTTTCATATATTCACCATGAGTCGTTTGCATCCAATCTTCGAAAGAGCGTGTATTCCGATGCTCAAAATATTCTCTGATTTTTTCATCACTTTCACCTATTAATTTTTTTTCATCGTCATCGAGTGCTTCTCGTAGCCAATCAAAGGTTTTAACTTCTGATCCAATATTTCTGTCCTCAAAAGGCTTTATTGTTTCTTGAGCCCTATTTAAAGGAGAGACCCAAATTTGATCCATACTATTTTTTACAAACACTGACGCAGACTTTTCAGCTTGTTGCTTTCCTAATTCAGTTAATCCTGGATCAACTGTGTACTCACCTTCTTTCACCCACTCTGGTTGTCCATGTCGTATCAGTACAATTTCCATATATAAACAATAGCTAAAATGAAGTAATCTGTTATTAAAAGAAATAAATTTATGATTAAAAAAATATATAGAAGCCGAGCTGCAATGATGCCAACTTTGCTTGGTGGTCTAGTTCTAAGTTATATTGCTATAGACAATATGCTTGAAGGACCGTTAAGAAATTTTCTTAAAGACTATATTGACCTTAAAGAATTCGGATCCAATATTAGAGAAGAAGGTTTGTTTTATTTAATTTTAGGTTTAGGAATTTTCCAAATAATTATTGCCTTACAAAGCTTTATCCAGCCCGTTATTGAAATTAACAATGGAAGAATAGCAATAAGAACAAAAGAAAAGTCATTAAGTGTGGTGAAAGACGTATACGAGATTAAAAGTATAGAAATAATTGAAGAAGATATCTTAAGATTAGTTTTTGAAGATGTGACTCATAATGTCTTTACGAAACATATTAATGATGAAGAAATAGCAGAAGTTATTAAATTTGTTTCTGAATCAAAGGAAATTTAATATATTGACAATCTCTTCATTAAAAAAAGACCTAAGAAAATATATTAATGAAGAAAAAAAAGAGTTTTTACCAAAATTTTTTAAGACTGGAAAAGGTGAGTATGGAGAGGGAGATAAATTTTTAGGAATTGTTGTTCCTGACATAGCAAAAGTAGCAAAAAAATATTCAGACTTAACAAAAGAGGACATTAGAAAACTTTTGAATTCACCTTGGCACGAAGAAAGATTTTGTGGTTGGCTTGTTGTATTGAATAACTTTAATAAATCAAACAACAAAGATGAATGGTATAAATTTACAATAAAAAATATTAAGCAACTAAATAACTGGGATTTAGTTGATAAAATTGCACCAAATTTAATTGGTAAATATTTAGAAAATAAGAATAGTAAACAAATTTTAGAATGGTCTAGTAATAGATCTTTATGGATAAGAAGGATTGCAATATTGGCAACATGGCCAAAAATTAAAAATAATGAATTTAATTTAACTTTAAAAATAGCGAAAATATATTTAAGTGATTCTGAAGACTTAATACATAAAGCTACTGGTTGGATGCTTAGAGAGATAGGTAAAAGAGACGAGAAGGTTTTGTTATCATTTATGAATAAAAATCACAAAAACATGCCTCGAATAACGGTTAGTTATGCATTGGAACATATAAACAAGAAAAAAAAGCAGCAATATATGATTAAAAGTTCGCGAAAAATACATTAGTAATTATTTTGCATAGAACTTATTAGAGGGGTAAATTAGTAGAACACTATTTAAATGATATCGCAAGATTGAAAACAAATAGAATAGAAAATCCCGAAGGGTCGCAAGATCAATCGGGATTTTTGCTTTTCTGTCGAATTTTTTATTTTATACTATGTAATTATGAAAGCACCAGTTTCAAAAGGGTTACCTTTTATAGGCCACTCTATAGAATTTAAAAATGATGCATTAGCACTTACCAATCGGCTGCGTGAAAAGCACGGCGATGTATTAGAGATCTCTATCTTAAATGAAAGAGTCACTATGTTTTCATCTCCTTCTGCTACAAAACAGATTTTTCTAGATCCTGAAGACAATTTTTCATCTAAGCATGGATGGGAATTTTCGATAGGTCCAACCTTTGAGAATGGTTTGATGTTAAGAGATTTTGATGATCACAAATATCATAGAGGATTATTACAAGAATCTTTCAGAAGAGATGCATTAGAAAACTACTTAGAAATCATACAACCAAAAATTGATCAATGGATTGAAAAGATAAGAAAAGAAGAATCCTTTGACTTACATGAAAACATTAAGCAACTAATGTTTGATATCGCAGTTGAATTATTTTTTGATGAAGTAGATGAAACTAGATTAGTTGAATTAAATAAGTTATTTACAGATTCTATTGAGTCAGCCATTTCAGTTGTAAGAATACCTCTTCCTTTTACTAGTTTAAGAAAAGGGTTAAAAGCAAGAAAAGAACTTCTAGAATATTTTGAGTCAAAAGCCAAAAATGTAGATACTGAGCGAAAAACATTATTTTCTGAATTAGTAAAAACAAACAATCAAGAAGGCGGATTGTCGTATTTTGAAATAGCAGAACATATGATATTTCTTTTATTGGCAGCTCACGACACAACAACTAGTACTTTGACTTCATCAATACACTATCTTTCAACAGACAACCTTTTTTTTAATGAATTAGCTGATGAAGCAAAAAAAATAAACTGTACTGATATATCAGAATTAAAGAACGGATATATAGGTGAAGCATTATTCAACGAAGCTATGAGAAAATATCCTCCTGTACCATTCTCACCAAGATATGTTGTCAGAGATACTGAGGTTGATGGATATGAATTAGAGGCTGGAACATATGTAGCCGTAGGCCCTCTAGTCCTACATAATGATGAACGATATTGGGATGAACCAGAAAAGTTTTCTCCTCATAGATTTTTAGATCCAGACTACCAAAATGAAGCTTATTTTCCTTTCTCTGGAGGTGCCCATACTTGTTTAGGAAAATTTTTTGCAAGTTATATTTTTAAGAATGTTGTTTACAAATTAGCTACAAACTTTGAGAGCCTAGAATCAAAAGAAGATCTAGAAATTAATCCCTCTCCAATCCCACATCCAAGAGCTGATGTAAAAATCTATTTAAATTAGGGTTTTTCATCAAAAGTTCGCGAAAAAAAGAATCTAATTTTTCTTGCTTAATAACGATTTGAGGGGTAGATTATATAAACACTATAGAAAAAGAAGTCGCAAGACCGAAAATGAAATAGTATAGAAAATCCCGAAGGGTCGCAAGATCAATCGGGATTTTTGCTTTTTTGGTATACTTTTTCTGTGAAAAAATATTTACTCTTTATATTTCTTATAGCCACAATATCATGCGGGGGAACACCTAATGAGAGTTCTGAAAGTGAAAATATAACAACAGATTCTTCTACTACAGAAACTAAAACGATAGATACCTCTGAATCTACACCAGAAGAAACAGAAGCTGATAATTCTTCATCACAAGAGATCTCTAAAAATAAATCGATTGAAGAAGTTTTAAAAGAGTTCCCAAATGGAGTAATTTCATTTTTATCAGAAAAAGAACAAGAATGTTTAAACCAAAATACTCCTCTATCTATGATGAGACAAATAGAACTTGATTTAGTTGAAGGGAGGCCCTTTACACAAGAAGCACAAGCTTATTTTGACGAGTGCAATATTCCTCCACCTCCATCACCTGGTGATGAAAGTTCATCAAACCAAATGACTCCAGGAACCAATAACTCAGAGGCTTTAGAAGAAAAAGCAGCATTAATAGATATAAATGATATGAAAATTATAGGTGTTAGTCCACATATGGAAGTTGTTGATGAGACAACACTTCGTTTATTCTACTCGAGCATGGAAGCAGGTGGATTGGCCGTAGATCTTTGTGATTATAATTTAAATTGTACACGCCAAGGAGCTGTGGATAGAATACAAGATTTAACAATAGTTGAAACTGTTGATGGAATACGTAGAGGATATTTTGTCGAACTTAACCCAAATACAAAATCAAAAGAAATTATGACAGCTGTATTTAGTGAGGATGGTTTATCGTATTCTAATAAAATTTCTTTAGGGATATCTGATGGCGGAAATATGGCATGGGGAGTACCTGACGCTGTAATAATTCCTGATGGAAGAGTAAGGATCTACTGGGTGGATGAAGCAT
Organism: OCS155 cluster bacterium AG-333-G23; assembly: GCA_003282445.1. Classification (GTDB taxonomy): domain Bacteria; phylum Actinomycetota; class Acidimicrobiia; order Actinomarinales; family Actinomarinaceae; genus Actinomarina. The sequence continues at coordinate 22,662 of QBZE01000010.1, forward strand.
CAGGGATGGCTGGTGAGAAAATTTTAAGTACAACTTCAAAAACAACTCAAGGAATAGATTTTGTTAAAGACGATGGCTATAGATTTGAGAATGGATATGTCGATTTCGAAGTTCTTAAAGCTGAAGAAAACGATTGGGAGGCAGTTTTTTCATTCTCACCTGAGCGTTTGCCAAAAATACCACAAAGCATCTTCTATGGGACATCAAAGGACGGACTTGATTGGGAATTTACCGGGATACCAATATCACCTCTTGATATGAGTTATCTTGATCCGACAGGAGTTTTACTTGAAAATGGAGATTATCTTATTGTTTCAGCTGTTGCACCGAATGAAATGGGAGATAGAGAGTACATACTTTATAAAGCAATTTTAAAAAGACCTTAAAAAAATACTAAAAAGACTCCCTAGTGGCTGTAATTTTTGTTTCATCACACCTTGTTTCAGTGGTTCAAGGCACGAAAGGAAGTCCTAATTACTATTTTATAGGGTATCTTTTAAAGAATCTTTTTATAATCATATATAGATGTACAAAAATAGCTTTATTTCAATATTTCTTTCATTTTTATTAGTTTTTTGTGGGGAAAGTTCAACACAAGAGAATGTAGGCTCAGTTGCTCCACCTGAAACTCAAGAATTAAGCCAAGAGCCACAAAATCAAAAAGAAAACAATACAGAAAAATTACAAGGAGAAAATCCTCCAAATAGAAACCAAAATCCTTTTTCCGACCCAAACTATTCTGAGTGCTTAAAAAATGAATTTGGTGAAGAAAGATACAAACAATTACAAAATGAACAGCCTACCTCGGAAGAAGAAAAGAGAATTGCTAAATGTATGGGCCCACCTGGGCAAGGACCTCAAGGTCAAGGGCAAGGACCTCAAGGTCAAGGGCAAGGACCTCAAGGTCAAGGACAAGGACCTCAAGGTCAAGGACAAGGACCTCAAGGTCAGAGATCTGGTGAAGATACTGTAGATAAAGCTATTGAGATTTTAACAATAGAAAATAATCCAGAAGTTCTTGAATGTTTTTCTGCAAATTTTGGAGGAGAAACTTACACAAAAGTTGTTGAAGATCTTAATCCAGACGAGTACGAAGCAGGAATTGTAATTAATTGTAAAGAGAACACAGCAAAAGCAGTAGAACAAGCGGGAGGACCTCCACCAGGTAGTCAAGAAAACCAAAATCAAAATGAAGGTTCTATGGGTAATTCATTTTACGATTTAAATATATATAATTATTCTTCTTCATATACTACGGCTTCGTCAAACGGTAAAACATCTTTTGGTTTAGATGAAACTGCAGATTTACTATTATCTGGATTTGGGTTCAATAATTCAGGTGGCAATTCAAAATTAAACCATCCTGTATCAATTTCTTCAAATGGCGAAAAGCTAGCTGTTACAGACAGATTTAACAATAGGGTACTAATTTGGAATACTGTCCCAACAGAAAAAACTTTACCAGATATAGTTATAGGTCAGCAAAATTTTACTACTCATAATTCTGGATCTGGTTTAAACCAGTTAGACTTCCCTGGTCAAGTTATTATTACTCCAGACAATAAGCTTCTAGTAGCAGACTCTGATAATGATCGTGTTTTAGTTTGGATTTCCTTCCCCTCTTCGTCAGGTCAGGCTGCAGACTATTCATTGCCAATAACTGAATATGTTAACATGAATGATTCTTGGCCTTGGGGCGTTTGGTCTAATGGAGAAAAAACGATTGTCACATCAACAGTTTCAGGAACAATTCTTCTATGGAATAGTTTCCCCAATTCATCAACTCCTCCTGATGTAACCATAACATCAAATGAAATTGGAACTCCAAGATCAATCTTATCAAATGGAGAATACATAATGATTGGAGATGAAAATGCAAATGGATCTTGTATTGGGCTTAATGGGAATAGGTCTACACATGTTTTTACTACTTGGCCCACATCATCTAAAGACCCTGATGCATGTGTTGATAATTGGATTTCTGGCGTAATACATGAAAATAAAATTTATTCAATACCTGCTGGAGGTGAGTCCCTTTATTTTTGGGATAACCTATACACAACAACATCAGAACTTAAATCAAATGCAAAAATAGCTCTTCCAGGAGAAGGCTCTAGATGGAGTGGTGGAGATGATGGTGGGGCAACAGTTGCAAACGGAAAGCTTTTTATTGCTGAATATAATGGAAATAGAATTTCTGTTTTCGACTCCCTACCCACTTCAGTTGCAGAAAAACCAAATTGGTCACTAATGAGTGACAATAGAGATGATTACACCCTAATAGAAGAAGATTTTATAATTCAAAATCCGGTTATTGAATCAGATAGTGGAATATTTGTTGTATCTTCAGATTTTGATAAATCTTTATCTGTATGGAAAAACTTACCTGGAAGTTCAGCTGCTAAACCAGATCTAGTATTTAGAAAATTTGAGGAAGCACCATGGGACCTTACGTTTACAAATAAGTCTCTATTTTTAGCTGGAGGAAGTAAAGTTTATGGATGGTATGACTTTAAAAATACAATTGATTCTGAAAATTATTCTTTTGATTTAAATACATCTTCAATAGGATCAATAACATTTAATTCATTAAGGGGTGTTGCTTATAATGGCAATTATTTTGCTTTAGGTGAAACTAATACAAAAAATATTTACATCTGGGAAGGGATTCCAAGCACTAGTGACGAACCAAAATACATATTGCAAAATCCTGTCGGTGTAGGACGTATTGATATGAATGACGAATGGTTAGTAATTTCAGCATATCCAGGTGCTGGTTCATCTGTACATGTAATTAAATTATCAGAATTAGACTCTGGAGTTCTTAGACCAATACCAGGAAATGACGATTTTCCTCAAGGAATCAGTATTAATGAAAAGGGATTCTTTATTGCATTACAAGGAAAGAATAAAGTTGTCGGTTGGTCAAAAGTTGATGATGCTTTGAATGGCAATGCTCCTACTATGTCTTTTGGAGGAGGTACAGGGAAAACAAACTCAGGAACAAAAATGGCTTCAACTGTTCACTGGGATGGATACCACCTATGGGTAGGAGAGTTTAAATTTTCAAATAGATTATTAGGTTTTGCACCTTCTGGATAACATGAAAAAAACAATAAACATAACCCTAACAATTTTTTTCTTAGTAACTGCATGCACTAGTGAAGAGACAAGCATTCAAGACACTACAGACAATCCATCATCAAATGAAGAAGAAGTAACTCAAGAAATTTCTATCTCCGAAGATGTAAACACTTCTTCCCAAGAAGAAATTGATAAAATTATTCAAGAATTTCCTGATGGTTTAGTTTCATTTCTTTCAAACCAGGAGAAAGATTGTTTGTTTGAAAATGCAAATAGTTTTGTTATTAGACAAATGGAAGTAGATTTGATGGAAGGTAGAAAAATCACTAAAGAAAACCTAGATTACTTTACTATATGCAACATCCCACCTCCTCCAGAACCGACAGGGATGAATGAGTCGGCTCAAGGGAAGCCAGGAGTTTCTCCACCACTGGACGATAAAGGACCTGTAAATCAAACAGGTATGAATCAATCTACTTCACTAAGTTCAATTCATTTGTCATATTTAGGATCAATCAGAAGCATGGAGGATGGTTTAGGAAATATTGCTGATCCGTCTATTGTTGAAACATCTGATGGAAATATAAGAGTATATTTTAAAAATGGTAATGAGCCACAAGCAAATATAAATGGGTATGATAATTTAGTTCATTCTGCTATTTCAACAGATGGTGGTAGAACATGGAAAGTTGAAACAGGAGTTCGTGTTCCTGTTAAATCGCCAGTAGAAGCTTTGGTAATTAATGGGAAAATAGTTACTTGGGGTTGGGAGTTGGCAATGTCAGGAGATTTTTTAGTAAGATATGAGTCTTCTGACGGTATCAATTTTCAGAAAGTAGATATTCCAGTTTTTTATCAATCAGATTGTAAAGACACAAAAGGTGACCCAACAGGACCATTAGGAGATCCAACAATCACAAAATTAAATGATGGTTCATGGATCTTTCATAGCCAAGAATTAGTAAGTCCATTAGGTGATTTCAAAAGGAGAGCCTGTGTAGCTACTTCTGAAGATGGATTTAGTTGGACTTCGCAACCCGATAGGATGTATGGCGGAGCTGATCAGGACGTTACAACAAATCCCGTTATAAAATTAAACTCTTCAGGAACAGTTGAGTGGATATGGCCGACTACTAATTTTATGGTTTACAGGAAAGGAACAGATAGTTTTAACTGGTCAGAGCCAGAATACTTACCAAACGGAGGTGACCCAGATTTACTTGATCTCAAGGATGGAAGAAAGTTATTAGCTTTTGGAAATTTTAACCCAAGAATTGGAGGCGCCCTAATCTTTACTGAGAGAATAGAGACAAATTATAAAATAACTGTTGTAGATACTGGACCAACACAAACACCAACAAAAAAATGGTTGGTTGAAGGTGCTAATCCTGCAGATATTAAAGTTGTTAACCTTTGTTTAGACCTAGATTTAAGCACAGCACAGGGTGCAACTGTTGAAATTAATGAAAAAAATGGGCAATTAGAAGTTGTAGCAACTGACTCTAATGAAAAGTTTTCTAGCCCAACATGCGTTTATATCTTGGTGGGACCAGAACAAGTAATGGGATAATCTTTTTTCTTAAGAGCGAATTCCTTTATAATTAAATCCATGAATATTGGTTCCCATATACCCTCTAAAAAAGCGATTGAGGAAATAGAGTACAGAAAAGGTAACACTTTTCAGATCTTTATCTCTAGCCCAATGATGTGGAAAAGCCCAAAACCTAGAGAAGATGTTGATATGCTTCAAGAATATAAAGGTAATATATATGTTCACGCACCTTATTTATTAAATCTTGCAAGCCCAAATAACAAAGTTAGACATCCTAGTAGAAAACTACTTAAAGAAACTTGCAAAGTAGCAGCTACCTTTGGGGCAAAAGGAGTTGTTGTTCACGGAGGCTCTGTAGGTGAAGGTGGAGATATCGGTGAAGGATATGAGAACTGGGGGAAAGCACTAAAAGAAGTTGAAGACACAGGAATGAGAGTTCTTGTAGAAAATACTGCTGGTGGAAAAAATTCAGTTGCTCGCTATATGGATTCAATCGAAAGACTCTGGGAAGTTATAGGCCATCTTAACGTAGGCCTTTGTCTAGATACTTGTCATACATGGGCAGGAGGAATACCAACAAAAGATGCAGTAAAAGGTTTTAAAAAACTAGTAAAGAAAATTGATTTAGTACATTTTAATGATTCAAAAGATGGTTTTGAAAGTAGTAGAGATAGACATGAAAACCTTGGCAAAGGAAACATTCCAAAGGAAGACCTTGAATTTGTTATTAACAATGCGAAAACAGATTTAATCGTAGAAACACCAAATGGACCAGATGCACAAAAAAAAGATATTGCTTGGATAAAGAGAAGACTTAAAAAATGAATTACCTACCTAAAAATCTTTCTTTTAAAGAAGGAATCGCTTACATTGGGGAAACATCATTAGTTGATGTTGCTAAAAATTATGGAACACCGCTTTATGTATACGACTGGGAACATTTAAAAGGTAATATTGATGCTTTCACAGAGGCTTTTGGAAAAGAAACTTTATTTAGATATGCAGCAAAAGCATTTATTTCCAAGGCACTTGTAAAGGAACTTAAAGAAAAGGGATGGGGCGTAGATGTTGTTTCAGGAGGAGAAATGGCAACCGTCCAAGAAACAGTTGGAACATTAGAAAATACTGTTTTTAATGGAACATTTAAAAGGACCGATGAGATAGAGTATTTTATTCAAAATAATGGTGGACATATTTCTGTAGATAACCGATATGAAATAGAGATGCTAGAGAAAGCAGCTTCATCTTTAAAAAAGAAGCAACCTGTAATTATGAGAATAAATTTAGATGTTGGAGCCGAAACACATCCAATGGTTTTGACAAGTGGTTATGATCAGCAGTTTGGTATTTCTATTAGTTTTGCTGAAGAAGCATTAAATCAAATAGCATCCTCAAAATCCTTATTATTTTCAGGTATTCATGTGCATATTGGTAGTCAAATTAAAGACCCCGAACGCTATAAATTAGCAATGAGTTCTTGTTCAGAATTTATGAATAGTAATTTAGAAAAAGTAGAAGGAGAGGCAGTTTTTAATGCCGGAGGAGGCTTCTTTTCACCTTATGCAGGCGAAGAAGTTGATCATGAATTATCTGTTTATTCAAAAGCAATACATGACGGCATAAAAGAACATTGGGGAGAAGGATACAAAATAATGATTGAGCCAGGAAGAGCATTAGTTAACAATCCCGGAGTGATTCTTTATACCGCTGGAGCTATAAAAGCCGATAGAGGAGATAAGCCCTACATACTTGTTGACGGAGGAATGTCGGACAACCCAAGACCAGCATTGTATGGAAGTGAACATAAATTATTTAATATCTCTGGAGGAAAGAGTGAGAACGAAACTGTATATGCAGTATCAGGAAGGCACTGTGAAAGCGGAGATTTATTGGTAAGTGATGCTATGTTGCCAGAAGATACAGCTTCTGGAGATATTTTAATGTCTACCTCTACTGGTGCATATACCTTTTCGATGGCTAGTAATTACAATAGAGTTCCAAAATCTGGAGTAGTTGGCATTACAGATTCTGGAGTAATTGAATTAGTTAATAGACAGAGTTTTCAAGACACTTTCATAAACGATTTATAGTTGGTGTGAACTGGTAAGTTACAAAGATTTAAATTTAAAATATAGATTTTTTCTAAGGCTTCCTTATTTTTTTTACAATAAATTAACTGCAAGGCTCTACGGTAAAAAATTAATACAGATTACAACAGTTGGGAGAGTTTCAAGAAAAGAAAGAAAGACTCTTCTAGAAGTTATTGGAGAGATTGACAAAGCCCCTGTTGTTATTGCAGGGTTTGGAGAAAAAAGTGATTGGGTATTAAATCTTAGGAAAAACCCTCAATTAGAAGTTGTATGGGCAAGTCGCAACTATACCTCTCATGTTGAATGGTTAAGCCAAAATGATACTTTAGCTATATTAAGTGATTATAAAAAACGAAATCCTAACCTTGTTAAGTTATACGAATCATTATTTAAAATGTCTTGGGACGATTTTCATAGACTTCCCACATGCATGCTTCCAGAAACTAAATAGTTGCTACTATTCTTCCAATCGTCTTTCTAGATCCAATTAAATCTAGATAATCAACTATTTTTTCAAACGGGATGGTCTCATATACTGGATCAATTTTTTTCTCCAAATACAATTTAAACAATGCCTCCATTCTTGAATGTAAATAGGCTGAATCATCATCTTCAAAGCTGATCATGAAAACACCCATAATGGTGATGTTTTTAACCAATAAATAACTCAATAACTGATTAGGTATATTCCCACTTGCAAATCCAACAATCAACGCCTTGCCTTCTGAACTCAACAAACGAAGCCCTTCTTCGTAAGGCTCTCCACCTACTTGATCATAAAAAATATTTATTGGTCTTTTCCCATATTTATTTTCAATTGTTTCTTTTAAATTTTCTTCACGATAGTTGATTACTAAATCTGGATTATATTTTTTTATAAATTCTGCTTTTTCTTTAGAGCCAACCGCAGCAATTACTTCAGCATTTGACAGCTTAGCTAGCTGAACAGCAGCCAAACCAACCCCACCTGCTGCTGCATTTACTAATACCCTTTCACCTTCTTTGATCTGAGCACGCCTATGCAATGCAAAATCAGATGTCAGATATGCCATTAAAATACCTGCTGCTGCTTCAAAGCTAATTTCATCTGGTATTTTATAAGTCAAGTTTTCACTACTTATACAAAACTCACCAAAACTTCCATATCTCCCTGACCTAAAAACAGTACAAGCACCAACGACTCTATCCCCAACCTTTAAGTGACTATCCTCTGAACATTCTTTAACAATTCCAGCTACTTCAAATCCCGGAACAAAAGGAGTTTGAGGATTTGATTGATACATTCCACTGGAAAGGAGTAAGTCTGCAAAATTTAACGTTGCTGCTTTGGTCTCGATAAGTATTTCATTCTCACCTCGGGAAGGCATATCCATATTGCCTATCTTTAAACTAGTAAATGGACCAACCTCATTTTGCACCCAAGCTTTATATTCTGACATATTTACTTTATCAACCCCCTGTTTACAAAAAAGTCTATCGTATCATTTACAGTTTCCTTTATAGGTCTTGAAATATGTCCAAGTTCTTCCCTTGCTAGAGTGCTCGGAATAAAATAATTCCCAGTCTGCCCTGTATGAATACTGTCTAAAGTAATAATTCTTGGTTCTTTTTTAATTAAAGACTTTATATATTCAAAAGGTAAAGGAAGGTAAGTTACAAAATCTGGGACAGTAGCTAATACCGTTTTTCTTCCAAGTTGCTCTGAGATAAATTCAGATATTTTTAGAAACATACAATACTCACCCCCAACAAGATAATTTTGCCCAGCTTTACCATGTTCTACTGCTGAGATGGCTGTTCTTGAAAGATCTCTTGCGTCTATAAAGTTGTAACCAAAATCCGGAATGATCCTTCTCTTGCCGTTGGCTATCTTAATTAATTCGTGCATTAGTATTCCAATCTTGAAATCATTAGGACCAACTATTGAGGTTGGATGAATTATGCTTGCGTCTAAACCTTTTGAGCAATAATCTAGCACCACTCTATTTCCATCAGCTTTGGAAAGATCATAAGGCATTGCATTTGGATCATCTATCAATTTTCTATCTTCATAAAGAGGTTCTTCTATAGGGAATCTATAGAATGCGTCTACGGAAGAGAAGTGAACCATCTTTTTTACACTTGAATTTAGGGCTGCTTCGCAGACATTTCTTGTGCCCTCAACATTTACAAGCCTTATAAGGTCTCTATATCTCCTATCAAGATTAATTAAAGCTGCTGTGTGGAAAACAATATCAACCCCACTAAAAGCCTTTTCCAATGTATTCTCTTTTGTTATATCACCATCAACAAGCTCAACATCCAGACCTTCAAAAGCTCTATGATCTTTATCAAAA
>QBZE01000011.1 GCA_003282445.1 OCS155 cluster bacterium AG-333-G23
TTATAAGAATATTGCATCTCATATAATTGGTTACATTGGTAAGCCAACATCTGAAGATTTTAAAGAATTTCCAAATACCATAAAAACTGGCATTGTTGGCAAGAGTGGTGTAGAGAAATATTATGAAAATCAATTATCTGGTAAAGCGGGTGAAGTAGTTTTTAAGGGTGACGAGGTTGTAGAGTTTATACTCCCTGAACCAGGAGAAGATCTTTATTTAACAATAGATGTTGAAACTCAAATAGTTGCAACTGAATCATTGTTAGAAGGCATAAAGCTTGCGAACGAAAATTTTGATTCCGAAAATATAATTCAAAAAGGATCAGTTGTCATTATTGATGTAGAGACTGGTGAAGTTTTGACAATGGTATCTCTTCCAGATTTTGATCCTAATAAGTTTGTTACAGGTATATCTTCTTTTGATTTTAATCAGCTTAACAGAATTGAGGCGTTTAATAATTTTGCTATACAAGGACTATATCCGCCAGGTTCTGTTTTTAAAGTAGTAGCATATTGGCTAGCTGAAAATGAGGGTTTGTTTCCTGATGGGATTTCATCAAGAACTAATAGAATGAAATGCGAAGGAAATTTATCATTTAGTTTTATTGATGGATCTCAACAAGTTTATAACGACTGGAAAGAAGATGGTCACGGAAATGTAAATTTAAGTTCAGCCATCCAGCAATCTTGCAATGTCTATTTCTGGGACATAGCATTAAAAATATGGAGAACTTATGAAGGGAACGAAAATGAATCAATTTTACAAGAATATGCCAGGAATTTAGGATTTGGTGAAGCTACAGGTATTGATCTTCCCTTTGAAAAATCAGGTATTGTTCCAGATAGAGATCTTTTTGAAGAATGGACAATAACTAGACCTGAATTAGTTAGACCAGAAGGTTGGCTTGGTGGTGATTTAATGAACTTGATAGTTGGTCAAGGAGCTATTACTACTACTCCCTTGCAAGTTGCTAGTGCATATAAAACTTTATTAACAGGATATTCATCAGCACCTTATCTTCATAAAAATATAGATTCAGTTCAGAAAGTTAAAAATTATGATATCAATGATGACTTTATAGAATTTTTACTTAGTGATTTAAATTTGGTAACTAATAAAGATGGTACAGCTTACTTAGCATTTGAAGTTTTAGGAAGAAAAGCAAATGACATAGGCGGAAAAACTGGTACGGCTCAAAACCCAGGGAATAGAAATAATACTTCTTGGTTCGCTGGTGTTGATTCAATTTCCAATCCAAAGTATGTTATTGTTACAGTTGTTGATGAAGGCGGTTCAGGGAGTGCAGTTGCAGCACCAATATCAAGAAGAATTATACAACATCTTATAGGTGAAGACTTAACACCTGTAAAGTTTGGGGAAATAACCGAATGAGAGAAAGAAAAATTACTTTACTTGGACCAGAAGGCACTAATGTATCCATCTTTTTTTTATTTTTGATTTTCAATGTTATTTCTTGGTTTACTCTCTTTGTCTTAACAGAGGGCATTGAATTAAATTTCAATAATATATTGATCAGACAAATAGTTTTTACTTTGCTATCAGTAGGTGTATTTTTTCTATTAACTTATATTTCAATTGAAAATTTGATGAAATTTACTGACTCTTTCTTTATAGTAATTGTAATTTTATTGGCCGCGTTACTTAGGACTACGCCAAAAGCAGGCGTTAGGCGTTGGTTTGACTTAGGTCCAATAGATTTTCAGCCATCTGAATTTGCAAAAGTTATTGTAGTATTGTTTATTGCTAACTTCTTTATTCAAAAGAGATCAAAATATCCATTGTTTTTATATTTAGGACTTATTCTAATGTTAATATTACAACAGCCTGATTTGGGAACTTCAATCATTATTGGTTTTGTTATTTTTTCAATGATTTTTGTTAGCGAAATAAAAATAAGAAATTTTGTGTTAATAGTTTTGTTAGTTTTTTTAACCTTCTTTCTTTTTCTGGAGGCAGGTCTCATAAATGAGAATCAACTTGATAGAATAACTAGTTTCTTTAGTACAGATGAAGATTTTCAACAATCCCAAAGTAGATTATTGATATCTAGTGGAAGTTTATTTGGACAATATTTCCAATTAGAAAAAGTGAGTAAAATATTTGTTCCTGTGGAAACCACAGATTTTATTTTTGCGGCTTATGCTTATAATTTTGGATTTATTGGAGTTTTGTTAATTTTATTCCTATGGTTTGTATTCTTTTTTAGATTGACTCAAATTTTGCGTATATCTAATTCAGATTTTGACAAGTTTGTTATTACAGGCTTTATAACTTTATTAGCTTTTCAGATTATTGTAAATATTTCAACAATAACAGGATTGCTTCCCTTAACTGGCTTACCGTTCCCTCTTTTAAGCCTAGGAGGCTCTTCAATGGTCTCAACAGCTGTAATATTTGGAATTACAAACCGAATTTTTATAGAAAATAACTTAGTTATTTAATATTCAAATCATATTAACCTTAAAATATGAGTTTTTTAATATATTTTTCACATCAGTTATTTGGAGGTTTAAATGTTTGGTATATTCAAGAGATCAACTGTAGTACGTAAAAGTGAAGACAAATTTGATAAATCAGAAACAAAATGGTTTAAAGGTCAAAAAGTAAAAATTAAATCTGGAACAACTAGTTCTAGTTCGTTTAACAATAGAGAGAAACAAAAAGCTTCAAGACAAACTTGGTTTCGAGAGAAGCCATTACCAGTTCCAGTCGTAGATAAAAAGCAGATGCTAATTAGCTTCAAGGGTGGCTCTTCTAAAATAGCTATATTGGAAGGCGCAACTTTAGTTGAGTATTACACTGCAGAGTCAAAATCAAAATCATTGGTTGGGAATATTTATTTAGGAAAAGTAAAAAATATTTTACCAGGAATGGAGGCAGCGTTTGTCTCGTTTGGAGAAGAAAAAAATGGTGTCTTATATGTAGCTGATGTTGCTGGGTCAAGAAGAAATTCAAAGATAGAAAATATATTAAAACAAGAACAAGAAATACTTGTTCAAGTTGTAAAAGATGCGATGGGTGAAAAAGGAGCAAGGCTTACAGGACAAATATCTTTTCCAGGAAGATATTTAGTTTTAATTCCAAACTCAAATACAAAAGGTATTTCAAGAAGACTTCCAGATGAAGAGAGGAACAGACTCGATAAAATTATAAGAAAAATAAAACCAGAAGGATTTGGTGTAATAGTAAGGACTGCAGCAGAAGGTGTTAATGAATCATCTTTAAAAAATGATATTGATAAATTAATTAGTGAGTGGGACGAAGTTTCAGACAACAAAGCAGGAACGGCACCAATTCTTATACATGAAGAGCCTGATTTATCAGTAAAAGTTATAAGAGAACACTTAGGAACAAACTTCAAAAAATTACTTATTCAAGGTGATAAGTATTTTGATGAAATTAAAGATTATATAGATGAAACATCTCCGGAATTAAATGAGATTGTTGAGAACTACAATGACGAGCTTGATTTGTTTGAAAGATACCATATAGAAGATCAAATCAAAAAGGCTTTGGATAGGAAAGTTTGGCTTCCTTCAGGTGGGCATTTAATTATTGATAGAACAGAAGCTTTAACTGTAATTGATGTAAACACAGGAAAATTTGTTGGCAAAGACAGCTTAGAACAAACTGTTTATGAAAACAATCTTGAAGCATCAGAGGAAATAGCAAGACAATTAAGATTAAGAGATATTGGCGGAATAATTGTTATAGATTTTATTGATATGGAATCAACAAAAAAACAAGATTCATTACTTCAAAAATTTAAACAAGAACTAGCTAAAGATAAGACAAGAACACAAGTCTTCAATATATCAAGATTGGGGTTAGTTGAGATGACAAGAAAAAATGTTTCAGCAGGTCTTATAGAAAGCTTTTCAGAAGAATGTGAAGAGTGTAGTGGTAGAGGTTTAATTATCAATGATGTTTTTTCCAATAATTCTATAGAAGATAATTTACTTGAATCAGATGCCGTAGTAGAGTAGTTGAGTTATGAGTAAATATGCAGTTATAAAAGTTGGCTCTAGGCAAGAAAGAGTTGTCGAAGGAGATATTTTAGAGGTTCCAAAAAGCTTTTCATTAGAATCAATGAATCCAATACTGCTCAGTCCAAGAAAAGGATCAATAGTGACTGATAAAAAAAGTTTATCTCAATGCTCAGTTGATTTAGAACTATTAGATGAAAAGAAATTAAAGAAAATTAATATATTCCAATATAAAAATAAAACAGGAAACAGAAGAAGAGTTGGATATAGAGATGAAGTAAAAGTAGTTAAAGTCAAATCAATATCTAATAATAAATCAGGAGAGGAAGAGTAAGATATGTCAAAAACTAAAGCTGGTGGTTCAACTAGGAATGGTAGAGATTCAGAGTCCAAAAGGCTTGGAACAAAAGTTTTTGATGGACAAGATATTTCCGCTGGTTCAATTGTTGTTAGGCAAAGAGGAACAAAAATACATCCTGGTGAAAATGTTTCAAAAGGTGGGGACGATACATTATTTGCAAAGGTTGATGGAGTTGTAAAATATTCATCAAGGAATGGTAGAAAATTAGTAAATATCATTCCAAAATGAAATGTTTGTTGATAATGTTGAGCTAAGTTTGCTATCCGGGGCAGGCGGCTCAGGCTCTATAAGTTTTAAATCTAAAGGTACCAAAAGTTCTCCCAATGGTGGTAGTGGCGGAGATGGTGGTTCAATCTATTTCAAAACGGACAAAAAAATTTATGACTTTAGTTCTATTTATTCAAATAGTTCATTCAAAGCTGAGAATGGAGAAGATGCTGGAAAAGATTTTCAAGATGGAAAAAGCGGGAAAGATCTATTTATAAGTATCCCTATAGGTACCTCTATATTGATTAATAACGAAAAAGTAGCAGAAATACTTGAAGAAGATGTAAGTTATCTGATCTGTGAAGGAGGCAAAGGAGGGAAGGGTAACAAAGAACTAATATCAAAAAGAAATCCAAACCCAAAAATATCTGAATCAGGAGAAAAAAGAAAAAAAATAAATGTGAGTCTTCAACTTAGTCTAATTACTGATATTGCAATATTGGGATTGCCTAATTCAGGCAAAAGCACATTGATTAAAACAATAACTAATTCAAATGCGAAAACTGGATCTTACCCATTCACAACAATCTCTCCTAATTTAGGAGTCTTTGAAAGCAAACAAAAAAACCTATTAATCTGTGATTTACCGGGGCTAATAGAAGGTGCTTCAGAAGGTGTTGGCATGGGAGATTCAATATTAAAGCATTTAAAAAATACAAAAGTCTTAATTATGTTATTAGATCCAAGTAATGAAGAATATAACTTAGAGGAGCAATTAAAACTAATTGAATCAGAAATTTATAAACATAATAAAGAGTTGAGTAAAATTCCAGTTATAAAAGTGGTGAATAAATCAGACTTAGGTTTTGAAAATAATAATTATTTAAATATTTCTGCAAAAAGTAGTCATGGTATAGATAAGTTGATAGAAAATATAGAAGAATTTGAATTTAGCAAACTTAATACGGTAAATAAAAGTTTTGAAAAGATAAGCTTAGAAAATGAAGATTTTTCTATAAAAAGAGAAAATGATAGATGGGAAATAACAGGACAACTAGCAGAGAGAATTACTAATTTAAATGGAAATGAATACGATGTGTTTAATGAGATTTCATATAGATTTGAGAAGTCAGGAATACCTGCTGAACTTGAAGACATGGGCATTAATAAAGGAGATTTAATAAAATTAAATAATTCGGAGTTTGAATATGAAAAGTAAAAAAAATATAGTTTTAAAAATTGGAACAACTTCAATTATTAAAGATGGAGAGTTAAACAAAGACTTAATTAATTCTTTGGCATCTTCTATAAAAGAACACAAACAAAATGGATTCAATTTTATTATTGTTACATCTGGTGCCGTACAATTAGGTGCAAATGAGTTGAATTTAGAACAAAGACCAACGGCTTTAAAATCTCTACAGGTTGCCTCTTCAGTTGGGCAAATTACCTTAGTTAACTCTTTTAAAGAAATATTTAAAACCAAAGACTTAAGAATAGCTCAAGTATTAATGTCTAAAAATGTTCTTGAAGATCGAAATCAATTTATAAATACATCAGATGCACTAAATGAATTAATAGCACAAGATATAATCCCAGTAATTAATGAAAATGACATTGTTGCAACTGAAGAATTAAAATTTGGAGATAATGATAGACTTTCTGCAATAGTAGCAATTGTTGTTAAAGCTGAAAAATTAGTTTTAATAACTAATCAGGAAGGATTATTTGATTCTGATCCTGAGAAATCAAATAATGCAGAAAAAATAAATTATATTGAGTACGACTCAGAAGAGCTAGCCGAATTGATTCCACTATCAGCAACAGGAGAAGGTGTGGGAGGTTTTTCAACAAAAATTATGGCTTCACAGATGGCTGGGTTCTCAGGTATTCCAACGCAAATTATTACTTGGTCTGATGAATGTATTAAAAAAGTAGTGAATAGTGAAGATATTGGAACTTTGGTAAGACCTTCTTCAAAGAAAGTAAAACTTAAGAAACTATGGATTGCTTATGGCATGCCTATAATCGGAAAAATCATGATAGATGATGGAGCAAAAAATGCTTTAACAAACGATGCATCTTTATTATCCATAGGAATTAAGGAAATAAAAGTACCATTTGAAAACAACGACGGAGTTGAAATTTTTGATAGCAATAATTTATTGATTGCAAAAGGAATATCGAAAATATCTAGTAAAGAGTTTAGTTTAGGCAAAGAAGCCGAAAGTAAAGTAGTTATTCATAAAGATAATTTATTAATCTTATAAAACATTGTAAATATCTGAAAAATCAAATTAATCTTGATATGTGTTTAAAGAAATTGGCGAAAAAGCAGTAGTTGCATCTAAAGAGATAAATCAATTAGATTCAGATGTAAAGAATAATCTTATTAAAGATATGTCAGAGCAGCTTATTGAGGATACTGACTTGATACTTAAAGCAAATAAAAAAGACCTTGATAATGCTAAAGATCTTGATTTATCATCCGCCTTAGTTGATCGATTAACTTTAACAAAAGAGAGAATTGAAGGAATGAGTAATGGTTTGAAAAAGATCATTCCACTTAAAGACCCTGTTGGTGAAGTAACAAAATCTTGGACAACAGATGATGGACTTAAAATTAACAAAGTGAGGTCTCCATTTGGAGTTATTGGGATTATTTATGAAGCAAGGCCGAATGTTACGAGTGATGTCTCAGCCCTATGTATTAAATCAGGAAATGCTGCTGTTCTAAAAGGATCTAGTTATTGTGTAGATTCGAATTCTGAAATATTGAATTCATTACAAAAATCCCTTGAGAAAAATAAAATAAATAAGAATGCTATTCAGCTTATTAAAAGTAAAGAAAGAGAAGATGCAATAAAATTTATGAAACTAACTGAATACATTGACTTGATTGTCCCAAGAGGTGGAAAAGGATTAATTGACACATTAGTAGAAAATGCAAAGGTCCCTTTTATTTTAGATGGAGATGGCAACGTACATCTTTATGTGCATGAAGATGCCAATACAGAATATGTAATTGACATAATTATTAATTCAAAAGTACAAAGACCAGGAGTTTGTAACGCACTAGAGACTTTGATATTAAATAAATCAATATATCAAAAAATGGGTAAAGAAATTATTAATGAGTTACTTAAGAATGAGGTAGAACTTTTTGTAGATGAAGTTATAGCTAATGATATATCTGATCTTGAAATAGCTAAAGATGAGCACTACATGACAGAATTTCATGATTTAAAGTTAGCAATTAAAATTGTTGACGATTTAGACCAAGCTATACATCACATCCAACAATATTCTTCTGGACACACCGAAGCTATTCTTACAGAATCTGAAGAAGCAAAAAATAAATTTTCAAAATCTTTAGATTCTTCAGTAATTTTTATAAATGCATCTACCAGATTCACTGATGGTGAAATGTTTGGCTTTGGTGCTGAGGTAGGTATTAGCACTCAGAAACTTCACGTTAGGGGTCCAATGGGATTAGAATCATTAACAAATGAAAGGTATGTTGTTGAAGGCTCAGGAACAATAAGACAATGAATATCAATGATTTAACAATAGACTCACTGGAGAAAGAAAACTACTTTGCAACGCAGGAACTTGTTGATGTAGTCAATGCTGCAATTTTTTTAGACAAACCTTTACTAATCGAAGGGCCTGCAGGAACTGGAAAAACCTTTTTAGCTAAAACACTCTCATCATTACTAAATCTAGAATTAATAAGACTTCAATGTCATGAAGGAATTGATGAGGACAAAGCTGTTTATGAGTGGAATTATAAAAAGCAGCTTTTGTCAATACAAAGCAGCGAAAAGAATGAAAATCTTTTCGATGAAAAGTACTTAATTAAAAGACCTATTTTGACCGCATTAACAAATATAGAAAGTTCAATTTTTTTAATTGATGAAATTGATAGATCCGATGAAGAGTTCGAAGCCTTGCTATTAGAAATACTTGCTGAAAATCAAGTTACTATTCCAGAATTTGGAACAATAAATGGTAGTGATAATAGGGTAACAATTCTTACATCTAACAGTACGAGGGAACTCTCTGATGCGCTTAGAAGAAGGTGTATTTACTACTATTTAGATTTTCCATCAATTGATATTGAAAGCAAAGTTTTAATGAACAGCATAGATAAATTAGATGAAGATGATGCAAAAAAATTTGCTTCTCTTATATCATTTGTTAGAAGCCTAAGTTTAAATAAAATTCCATCATTAATTGAGTCTGTCGAATGGGTGAAATATAACAATTCTAAAAACAATGAATCAATAAGATCTAATCTAGGTATTTTATTAAAAGATAAATCTGATCAAAAGAAATACATAGAGAAACTAGAAGAGTCCAATGAGTTTAACCAAGAATGAAATATTAAATTTTTCTGAATTTTGCAAAAATAACGATTATTTTATTCCAATAGATCAATTAAAAATATTTTTTGAATATAAGAAATTAAAGAATCTAAAAAATTTCGAAAAAGAGCTTCTCTATTTATATTTTTTAATACCTAAAAGTAGGCAGGAGCAGGTTCATTTAAAGACGCTGATTAATAGATATTTCAAGTATTCAATAGAAATAAATGATTCGACAAGCTACTCGGTATTAGATGAATATTCTGACAAAGGGAATGATTTACATGAAATAATATCTGAACTAAATGAAGAAAATTATGATAAATTTGAGATTCTTGTGAAAGGTATAATTGAAAATTTTGGTGATATAGACTTTTCAAGACCAGTCTCAAACGAATATTGGTTAAATCAAATTAAAAAAAGTATGAAATATCAGGAAACAATGATGTTATTTGGTAATTATGACTTTGACGAAATATCTTCTGTAACTAATTTAATAAACAAAAATAAATTTAATAATTTACTAGATATGAAAGTATTAGAAATATTAAGTGAGGAACGTAACAAAGCTAAAGACTCATACCAGCCTTCTGAGCTTGAGCCAAAAACACAATTATCAGAATTAGATTTTCTATATACCGATCCAAATGAAAGAAGAATTTTATTAGAACAGACATATAAATTGGGAAATAAATTAGCCATAAAATTCAAAAGGCATATAAAACAAGCAAGTAAAGGAAAATTACATTTTAGAAAAACAATAAGAAAATCTATGCAAACAGGAGGAATTTTTCAAAAGATTATAATGAGACCTAAATTGCTAAGGAAGCCAAATCTAATTATTGTTTGCGATATAAGCGGATCGATGGCTTTGTATTCACTTTTTGGAATAACATTATTATTTGGCATGGTAAGTAGATTTAATTCAATAAAAGCTTTTGTTTTTATTGATGGTTTAACTGATGTAACTAAAACTTTGAAACAACTAAAAAAGAATGAAATTGATTCAGTTTTACATAATTGGAATAGTTACGTAAAAGGTGATGGACATTCTGATTACGAGGCTTCATTTCAGGAATTAATTGACGAAAATAAAAAGCTTAATTCGAGAACTAAAAGTCTTATTGTAATTGGGGATGGAAGGAATAATTATAGAAATATATCTGAAGAACTTATTAATAATCTAAATAATCAATTTGAAAAAATTTATTGGATGAATCCTGAAAAGAAAAAGTATTGGAATACAGGGGATAGCCAAATAAAAAAGTTTGACGTTATATCTGAAACAACTTCTGAGGTAAGAAACTACAATCAATTACGTAATTTTGTAAACAATATAGATTTTAAGAAAACTTTAAAATGAAAAAAATAGGAATACTAGGTGGAACTTTTGACCCACCTCATAATGCACACTATGAGATTGCAAGAAGAGCCATTGAGCAATTTCAACTAGAGAGAGTAATATTTATTCCATCTGGAACTCCTTGGCAAAAAGACAGTAAAACTTCCTTTGAAGACAGATATAAAATGACTAATTTGTTAATTCAAGATAATAACTTGTTTGAATTAAGCGATATAGAGAAATCAGAAAAAAATCCATCTTATACTTTTGAAACACTAAATAACCTAGACCATCCAAAAGAAAGCTTGTATTTTATACTTGGTTCAGATACAGCAATAAATATTAAAACATGGAAAAATTATGAACAATTATCAGATCTTACACATTTTCTCATTGCATTAAGAAGTGAAGATAACACTGAAATGCTCAATGAGAACTTTCCATTTGAATATGAATTAATTGATGGTGAAAAACTAAATTTAAGTTCTAGTGGGTTACGAAAAAAATTAAAACAAAATGAATTAAACGAAAACGATTTACCTGAAAAAGTTTTAAATTATATAAATGAAAATAATCTTTATTGAATTTTTTTCTTTAATTCATCTAAATCTTTTTGCATCTCATCAAGTTTTTCTAATACATCGTCATTAGTATGACGATCCACAAAATTCTGGATAAATTTCACTGATATGATAGCTGTTACTGAAGAAATTAATGCTAGCCCTACAAACATTAAACCACTTGCTACAAACCTTCCAACAGTTGTCATTGGAGTAATATCACCGTAGCCTACAGTTGTTATAGTTACTAAAGCCCACCACATACCATCACCAAAAGATTTAACTTGAGGTTCGGTTACAAAAAATACAAATCCAAATATGGTTACGGAAGCAATTATTGTAACAAGAATTGTTCTTAGACGTTTACTATTGAAAGCTCGTAAAAAAAGTGTTAAAGCTCTTAAAAATATATTATCCAATTTTCTCCTCACTATTAAGAATAGTGTGTTTATTTTTTACATGGTAACATATTTAATAGTGACTGAAAGACAAACGAAAAACACAGAAAATTTTTTCCTCGATAGTGTTTTTGATATCTTACTCGTTCAAAAATGTACAAATATTAAAGTTTATGAAGTTGAGAAAAATAGTTATCTTGATGTAATTGTATTATGTAATGTTAATTCAAACACCCAAATGGTTTCGTCGGTTAAAAAACTTAAGGAATTAGTGAAATCTAAAAATAAAAACTTTTTTTCAGAAGGTTTAGATTCTTCATGGGCATTAGTTGAATTTGAAGGTGTAGGGATTCATTTCTTTACTGAGGAAGCAAGAGAGTACTACAATCTCGAGGATTTATTTTTTGATAGCAATCTAGTAAATCAATATGGCTAGTCTTTATAATTATGGGGCTGTAGCTCAGTTGGTAGAGCACGTGCATGGCATGCACGGGGTCAGGGGTTCAAATCCCCTCAGCTCCACAGATACTGGTGAAATTTTTGTATATTAAAGAGATATATTTACAAACTAAAGAACTAATAAGTTCACAATTCTTAATTGCAATTATTGCTGTACTTCAAGTCTCTTATGTTGTGAAACAGCTAGGAGTAGAGAATTTTGGTATGGTCACTTTAATTATTACATTACCTAGTCTAATTTTTAGGGCTACTCACTCTAGAAATAGTGATGTAACTTTACTGGCTTTGAAGAAAGGTAGCAATGTATTTACTGAATCTATAATTTTCGATTTCCTTATTGGCTTATTTTCTTTTAGTGTTTGTTTTTTAATTTTTTATAGTGAACTTGGAAGTTATTTTGGCATTAAAGAGATAACTCCTGTAATTTTGCTGTATTTATTTTCAAGAATCGTCCAGACTTTTTCTGAAACTTCGAAAGCAATTTTAATATTTCAAGGGAAAATGAAAAGCTTCTCTCTCCTAGAGTTTTTAACAGTACTAGTAAGATTTTTATCTATTTTGTTTTTATTTTCTATTAATGCAAGTATCGAAAATTATCTTATTTCTCAAACAATATATTCATTAGGATATGGACTAATTGGTATTTATCTAGCTACCAAATATGAAAAATTTGAGTCGACAAATTTTGATAAATTATCAAAATACTTTAATCGGATTAAAAAATCTTATGGAAAACTAAGGTTTGATCAAATATTAGGATTAATTCCTCAACATTTTGATGTAATTCTTTTAGGTGTAGTAAGTGATATTAGTTCTGTCGGAATCTATAAATTTGCTAAAAAGCTTATAGAACCAATTAATTATGTAGTAGTTACTTTTAATCCTTGGTTGCAAAATAAATTAAAGAATTCATATGAGACTTTTGAGATTAATACTTTCTTTAAACAGATATTACTTCCATTAAGTTTCCTAATATCAATATTCTATGTTGTTTTCGGAAGAAACATAATTTCAATTCTTGGTTCGGAAGAGTTTATTGATTCTTATGCTCCAATGTTGATTTTATTAATAGGTTTTATCTTTTATCTCTATACTTTCTGGATAAGACAGTACCTATTATTTAATGATTTGATTACTTTTCATGCTTATGGAAGATTGATTTATTCTGGAGTATTTTTATTATTGTCTATTTCATTAGTGGGGACTTATTCATCAATAGGTATTGCTATTTCATTATCTTCTGCCATGGTTTTACAAAAGACATATGAATACGTCATATATAAGAAAAAATTAAAATCATAAATTATTCACATTATCATAAAGATTATGAAATTAACTAAAAATTTATGAATAAAGTATCTATGTTAAAATTTGAAATTAATTATTTGCTATTAATTTTTTCTTCAATCCTATTAATTTTTTTTGATGCTTATGAAATTTATTCAATTCCCATATCATGGTTAGGAATGAGTCTTCTTTTTGTAGTTTCATTACTTGAGACCAGATTATTTTTTAATAAAAAAAAATATAATGCAACAATTCTCATAATTACAATTATTTTGATTCCTCAAATTACATATTTGTTATTCTTTCAAGGAGCTGTTTCAGATATTATTTATATTGGATTAAGAATATTTAATATAGTATCTTTTATATTTGTTCTCTTCTTTAGTATTTATTTCTTTCAAGATAAGAATATTGAAATATTCATGAAGTACTTAAGGTATTTTATTTATTTATTTTCTACAGCAACAATATATATATTTGTTGCACAAATATTTGATTTTTATGAACCATTTAGGAACAGGTCTAATACAAATTTATATGGTGAGGCAATACAATCAACTTTTTGGTTATCACAACCTCACAGGGCTATGGGAACTTTCAGAGAACCTGTGTTTCTAGTTTCTTTTTTCTTTCCTATTGTTATCCTATTTTTATATTATTCAAAAGAAAAATACTTAACAGCTTCTATCTTATCAGGAGTTGCTCTAGGCCTGACAAGAAGTAACTTATTAATACTATTTTCAATAATCTTTATCTCATTTTTTATTTTTCAATTAATAATTGAAAAAAAATTAAAATTACAATTCTTTATTTTTTTTACTTTAATTTTTATGCTCTCAATATTTGGAGTCTTTGAGTGTAATTTAAATCCTGACAGTAATGAGTGTTTAGATCATAGAGAAGTAGTTAGTAAGATTAATAATTCAGGTGAAATCAAGATTGATACAAATATTGATGAGCCTATTGTGGAGTTAGGAAACGATAGATTTAATGTTTTAAAATATTTTATTAATTCAATTAAATTTATTAATGCTCAGAGTTTTAATAATGTAAATGATAATTATCAGACATATTCAACATTAAAAGTTAATGAGGAAATGTATTTTTCAAATAGAACCTTACCAAGATATCTATTGCAAAGATACAGTACAAAAAATTTTGGTACAGGCAATTATTCAGTGATTGAATACTCTATAAATGTTCAAAATATGGTTGTTTTTTATACTTTATCATTTGGAGTTCTATTTCCTTTATTATTATTTTTGTTTTTTATTTATTTCATAACAACCAAAAAAATAAATTTTGAGAGTATTTTATTTCTTCTGCTTATTTTATTTTTCTTCACAACCCCTATTGAAGAAGTTAATTCTTATTTCGCATTAATTATTGGCTTCACATATAATTTGTTTGTTAAAGAAAAACGAAAATATGAAAAAATATAATTTTTCTGCGGGTCCTGCAAAACTTCACCCATCTGTCATTTCTAAAGCTCAAGAATCAATAATTGAATATGAAAACACTGGAATCTCAATATTGGAAATATCTCATAGAAGTAATGAATATAAAAAAATAATGGAGGAAGTAAAAATAAATTTAACTTCCTTATTGAATATTCCGGATGATTATTTTATTTTACTTCTTCAAGGAGGCGCTACTTATCAGAATACTTTCTTACCTCATAATTACGGATTAGATAATAAAATAGGTTGCCTTATAACAGGTGAGTGGAGCAAAAAAACATTTGAAGACTTTAAACTAATAAAAGATACTGAAAAGATAACTTTAGAAGATTCGAAAATAGAAAAATTTCTATCTGAAGACAATGGTGAATATTTTAAAGATACTGAGTATTTGCATATAACATCAAATGAAACAATAAATGGCATCCAGATAAGAGACTTTAAAAAAATTAACCATCCCTCGTTGATTGTGGATATGTCTTCAGATCTAGGCTCATATAAATTCGATTGGGAAAATGTAAAATATATTTATGCTGGTGCTCAAAAAAATATGGGCATTCCTGGTGTAACTATATGTATTGGGGATGAAGCTCACTTACATGATGTTAAAAACCCTGCATATTTAAATTTGAAGAAGTTATCGGAAAATGATTCTGTTTTAAATACTCCATCTACGTTCTCTGTTTATATATTACATTTAGTCTGTCAATGGATGGTAGAATCTGGAGGTTTAGAATATTTTGAACAACAATCAATAAAACATTCAAACCTTCTTTATGATCAACTCGGAAGCTATTCTGAAAAATTGATTCTACCTGTTTCTCAATTTGCTAGAAGTAGATCAAATATAGTATTTAACTTTGTAGATAATAACTTCGAAAAAAAATTCTTAAGTGAAGCGGAGAAGGAAAATATTGTTGGAATAGAAGGACACAGAAGTGTTGGGGGAATAAGGATAAGCCTTTATAACTCTGTTGATTATGAGATGGTTGACTATATATCTGAATTTATTACTAAATTCTTTAAAAAATATGAAAATTAAAAATTTTTCTACATACGAATTCAACCAATATAATGTTGTTGGATTAAAAGCCAAAATAAATTTTGTAAAAACAAGCAATTTAGAAATAATTACACATGAAGAATTGTCAAAACCTATTGAAGAACAGAGTATTAATTTAGTTAAAGAGTTTGAGCCGTTATTATTTTCAGCCGATATAGGAATAACCGAATTGGTTAATGATAAAGAATTGAATATCGATCACCTAACTCTTCTTGATGGTCACCATAGATATGATTTTATCATTCGCAATGTTATTGATTTGCCAATCGAAGTTATAATAATTTCTTCAAATGATGTAAATGTTGATTCACATTTGTCTGAAATAAAAATAAAAAAAGCTGAGTTTTTAGATTTTTTAAAAAGTAATAAATTTAAACTTACTTCAAATTCCAATATTTATTTGAAAGTAGATAATGATGTATATTCCTCAGATGAAATATTTGATATTTATGATTTATACAACTTTAAGAGACAATGCTTTGAAAACGGATTAATCAGCCCTTTCCCAAATGATAGTAAAAGAAACAATGAAAATATTCTAAGCTTTACTCCTATTAAGTTAGAAGAATTTTATAAAGAAAATTATTTGTTTCCTCCGAAATCAACATGGATAACTCCTAGAATTTAGGATTAGTATGTTAATTTGTCATGTAATTAATTCGCTTAATAGAGGTGGTGCAGAGACGCAT
>QBZE01000012.1 GCA_003282445.1 OCS155 cluster bacterium AG-333-G23
TAGAGATAAATAAAATTAATTGCTATTGTTTCTATTCGTAAGAGATAGCTTCTAATATATTTTGTCTAGATGCTTTAATTGCAGGTATTATGGCTGCAATTATTCCTGCAATTATTGCAATCCCTATCCAGATAAATGTTTGTGATGTAGATATTGCAAAAGTATCAAACCCCTCATCACTCAATGCTTGAATCAGACTCCATGCAAAAAAGATTCCTAAACCAGTTCCTAAAACTGCTCCAAATATTGAGATAATTGAAGACTCTATAAATATCATTCTCCTTATTTGTTTTCTATAGGTACCGATTGCTCTCATTAAACCTATTTCTCTTGTTCTTTCATAAACAGACAGAGAAAGTGTATTTGTTATTCCAAATAATGCAACAAAAATTGATATTGATAAAAATCCATAAATAACATTTAGGAGCTGTTGTATTTGAGTATTTGCCTCCTCAACTAAACCATCTTGATCTCTTAATTTAGCACCGGGATAGTCAGAAACAATTTGGTCTAATTTTGCTTGTGTTGATTCATTTTTTTCTTTTACATTAAAATAAATTTCTGTATCTAAAGATTCTTCTGAAAAGAATGAATAATTTTCTAAAAGTAAAAAGAATTCGGCAGGAGGAGGCGTTGTCCAGTCAAAAATATATTCAATAGTAAAGGTTCTTTTCCCTTCTTCTGGAATTGTTAAGATTATCTCATCTCCAATACCAAGATTGTCTCTCTCTGCTTTTTGTTTAAGAACACCCATAGCATTGGGTTTCACAAACTCTTCTTTTGAGCCAGCTATATTTTCTGTTTTTATTAAATCAAATATATCTTCATCAACCGCACCTAAGATAAGTGGTCTATCTTCAAAACCTACTATTGTTGCTCTTGATCTAGAAAGTTTTGTAACTTCGTCTAATGCAATAAGTTCATCTGATAAACCGGTTGGAATTCCAGGTGAAACAAATACTTGAGCTGCGCTTATTTGATAGTCTGCTTTAACAACCTCACTAACCACAGACTCCGCTTGAGCTTTAAATGATGTCGTTATTACGTTGGCGAGAGAGATAAGAGTTAACCCAATCATTAATGCTGAAGCTGTAGAAGCTGTTCTTCTTGGTGTTCTCTTTGAGTTTTCAGTCGAAAGTTTTCCTAAGATCCCAAAAGCAACTTCGTATAATTTATCAAATAAGAAGACAAAGGGTTTTGTAATTGAAGGAGTTATTATTGAGACACCAATAAATATTACGCCTGCTCCAAATCCAACTTGTTGTAACCCAGATAATGAAGGTAGGTCTAAAAAGTCATACAAAACACCGAATAACGTTGCAAACCCAAAGGTTGTAACAGTTGTGCCAAAAATTAATCTTTTAATTAATGATTTACGTTTAGGAGTTAAGGTACTTTCTCTAATAGCTTCCATTGGGCTTACTTGAGACGCTTTTCTTGCTGGAAGCAAGGAAGATAAAATTGTAACAGTGATACCAACAATAGCTCCTGAAATTGCTGCTTCAGTTGTTAATACAAGAGGACCATCGGGTAATCCAAATTCAAAATACTTTAACCCTTCTTTTACCGCTACTGCTAAGCCAATCCCTAAACCAATCCCTAAACCTGAACCAATTAATGACATAAATATTGATTCTGATAAAACTAGTCTATAAATCTGATTTTTCGAGGTTCCTAAAGCTCTTAAAAGTGAGAGCTCTTTCGTCCTCTGTAATAAAAGGATTCTAAAAGTATTCTGAATTATAAATGCGCCAACAAATAGAGCGATTCCTGCAAATACGTTCAAAATTGTATTAAAAAAGTTTAATCCTTGTTTAATTCCGTCAGCTTGTTCTGCTGCAGCTTCTTGTGCGTTAATAACATCAAGTGTTCCTTTCTCTATATTCTCTATTGAAGCTCTAACTTCCTCAATATCAGCATTGTCTTCTATAACTACATTTATTAAATCTACCTGTCCTCTTGAATCTAGAAGAGTTTGCGCTGTTTTAAGTTCAAATAAAGCAAAAGTAGCCCCACCTGGGGAGCCAACGTTCGCAAAATCAGCAATTCCGACAATGCTAAAAGATGCCGGCGTTGCCCCAGCTAATACGGTAACCCTATCTCCAACAGAATAATTATTATTTTCAGCTGTAGTTCTGTCCATAACAACTTCTTTATTGTTTTCTGGGGCTTTTCCATCAATTAGCTCCCATTGTTTTGCATAAGGTGACGTATCCCACGAACCTCCAAATGTTGGGGCAAAACCATTAGAAATAAAAATCGTTTCACTGCAATCTCTCTCATAGCTATGCGAACGACATTCTGTACGAACAATTTTTATATACTGAGCAAAACCAAAAACCTCTCCCCATGCATCTTTAACGCCTGGTAAATCTCTCACTTCTTGTACTCTTTTATCTGGAATTTTTTTTAGTTCAAAAGAAAGCGGTCCTTGTCCTCTACTATCTCCGAATCCTTCTGCAAAGTCTTCCTGAACTGGATTTACTACTAGATCTATTCCTTCGTATATCCCTGAGAATAAATTATCGAATGCTGATTTATTGCTTTCTGAAAAGATGCTTGATGCAATAATTACAGATACTCCAAGTATTATTGATGAAGTTGTAAGAAGTATCCTTACCGGATATGTCTTAAGATTCTTCCAAGCAATTAAAAATAAGGGCCTTTTTGTAAAACCAAGCATTTATATTTCTGTAAGAGAAGTGACTTGTGAAACTATTTCTTCTTGTGATGGGTTGTCCAAATCATTTGCAATTTCTCCATCTTTTAGCATTATTACTCTCTGAGCATAAGAGGCTGCATAGGGGTCATGGGTGACCATAACAATTGTTTGGTTGAGGTCCTCAACAATAGATTTCATAAAAACAAGTAGCTCTTTACTTGACTTTGAATCAAGGTTCCCAGATGGCTCGTCTGCAAATATAACTTCTGGTTTTGATGCCATAGCTCTAGCTGCTGCAACTCTTTGTTGTTGCCCCCCTGACAATTCATTAGGTCTATGCCCTAGCCTGTCTCCGATATCCATTGCATCGATTACTTGTTCAACCCATTCATCTTCTGGTTTCCTCCCTGCAATAGAAGAAGGTAGCGTTATGTTTTCTTCAGCTGTAAGGGTAGGTATTAAATTAAAAGCTTGAAAAACAAAACCAAAGCTATCTCTTCTCATTTTTGTTAATTCTTTATCATTTAGAGAAGCTAAATCAATCCCATTAATAAGAATTGATCCTGAGGTTACTTTATCAAGACCAGCAAGACAGTGGAGCAAGGTTGACTTACCTGAGCCTGAAGGTCCCATAATTGCTGTAAACTGATTCTCATTAAAAGCTGTAGTTATTGAATTGAGCGCTGTGACAGAGGTCTCTTTTTCTCCATACACTTTTGTTAAGTCAATTGTTTCAATTAATTTATTCACGTTTTAAAGAATAGAGCTGCTTTAAACTAATCTAAAGAAATAGATGTAACTTCTTTCCAACTTGATATATCAGGTCCTGTTAAATAAAGCTCTAATGTGTCAAACACTCCTTCAATAGGAAGTGAGTTATTAATCTCTTCAATAGAAAAATTCATTGGTAATTCATTTCCATAATATAAAGAAAGGTGGGGAGTCCATAAGCTAGGCCAGGCCTCTATTGAGGAAACAGCATTAAAAAAAGGAAAATTATCGGACGCTGTTAAAAACAATCTTTGAAAATAAGTGTTGCCTGTTCCAACTGAATCAAAATTTACAATAATTTTGCTCTTGTTTATTTTTTCAAGTATTTTCTCTGCTTTTTCTTGAGAATAGATATTCGTAACAAGTGTTACGTGTGGATTAAAAGGTGTGCTTTCTTCTTTTTTTGAAATTTCATTAATAATTTCTTTTGCTTTGCTTAGGCTATTATTTTTCGATTTGGCCCAAATTGAATAAATATCCATATATTTAAATTATATTTAGTATTTTTGCTTCAGTCACCTTTAGTAGGTCTTTGGTTTTTAATTTAAATAATGAGCTAGGTGTTCCTGCAGCACACCAGACTTCATCAAAGTCAACTAATGTGTTATCAAAAAAATAAAGGGGTTTATTTTTATGTCCAAGTGGGGCTACCCCTCCAATAGCAAAGCCTGTGCTGTCTCTAACATAATCAGCATCTGCTTTTTCTATACTTAAATTTGTTTGATTTTTAAAAGATTCTAAATTTACCCTATTTGGCCCTGAAACAAATATTTGAATAAGCTTATTTTGATTAGCCTCAAAAAAAACAATTGATTTCGCTATCTGTTTAATATCGCAATTTACCGCATCTGCTGCTTCTTGAGATGTCTTTGTAGATACATCGAGATTGAAGATCTCTATTTCGATACCTTGTTCTTTAAAAGCATCGATTACTTTTAATTGTGAGTTATGTTTCTTCTTCAATGGGTACTAGGTTAGCTGTGTTTTTATTTATTAATCTATTAGATATATAAGCTAATATAAATATTCCTGTAGCAACTAAAGACATCGTTGGTCCTGAGGGAAGATTGAAAAAATAAGAGAGATATAGGCCCGTTACGGAAGCTGTAACACCAAAAACAATACTGATTCTTATCGAGTTAACAAATGTTTTCGTCACTAATTTTGCTGCTGCAGCTGGAATTATTAACATACTTAAAACCAAAATTATTCCTACTGTTTGAAGAGAGCCGACAATAGCTACTGATAAAACAATAAGAAATAAGTAATTTAAGAAAGTTGTGTTTAACCCATTAACTTCAGCTCCAATTGGATCAAATGAGAAAAATAATAATTGTTTAAAGAAAATTATTAAAACACTTAAGACGATAAACAGCAAGCTTCCAACTATGTAAGTATCGAACGTACTCACGGCTAGAATTTGGCCAAACAATAAATCTTCTAAATTTATTGTTACATCAAGGACTGAAATCAGAACAAAACCTAGGGCAAAGAAAGAAGAAAAAATTATTCCAATTGCTGTATCTTCACCAATATTTATATTTTTGACAATATAGCCAAGAAAAAATGCAATTATTATTGACGCAGGAACACCTAGTTCTGAGATACTAAAACCTAAGAAAACTCCTACTGCAATTATTGGAAGAGTTGCATGAGCCATGGCATCAGCCATAAATCCCATATTCCTGTTTATAGTAAATGGACCAAGAGCTGAAAGCATAATCCCAGAAGATGCTGCTGTAATGATTGAACGGATCATAAAATCGTATTTAAAAGGCTCTAATATATATTCAATTATCATTAGTAACTCTGTGATTATTTTTGAAATGGTTTTTAAACATTTCATTATGAGATCCGTACATTTCTTGTATTACTTCCTCTGTCAAAACTTCGGAAGGATCTCCAAATGCACAACAGTGTCTATTTAAACACAGTACCTCATCAAATTTTTCTTCAAGATTATTAATGTCATGGGTAGCAATTAAAACAGTTTTTCCATCCAAATTAATACTATTAATTAACTGCATAATATCTTCCTGGGCTCCAACATCAACTGCACTAAATGCTTCGTCTAATAATAAAATATCAGCATTTTGAGCTAAGGCTCTGGCAATCAAGACTCTTTGGAGCTGTCCTCCTGATAAATTATTTATGTTTTCATTAACCTTATGAAGAAGGCCAACATTATTTAAAGAATCTTTAATTTTTTCATTAATTTTTTTTCGTGAAAATAAATTAAATGAATTTTTATTAGTTAATCCCATTTCTACAACATCTTTCACAGCAAGTGAAAAGTTCCAATTAATTAAATCTTTTTGAGGAACATAACTAACTAAACCCTTAGCTTCGTGTGGATCCATTCCTTTTATTTTTAACGAACCATGAGCTAAAGGAAGAAGTCCGGCTATAGCATTAAACAAGGTTGATTTCCCACCACCATTTGGACCAACAACTGCTACTTTTTTTCCCTCGCTTATTGAAAAAGTTACATCATCTAGTGCTGACGAATCTCCGTATTGAATGCAGCAGCCGTCCGATATTATCAGAGGCTTATTTTTAATATTCATTTCTCTCGTCACGTTCATAATGACCTACTATATAAAGCTTCTCTGGTTTGTCTATAAAAATTTAATCTAGGTTTTTCAAGTTATCTGTAATCAACTTAACATTACTAATTAAAAAGTCAGCATATGATTGATTTTCTTTTAAAGTTTCAACCCATAATCCAGTTACTGCTTTTATGTTAGTTTCTGCAACAATTGTCTCTGCGTATACAGATGGGGCTTCAGCCTCAATAAAGATAACTTTTACATTGTTATCTTCGATAACATCAATAACATCTACTAATTCTGATGGGGATATTTCATTTGCTGAAGATAAGCTAGGAATAATTGTTGAAAGTATTTCTAATCCATATTTAGCTTCTAAGTAACCTAGTGACTCATGAGTTGTAATTAATTTTCTGTTTTGAGATGGTACGCTAGAAATTAATTCAGAGACTTGCCTACTCAAATCATTCAACTGAGATGTAAATGCATTCGAAGAAGATTCATAATCAGCTGCGTTTGCTGAGTCAAACTCAGTTAATTTACCTTCAATATATTCTGCTGCATAAGCGACTCTGTTTGGATCAAACCAAAAATGTGGATCATAAACTCCGTGGTCATGATCTGCGTGGTCATCATGACCTTCTTCATCATCATGACCTTCTTCTCCGTGATCGTCATGATCATCATGTCCGCCTTCTTTAAACTCTATAGGGTATACATTTTCACCAACTTCAGCTAAAACCTCTGAACTACAAGCTGAGTTTTCTAATAACTTAATTAACGCTGCTGGTTCATATTTTAAGCCTGTATAAAAAACTAAATCCGCATCTGCTATTTTCCCAGCATCTTGAGGGGCTGGTTCATATGTGTGTGGATCTGCTTCAGGTGGCATTAAAACTGTAAGCTTAATATTGCCTCCACCAACTTGGTTAACAAATTCACCAATCATCGGGGTAGTAGCTACAACATTTATCTGTCTATCGATTATTTCTGGACAGCCAGCTTCCTCGGTTCCTCCGCTACAAGCAATCAAAACTAGTGACAGTGTTAAAACAGCAATTTTATACAAAACTTTATTCTTCAATTAAATTCTCCTTAATAATAATTTATATTAATAATCGCAATAAATGAGAATAAGTCTCATTTTAATGTTTGTCAAGAATAAATGAGAATTATTCTCATTTATTTTACTTGCATAATGTATAATTAAAATATGGAAGAAAAATCTAAACAAATATTATCAGACAACAAAGTCTCCGTAACAAACCCTAGGATTTTAGTTTTAGAAGCATTGCTAGAGATTAAAAGTCCAATTACCATTGACGAGCTTCAGTCAAAATTAAAGAATAAAGTTGCTAAATCAACACTCTATAGAGTGTTAAATGATTTAAAAAATATCAATATTTTAAATGAATTCACTTCACCAGATAATACAGTTGTTGTTGAGCTTGTATTAGAAGGAGATCAACATCACCACCATTTATTTTGTAGCGATTGTGGTGAGATAATTGATGTTGAGTTAAGTCAGAATTTTGAAGACTTACTCAATAAAGAAATAAAAAAAATTGAAAAGAAATTTAATTTTATAATTGAAGACCACAGAGTAGAAATGTTTGGGCAGTGTACAGATCAGTGTGAAAACTGTAAAAAATAATATTTAAAAAATAATCGCAATTAAGGAAGCATTTATCAGTATGTTATTTATTGTTTCAAAACTGTGGTTTTCTACGAGTCCATTAACAATAGGTATGTTATAAAATTCGGCAGCGTCGGTTTGTACTGCTAAGTATGATGCTTTTTCATAAACTGTGTCACATGCCACGCACATAAAATTAATCTCCTGTTAGAAATATTTTAATTATTATTTAATATAAGTAAAGACGTTAAGGAGAAATAGACATTAAATCATTGTTTATAGGCAATTTTAATCATGGGGTTGGTTTTCAAGGTGATCTTCCTATACCTTTTGACACTATATTGAATGTCTCAGCATGGGTAATAATTTTAACATTTGTATTTTTAAAGATTTCTTGGAAAGAGTCAATTTTAACTACTGAAGAAAAACTATTCAGTAATGAGCAAACCTTTGTTGGTAAATTCTTTGGTTTCATAATTTTATTTTTACTCATAGCTCCAGGTTTGATTGGTGGCGAAGGAGCTAAAACTTCTATAGCGCCTCTAATCTTGTGGGTATTTCTGTGGATTGGGATCCCCATCTTGGGACTTTTGTTTGGAGATTTGTATGCAAAATTTAATCCTTTGAATATATTTTTAACAAATGATAACAAACCTCAATCTGTGTACGTAGCCTGTGTTTTGTTTCTTGGGCTTACTTGGTTTGAACTTGTATGGACTAAGCCTGGCAACCCTTTGCATATCGGTATAGTTTTCATAATGCTTTTTGTTGTTGTAAATAGTTTTAAACTCTTTTTTAATAAAACTTCTATAGAGATAGACCCTCTCCTACTTCTTCACCATCTCTATAGCAAACTTAGAATTGTTAACTCTAAGCCAATTTTTAGAACTTTATTACAAAATATTTCAAATCTCTCAAGGATAAAGGGAATGGAGTATTTTATTCTTTTAATGATTGGTACCGTAACGTATGACGGCCTTAGGGAAACCGTATTTTGGTATAACCAGTTCGGCACAAGAGTTTATGATATGGCTTTTTCAACACTTGCTTTCTTAACAATTAATCTTCTTTTAATTTTGTTCTATCGGTTCGCTTGTTATTTTTCGATAAAGGTTTCAGATTCAGATTATTCTGTAGATGAAGTTTCTTTGGCTTTTGGTCATTCAATGCTACCGATTGCTTTTGCTTATCATGTCACACACTATTTAAGTTTATTCCTTTTCGAATCTCAGACTTTTCTATATAGATTAAATGACCCAATAGGAACAGGTCTTAATTTATTTGGGGTAAATGAAGTAACTGTTGACTATTTTCTTGACCCTTTGCCGTATTGGACAATACAGGTGGTTGTTACATTACTAGGTCATATGTTAAGTGTTTTTTTAGCGCATGATTTAGCAGTTAAACTTTTTGGACATGAACAAAGTGATAAAACTCAATATATATTTTTACTTATAACTGTTGTTCTAACTCTTCAAGCTTTATTTGTTTTAAGTGTTCCTTAATTTATTTTCTAAGCTCGCAACCCTTTCTGCAATCGGAGGGTGTGAATAGTAATAAGCGCTATAAAGTGGGTCCGGTGTTAGATTTGACGCATTGTCTTTACTTAGCTTAAGTAGACCGGATATCATGCTTTCACCCTTTGTATATTGTATTGAAAAATCATCAGCTGAAAATTCTCTCTGCCTTGATATAAATGAAGTTATTGGTTTAGTAAAAAAAGTATAGGACCCTATTACTAAATAGAATAAAAGAAACTTTGAAT
The DNA here is from genome assembly GCA_003282445.1 of OCS155 cluster bacterium AG-333-G23. Lineage (GTDB taxonomy): Bacteria > Actinomycetota > Acidimicrobiia > Actinomarinales > Actinomarinaceae > Actinomarina. The sequence continues at coordinate 9,384 of QBZE01000012.1, forward strand.
ATATTGTTAATTCATCAAGTCCATGTCCGTAAAAAAAGTTTTCGGACTGAAAAACTTGTCCAAGAATATAAAAACCAGCAAACCCGAAAAATATTGAACTGATTAGTGTTTTTTTAATATGTCCCAGTTTGTAATGTCCTAACTCATGGCCCAAAATTGATTCCATTTCATCTGGTGTAATTGTTTCTAGTAAGGTGTCGTAAAAAACTATTCTTTTATTACTTCCAAAACCAGTAAAAAAAGCATTCCCGTGAGAGCTTCTTAGACTGCCATCCATAACAAACAAGCCTTTGGCTTTGAAACTAATCTTTTCTAAAAGTCTCTCAATGGGTGCTTTAAATTTTTCATCTTCGAGTGGTTCAAATTTATTGAATAGCGGAAGTATTAAAACTGGGTAAATATAAAAGATTATTAGCTGAAGTAAAAATACAGCAATAAAAGCATATATCCACCAGTTATTTCCTAGATTTTCAATTATTGAAATTACTATTGCATAAAGTATCGAAGAAAAAATACTTTGAATTAAAAGATTCTTAAATAAGTCTGTTACAAATGTTTTTGTAGTGGTTTTATTAAATCCATATTTCTCTTCAATATAAAATGTTGAATATACCGCAAGCGGTATCTCTATAATTTCACCAATAACAATAAGTAAAAGACCTAATAATATAGCTCCAACTATGTTTGATCCTGTTATTCCTTGTACAAATAATGTTAAATTATTGAGCATTCCACCAATTGTAAAAAACAATAAAACACCTACGCCAAAGACTGAAGTTAATATTGAAAACCTTATTCTTTCAATATTGTAATTAATAGATTTTTTGTACTCTTCGTCAGTAACAACGTCTATAAATCTTTCTGGTATTGTTTCCTTGTTTTCATTTATTGAATTAATGTTTCTTATTTTTAAATAAGTTTCAATAACTAATTTGGAAATTATAAAAATTAAAAAAAGAGCTATGAAATTTAACTGGTTAAGAATTTCTAAAATATTCATATCCATCAATGTTAATCAAGTCAGAAGCTTCATTTGTAATTTATTTTCCAAATCTTCTTTCCCTTTGAATATATTCTCTTAAACACCTTAGAAAGTCTATCTTTCTAAATTCAGGCCAGTAAACATCTTGAAAAACAAATTCTGAATAAGCACTTTGCCAAAGTAAAAATCCTGAAAGCCTGGATTCTCCACTCGTTCTAATTATTAAATCAATATCAGGTGCATCGGGTAAATATAGATGCTCTCTAATCTGCTCATCATTTATCTCTTCTACTAATTCTTCTAAGTCTTTTTCTTTATTTTCAAGAACAAGGCTTTTTATTGCATCTAAAATTTCCTGCCTACCTCCATACCCAAGAGCAATTGTTATTGTTTTCTCTCCTCCTGCTCTAACTTCTTGAAGTTTTTTTATTGTCTCTTTTAAATAATCTGGAAGAAGATCAATACTACCAATAAATTGAATTTTAAAATTATCGACAAGATCATCTATGATTAGTTCCTCAAAAAGCTCATTTAGAACAGTAAAGTAAGGTTTAAGTTCTTCTTCTGGTCTTGATAAGTTTTCTTTTGATAATAACCAACTGGTAACGTAATCTATTCCTAGCTCGTCACACCATGAAAGACACTCTTTAAATCTAACCATTCCTATTTTGTATGAAACTTCGTAGCTCAAAAGGTTCTCTCTTCGAGCATACCTTCTGTGTCCATCGTGTATCAGTCCAATATGTTTTGGTAATTCAGTTTTTGGAAGTCCTTTTTGAAGACGTGATTCATATAGTGAGTAGATAAATCTTGGAGAAACCATTATTTAATTACAGATTGCTTCTACTTCTTCTACTGATTTTGGGACACCTTCTGTTAGATTTATAGGTTCTTTATTTGTACACACAATATCATCTTCTATCCTGACTCCTATTCCTAAAAGGTTTTTCGGAACTTCATGTTTTACAGTTTTAGCGTTTTTTATTTCTTCTTGTTCTAGCTTTGTTGCTTCTTCCATACCCATTTCTTTTCTTCTGTCTCTAATTTTTATAGGATCTCGTTCAAGTAAAGGAAATTCAATGACTGGTTTGTTAGGACGTATGTAAATTCCTGGTTCAATTGTTGTGACCATGCCTGGTAATAATTTTCTTGGCTCATCATTTACTTCTGTGCTTCCTGCGTCATGGACGTCTAAACCAAGCCAATGTCCTGTGCCATGCATAAAATATTCAAAATAGTGCATCATTGAAATTGTTTCATCTATCCCCATAGGTACAAGGCCTAAATTTACTAATGATTCAGATATAGATTTTATAGTAATTTGATGAATATCTCTCATCGTATTCTTAGTTGTAACACTTTCAATACCCAAATTTTGTGCTTTTAGAACTTCTTTATAAACATCTTTTTGTTCTGGAGTAAACTTTCCACTAACTGGAAATGTTCTTGTAACATCAGACGAGTACATTCCGTATTCCCCTGCTGCATCAATAAGAAGCAGTGAGCCCTCAGGAATTATTTCTCTATTTGTTGAGTAGTGGAGAATACAAGCATTGTCTCCTGAGGCAACTATCGAAGGATATCCTAGTCTCTCTGCCCCTAGGTCAAAAAAAGTTTTTTCCATTTCAGCTGCCACCTGATATTCATACATGCCTGCTTGAGCAATTTTCATAGCAACCTTATGTCCTTCAACAGTTATTTCACAAGCTTTAGATAGTAAATTAAGCTCTTCTTTATCTTTCACCAATCTGAGCTCGGACAAAACAGGTGCTAACGCATGTAGTGTAGCTTTGCTAAATTCTAAACCTCTTTGATCGTAAGGAACTGCAAAGCTGAGTGCTTTTTGATCGTATTGTTGAAATTTTGAGTTTGAATAATCACAATAAATATTTTCAATACCTTCTAAAAGTTCTGTAAGTTTCTTTGGGTATTCTGTATTAGAAAATGAAGCTTTTGCGTTATATGTTTCAACTGCACCTTCTTGACCAATTCTTTTTCCTTCCCATGTTTCCATTTCTAGATTTCTGTCTTGAACAAACAAATATAAATCTGGTTTGCTATCTTTTACAACTATTACTGCATGCGCGTCTGGTTCGGGCCATTCTGTTAAATAATGGAAGTTTGAATCTTGTCTGAAAGGATATGCAACATCATTGTTTCTATAAATAGAACTATTTCCATGAATTATTACAGCACCATTGACAATTTCATTAGCCAAACGCTCTCTATTATTTAGTGATATCTTCATTCTTTGAATAAGAATAATGTATATGTAGTGAAAATTGCTAGTAGTATTTTAGATCTAAGTAATTAGAACCTTACTTTAGGTTTTCAGCTGAAGTTTTACCATCTTTTTCTACAAGTTCAAACTCTACTTCTTGATCTTCTTCAAGATTTTGCATTCCAGAGTCTCTAACTGCAGTTATATGCACGAACACATCCTTATCTCCTTCTTCTGGAGCGATGAATCCGTAACCTTTAGTTTGGTTAAACCATTTAACTTTGCCCTTAGGCATGTTTCTCCTTATATTTTTTAGACTAGGCAACTTTACTATATTGAAATTAATAAGGTAGTTTTTTTATAATTTCTTATATACTTGCTCTGCTAGCTTAATTGCTTCTTCTTTAGAAACCTCTCCGTCATTGATTCTTTGTTCATAAAGAGCTTTCATAATAACCCCAACAGATGGTCCCGGTTCTAAATCAAACATATCCATTATCTCGTCACCGGAAATAGGAGGTCTTAATTTAGATAGTTCTTCTTTTTCAGCTACTTCTTTTATCCTTTCCTCCATTTCGTCTAAGTACTTATTTATCTCTTCATACTTTGCTTTATTCTTTGTTGTAATGTCTGCTCTTACTAAATCGTTTAACTCTTCCAACAATCCTCCTGCATCGATTATGTATCTTCTTACTGCAGAGTCTGTCCAGCCCATCTTGAAAGTATGAGGTCTAAGATGGTTTTCAACCAAAAGTGAGACTTTCTTGATTGTCTCATTGTCATACTTAAGTCTCTTTAGAATTTTTTTACTCATTTTCGCACCAACAACTTCGTGGTGTCTAAAGTGTACTTTTCCATTCTCAATTCCCTTAGTTTTGGGTTTTCCTATGTCGTGCAGAAGTGCTGACATTCTTGAAATAAGTGTTGGAGAAACCCTGTCTAGAACAACCATCGTGTGTTCATACACATCTTTATGATGATGTTTTGGATCAACTTCAATTTTTAATTCATTCAGCTCAGGCATTATTAATTCACTCAAGCCACTCTCTACAAAGGCTTTTAATCCTAATGACGGTTCTTTTCCTGTAAGAAGTTTTGTAAATTCATCCCTTATTCTTTCAGTACTTACTATTTCTATTCTTTCAACATTTTTTGATATTGCTTTAAATAGTTCGTTATTTGGTGTAAATCCATGAGTGCTTACAAACCTACAAGCTCTGAGCATTCTTAATGGGTCATCGGAAAAAGAAATATCTGCAGTGTCTGGTGTTCTTATCAACCCTTCTGAAAGATCTTTAAGCCCGCCGTGGGGATCAATAATTTCACTATTATTTATGTCATAAGCAATTGCGTTAACTGTAAAATCTCTTCTACTAAGATCTGTCTCTAATTCTCCTGAGGTTTTAATTTCTGGTTTTCTTGAATCCTTATTGTATTTATCTTCTCTGTAAGTTGTTATATGTATTGAATAGTCTCCAACTGTTGTTTCTATTGTTCCAAAAGCTCTCCCTATTTCAGTTGTTTTGTAGTCATTTTTATTGAGCATCTTTATCGAATCTTCAGAACTAGCATTTGTAGTAAAATCAAAATCTTTTGTTTCAATATCTAAAATGGCGTCCCTTACTGCGCCTCCAACTAAATAGATTTGAAAACCATTCTTTGCATACAAATTAGAAAGCTCTTTCAAAAAAGGCTTTTCATCCAAAACATTTAATAGGGTAGTTGGTACCATATTGTTAGCTTAGCTTAGAAGAGGAATTGGAAAAAAAAAGAATGAACTCTAAAGTAGATTTTGCAGCAGGTGGAATAGTGTTAATAGATAACAAAGTTCTTTTAGTTAAAAATCGCCTAAGAAAAGAATATAAAGAATATTACGACTCTGGATTTTGGGGTTTCCCAAAAGGTCATATGGAAGAAGGTGAGTCACCCCTTAAAGCAGCTGAGAGAGAAGTTTTTGAGGAAACGGGATTCAAGGTTAAAAGCATAAGTGAAAAACCTATTGCCGAATCAAGATACACAATTGAAT
>QBZE01000013.1 GCA_003282445.1 OCS155 cluster bacterium AG-333-G23
TATCTTGATTATCACAGATATATTGATGTTGCAGGTCTACGAATGTTTGTCCTTCCGGAAGTTGGAGAAGAGTTTATATATAAAGTTGGTGAAATATATTACCTTATGCTCCAAGAAGGTGAACATATTGATCAAGATGTAAGAAGTAGTTACCTGAAAACAGTTAAAAATGATTTTGTTTTTCAAAAAATAGGATATGAAGGTCCCGAACGCTATGGATTAGATTCTGATCCTCCAGGTATAGATTGTTGTCCTGGAAAAGGTTATGAAGATAATCAGACAGACTTTATTTGGGAATATCCTGATGCAAGTGGAGATGATCAAATTGGAGAAGTTGTTGAACATTTGTTGCATACTGTTACGGGGGTAGCTTTTGCTTTAGAGTTTACAGAGTGGAATTGGGAAAATCCAAACTCTGAAATTGTCCTAGCTATGAATGAAGCGATTGAAAAAAATATTTTTGACATCTCAAGTTATGAAGAAATAAAAAACTCTGGGAATATTGAGGATTTCAATAGAATTACCTCTATAGAGTTTGCATTTTGGGGGATAGTAACTGAATGGGGATATGGTGACATATATGACCTACCGCATGATGAGTTCACTATTAGTACTCCTAGTGAAGTAAAAGAGCAGCTTCCCTTATTTCATAAATTATTTGAAGATACTATTAAAACAATATTTACTCCCCCTAATAAAGACTATTTAAGAGAGTTGTTTAGATAAATTTATATGAAAAAAACATTAATTTTATTACTTTTAGTATCTTTTTGTGGAGGTACAGACTTAAGCGAATTAGAAAAAGATATCGCACAAACAGAAGAAAGAATAGAAGATCTAGAAAGTAAGGATGCACTTACTCTTGAGGAAGAACAGGAATTAGAAAACCTTAGAGAGCAATTTGAAGAACTTGAAGGTACAGAGGCTGAAGAAGAAGGTACAGAGGCTGTAGAAGAAATAGTTGTTTTAGAAACTCAAAAAAAAGAGGAAAATAGTGGAATCAGTGAAGAAGATTTTGATGAATATTTAGCAGGACTAGAAGATTACGGTGCAGGAGGTTCATTTGTGCCAATTCCTTTAAAGCTTGATGACTTTAAACCCTTTACTGAGTCTGGAAACTGTTTAAGTGATGATGTAACAATAATTGAGCCAGAAGAATTTATAACTCTACTTGTAGAAGCTTATTGGGGAACAAGGGAAGATATGACATATGGCTATATTTCTGAGAATGGGAATGTAACTCGTAATGGACCAGTTGCTACATGGAATTATGAAAAATTAGTCGCTATCAATTCACAATATATTCTTGAAGAATTTGATGAATTTGTTATTAGAGGTTTATATAGAACGCCTGAGGAATATACAATTTATTGGAACGACTATGAAACACTCTTAAAATCCTTATGCAGTATTAAAAAAGATAACCGTGGTTATTTAGAAATGATAATGTCTACTCAAGAACTAATAAGTTGGGGGCAGCTAAAACATAGTTGGCATCTCAGTAACTGGGAAAGATTCGATTATATTACTACCGGAAGAAATATTATTAAACCAGTTACGCCACATCCTGGTCTTGAGGTTTACACGAAATACATAGCAACTTCAGGTGTGATCATAACAGCCATAGATGATGTTCCAGATGAAGCAGTGTTACAGGCTTATGATTCAATAACTAGAATGCTTTCAAAAAGACCCGATTTCCATCAAATCCTTTATGACGGATATGCAAGAATGATGTTGTTTTGGGAAGAAGGTATTAATCATGGACTTCCTGAGTGGAAAGGTGAAGAGATATATGGTGGTTTTGCAGGAGGCTTTACAGGAGGATCAACAGCAAATGCAAGTTGGCAATGCTATCCGGGCAATATTGACAGAGGCGGAGATCCAGTAATACATGAACTAGTTCATCAAATAAATCACCAAGTGTTTGAGGCAATAAATGAAGTATATTTTTATGAAAGAATATTCAATTACGCTATAGATGCTATAGAAAAAGAGATTTACTCTACAGACTATGAACAGCAGTTAGCTGAGGGTGTTGTACAAGACATGGCGCAATTTATAGGAGAGTATTGGGCAACTACCAATGAAGGAATGGCTATGAACAAAGCTGGTTTTAAAAATTCTCATGACAAAATTGACTGGGTAAAAGAAAATGACCCTAACATGTTTGCTTTGGCAGAAAGATATTTCCCAACAGAACCCTGGGATTATTGTTCTGACGTTGAATATTAGTTAAAGGCTATTTCCACTGGGTTTCTAATTCATCAATCCATTCATCAATTAAGTTCATCGTCTCTGTATATATCTCTACAGCATGTTCTTCTGAATCATAATGATCTCTCTTTGGGTCAACAAAAGATTTGTGTATTCTATTTTTTGCATTAGGAAAAACTGGACATAATTCATTTGCTGAATCACAAACTGTTAAAGCATAATCAAATTCAGTATCAATGAGATCATCTACTAATTTTGGATAATGACTGCTTATATCAATTCCTTTTTCTTGCATAACTTTTACAGCGTAAGGATTAACATTTGATTCAGGATGTGTCCCTGCTGAAAAAACTTCAAACTCTGGAAATCTATTCTTGATTAATCCTTCTGCCATCTGAGAACGACATGAGTTTCCTGTGCAAACAACGATTATCTTCATAGAAGTATTTTAAATCATACAGTATTCTTTAACTATGAGTTCAACAGAAAGTACCGAGAGAAAAGCTACCCGAACTATAGAAAAAGTTGTTCTGTCTTTTATGTATCTTTTATTTGGTGCAATGTTTTTGGGAGTTGCTCTTAGTGGTGAGACTGCTGGATTTTTTGTAGTAGTTCCTATTGCTGCATTAAGTATTGGTTTAACTAAATGGGGTATGAAGTGGCAAAACGACAGGTATGTCCGATCTGCAAAAAATGTAGATGATATTGAAATTCTTTCTGAAGAAATAAAACAATTAAAAAAACGAATAGAAGAATTGGAGAACAAATGATTTCATTAGATCTTTTACTTAAGCATATGCAATGGGCAAATAAAGAAATTTATACAGAGGTTTCAAAACTAGACAGTGAGGTTCTAGATTATTACGTCATTGATCCTGAATGGAAAATAAAAACAATACTGCTGCATATAGCTAAAGCGTCAAATAACTATGGACAATTCGTAAACGGAGTAACTGAAACTGAACCATTAGAACTTGAAGAGCCATCAAGCTCTGACGATATAAAAGTTTTAACTGATAAACTTTATGAAATAGACCAAGGGCTTATTGACAATCAAGGAATTGGAGATATTGACCTTACTATAAAGATGCGAAGTGGTGTCAAAGAGCATAAATCTTCAACTATTTTCTCTCAAATGGTTTTTCATGCAGCAGAACATCGTGCACAAGTAGTTGCTGCTTTAGATAGGCATAATGTTAGGTCAATTAATCTGGATGACTACGATGTGTGGAGCTATATAAGAGCTCACTAATTATTTGTTTCTTTATTCACCCAATCTTCATATTCAGGCAATGTATAAAGTGGATGAATTGTAGTTATTCTCGGTAATTCATAAGGATGTTTTTCTTTGACGTTTTCAATCACTTTAGGAAATAAACTTTCACTAGTGTGTAAAGATACTTCTATCTCTTTTTCGTTCTCTATGGTTCCTTTCCATACATAAGAAGATTCAACATTCTTATATGTTGCACAGGCAATAAGTTTTTCCTCTAAAAGAAAACTTACAATTGATTCAGCATCTTCTTTCTTATTAAAAGTTGTTTCTACAATAATCATCTATAGTCTTTCCCTGTAAGATCAACGGAATAATTCCATAATTTTTTTCTCTCTTCTGTATCATAAGCAATTTTATTTCCTTTATAAATTCTTGGTTTACCGTATTGGTGAATTATCCCTGGACCAAATACTTCTTTTCCTTTTATATCTAGACTTGTTGACGCTTCTAATATCGGAGCTACACCTGTTTTTATATTTGTTGCAATAAAATCAAAACCCATTGTTGTAAGAGTTCTCTTTCTTCTTTTGCGCAATCTCGATTTAGTGATTCCAGGATGAGCTACAACAACTTTTGTATGGTGGTCTTTTAGTTTTTCATCTAATTCAAATGCAAACATTGTTCTATAGAGATTTGAATAGTTGTACCAAGTCCAGGGGTTGTAGTCTTTCTCTTCATGTAACCCTTCAAGTCGGACATCTCTTGCTAAATACATTGCGATACTAGAAACCTGAACAATCCTAGAGTCTTCTCTATACTTCATCAACTCTAAAAGTTCTAGAGTTGAATAAAATGTACCTAGATAATTTGTTGCTATTGTTGATTCAAAACCTTCTTCTGTAGTTTTAAATGGAACATACATAATTCCTGCATTGTTATATAAAAGATCTATACCTTCATAATTGTTTTTGATTTCGTGAAGAAAAAATTCTATGCTTGAAAAACTTGTCATATCAAGCTTTCTGAAAAGAGCATTCGGTCCTAATTCTTTTTGAGCAGCTCTACCCTTTTCTCTACTTCTACAGGCTAAAACCACATGATAATCTCTTTCAACCAATCCTTTTGCAGCTGCAAATCCTAAGCCAGTATTTGCTCCTGTTACTATTGCAGTTTTTTTCATAATCTTTAATGATAGTTAAATCGAATATACTTAGATTATGTATTACATTATTGCAGTTGCGATTCTTATTTTGATACTACGAACATTCAATTTAATCCCTCAACTTTCTAATAAATTCTGGAGATCTGTAGATTATGCAATCGTTGGTATAGCTTTCTTAATATTCCTAACCCGTATACCTTCATTTATTTCAGGGGTTTTGTTAACAAGTATTGCTTTTTATGCTTATAAAAAAGGATTCTTTGATAAGTTTCGTTAAGGAAGAATTTCTAACAGTGCATCAACTGGCTGATTAGCCCAAGCATTAAATTCTTCTATCATTGCATCTGCTGATTTACCAAAATGCTTTTCGAAAGCAGCTTCAAAACCAAGTGCCTCTAGATCATCGTAATAATCAACTCTAAATGTTTCCTCACTAGTTTGATTGATTATATATGCTACAAACCAAGTACCAACATCATAGATATCCCAACTTATATTTTCATAGAAACCAACTTCTCTCATGCTTCTACCATCGCTTAGATACCCCGGTAGAGATTTTGCTTTCCATCTCATCTCCTCCTCAAAGTATCCTTCACTTACCCCAGATTGTTTAGAGTACCAATAAGTGGCCATGTACTCAGCCCCACCTTCTGTTATCCAAGGTCTTTGTACATAATCAGCAGTTTCTATATAGTTTCTATTGCTAGTCATCCAATCCCCATCTCCATCATCAATTTCTGGCTGGGATATATGTGTAGCTTGATAAACATGAAAATATTCATGAAGTACAACTTTTTTATAATCATCTTCTTCAGGACCTGGATATTTTGATGACATAGTTAATGCATTAAAATAATATCCTATATAGTCTCGAATGTATCCAGAAACCGAAGAACATCCCTCATCAGGACATCTATGAAATGGGGACCACCCATCTCCTGAACCGTAAGGATCTCCATTTAAACAATCCCATTCGGTATTCCATGATGGATCTTTTTCTACTCTTACATCACACCATATATCGTCTAGAGCTCTTGCACCGTCCTTGCTCTTTCCAACTATCCATAATTCCAAAGGACCATGATTGCCCCACAGTTCAATGCCTTTATTTACCCACTCAACAGTTATATCTATATGTTCCTGTGTTACATCTGGAGCAGCATAGACATCAAAATCAGAAACAACTTCACCCCAAACAATACCGTTCTCTGTTGTTGAATCAGAAGCACTTTCTGTACTTTGAGAAGAAGCAGGCTCTCCATTAAGTATCTCCATAATAAATGGGTGTGCTTCTTCTACCTCATCTATGTCTCTTTTAACATCATATTTTATCTTGTATAGTTGAACTGCAGTTTTTGCATCTGAATTCCACTCAGCTGACACTAAGCTCATTGCTGTTAAATCTTGATTCATTACTATATTCGGATCTGCCCCGCTGTCAAAAAGGAATTTTACAACTTCTGTCCACCCAAAAAAAGTAGCACAAAATAAAGGTGTTACATCTTCATTGTTTGTAGCATCTATATCTGCTCCGGATGAGACTAAGACAGAAACTGCTTCAGTATGACCCTGGCATGCTGCAATAATTAAAGCTGTTTCGTCTCTCCTCCCACCTTTTGATTCTAAGTCTGTTCCGTAAGCAATATGTTGTTCTAAAACTTCTACGTTGCCCTTTTGAGCAGCCATCCATATCGTCATGGTTGGTTCTTTTACAATTTCTATATTTTCTTCAGCTGCCTCAGTTTGTTGGTTAGCAGAAGTTTCATTAGATTGACTAGTGTCTGAATCACTAGAACAAGAAATAAGAAATATTACTAGTAAAATTGAAAGGTATTTTCTTACTTGTAAAACTTGTTGTTTTGAATTAACCAATTTACCCCCAGTATTAATACAATACTAGCTATAAAAATTGTAAGATTTGGAAAATAACCTAATAGCAGAATAGAGCCAACAATTATTAAGAAAACTACTAACAATGCTATTGCTCCTTAATTGCTTCTCTTACCTGCCTTGAAAGGCCCTCTAAGTTCTTGTTTTTAAAATTAAATACCCAAAGAATTGTATACATTACACCAACAACAAAAAATAAAAGTGCGTAGCCTCTTCCCGGGCCTGTTCCTACTAGTGGTGCAAAAAGATCTACATTTTTTGGATAAAAAGTAAATTCTAAATAATCCCCAAGAGGGCCTGCTATGAGCACTCCAAATGGTCTGAGCATTTGGGCAATTGTACCCCTGAGAGCCAATGCTCTTCCTCTGATATGTTGGTCCGTAATTGCTAACCATGCACCTGAAGAAACTGTATATTGGATTGTCCCACTCACACCTTCGATAATGCCAAATATACATAAGAGATAAATGCTCGGCCTTAATGAGCCTACAATTATTGCTAACCCACATAAAAGCCCCATTATTATGGCAACCTTCATGTCTCCTTGTATTCTGTCAGATATTCTTAAAGAAATAATAGAACCTATAAGAAATGCCATGCCAAGAACTGATTCTATAAATCCAAGTCCTGTTGCATCTGTGAAGCTTAAAACCATTGGAGGAAGGAGGACCGCAATAAAACCGTGGAACCCGTTACAAATACCAAGGATGAGAACTAAAGAAAGTAGTCCTTTTTGTTTCTTCAACCAGTTATAAACTTCGACTAAATCTAAATAAACATTTTTAAAATTTAAATTACGCTTTGTTTCAATTTTCTTACTTTTAAAAAAAGTAATCGTAGCGATACCAAAAAAACAAGTTGCAAGATCTACGATTATGACTCCTGTTAAGCCAAAGAAAGAATAAATAAAAGCACCGCCAATAGGTCCGATTAACATTGAGATTGCTTCTGCACTTTCAAATAGAGCTGAAACTTTTGTGACATTTTGCTTTTTTACCACATCGCCTAAAAATGCACTCCAGGTTGTCCAATGAGCTATTTCAAATATCCCAAAAGCAAAAGCAAATGGTATTAACAGAGTTAATGTCAACATATCATTTAGTGCGAAATATCCAATAACGCACATCAAAACTGCAATTATTAAATCAAAAATAATTATTAATTTCTTTCTTGGAAACCTGTCA
>QBZE01000014.1 GCA_003282445.1 OCS155 cluster bacterium AG-333-G23
TGAATTAAGAAAATCATCATGATTGTAATAATTAATTAATTCTGATATTTGCTCAATTTGGATTATGTCTGGAAGATAAACTCCTGATTTAATATCTATCCTATCAATTTCGATTTTATTAGTTGGGTAGTATTCATTATGCCAGTTAACAAACTGGACAAAAGATGACATAAATCTTTGTTTTGATTTTTGTGATACTTTCCTTTGCGATAAATGTATTAAGTAATTATTAAGTAATTTATTATTAATATTTTTTTCATTTACATAATTAAAAAATTGTTCTAAATCTGCTGAATATCCTTTTACTGTATTATCAGCTAATCCTTTTGTATGGCTGATGTATTCCTTAAAACCATCTATTAGTTCTTTATTTTTCTGATTAATCTTTTACCTTTTGAGTTTCTATTGTTTTTTTTGTAGAGTTATTATTTTCTGAAGCTGCTTCAATAAAATATTTAAACATTGGTGCAGGCTCCCATGGCCTAGATTTAAATTCTGGATGAAATTGTGAAGCTACAAAATAAGGATGGTCCTTGATCTCAATCATTTCAATTAAATTATTATCAGGTGACATACCACTTATTACTAAACCGTGTTTTTCTATTTCTTCTTTAAATTTATTATTTACTTCATATCTGTGTCTATGTCTTTCATATATTATTTCTTCATTGTAGATTTTAGAAGTAAGCGTACCTTTTTTAATTTTACATGGATAAGTACCAAGCCTCATAGAAGCACCAACGTCGTCTTTTTCTAAATTTTGATTAGGTAATAAATCAATAACATAATTACTTGTATTTTTTGAAAATTCAGAAGAGTTTGCGTCACTGATCCCACAAACATTCCTGGCATATTCTATAACTGCGCATTGAAGCCCGAGACAAATACCCAGAAACGGTACCTTTTCTTCTCTTAAGTATTGAATAGCAGATATTTTTCCTTCTATGCCTCTATAACCAAAACCACCTGGAATAACTACTCCATCATAATTTTTTAGATCTTCAACATTAAAATTATCAGAGTCTACCCAATGTAAATTTAATTTAACTTTGTTATGCAAAGAGGCATGATTAAGGGACTCTACTACTGATAAATAGCTGTCTGGCAATCCAAAATATTTTCCTAAAATTGCTATTTCAACAGTTTTACTAACTCCGTCTTTTAGCTTAAGCATGTTTTTCCATTTATCTAAATCAGGATCATTTGTTTCTAAATTTAATCTTTTATCTACCGATCTATCTAAACCTTCATCAAACATTTTTAGTGGAACCTCATAAATATCTTCTAAGTCTGGAGCACTTATTACATCCTCATAGGAAACATCGCAAAATGAGGATACCTTACTCTTTATTTCATCATTTAAAGTCCTATCTGATCTTAGTACTATTACATCAGGGCTAATACCAGCACTTCTTAAGACAGATACGGAATGTTGAGTAGGTTTTGTTTTCATTTCAGTACTTGGACCAATGTATGGAACTAAAGTAACGTGAACAAACATTACATTTTCTTGCCCTAACTCTTTTCTAATTTGTCGAGCTGCTTCAAGAAAAGGAAGAATTTCTATATCCCCAACAGTACCACCGATTTCTGTTATTTGAATATCAACATCATTCGATATTCCTTTTATCCTTCTTTTTATTTCATCTGTAATATGTGGAATAACTTGAACAGTAGCCCCTAAATAATCTCCTTTACGTTCACTCTCAATAACTTTTCTATAAATACTTCCAGTTGTTACATTTGAATCTTTTTTAAGATTAACACCGGTAAATCTTTCATAATGTCCGAGATCTAAATCTGTTGTAGCACCATCTTCAGTAACGAAAACCTCACCATGTTGGAAAGGATTCATTGTGTCAGGGTCAACGTTAATATATGGATCTAATTTTTGATTGATAACACTCATCCCACGTGCTTTGAGTAAGTTTCCAAGAGATGCAGATGTAATCCCTTTACCAAGACCAGAGACTACACCACCGGTGACAAATATGTATTTGGTCACATTGAAACTTTACCATGAATATTTTTAAATTAAAGGACTATCTTAAAATTTGGTCGAGAAAATTATCTATTTTAGGATTATTATCATGGTCAATTAATTTGATAGACTTTGATGAAAGCTCATATTCATATGATATCTTAGTTTCACTCTTCTCTTGAACTTCTACGATTCCATCAAATTGAATTGCATAATTTTGATTTTTTGGAATTGTTACTTTGATTTTACTTTTACCATTTAAAACTATTGATCTAGGAAATTTTGAAAATGGAGAAATTGGAGTTATCACAATCGATTCAATATCATTGTGAACGATTGGTCCACCAGCAGAATAATTATAAGCTGTAGAACCGAGAGAAGTTGAAATTATTATGCCATCTGCTCTTAACTTAACTTCTTGGTCGTATGTTTCTATTATTAAATCTAAAAGTCTTGTTGGTGAATTTTTTATAATTACTACTTCGTTAAAAGCTGGTAATTTATAATTTTTATTTTGAATAATAGCTTTCCTATTAACTTTTTTACTTTTATTAATTTTCCATGCATCAATAACTGAATTAAAATTTTTTATTGAGCTTACAAGATACCCTACTCTCCCTGAACCAATAGGAAGCACCTCTAAATTATTAAGCCATCCAACTTTCATTGCTTTCAAAGCAGTGCCATCGCCCCCTAGACTTACTATTAGCGTCTGTTTATTAGTTTTTAAATTAGAAAAATCTTCTAAATCAGTATCAATTACTTCATGGGGTAACTTTATTTTTTTTAAATAAGATAAAATATTTTTATAATTTAAGGTATTTAAATTCTTATTTGATGTAATTAACAATATATTCTTCACTAGGATATATTATACGTAAGTTCTGTGGAGAACAAAGTGATACCAATATCAGATATAAATCCTGCAAAAAATGTTCCTGTAATTTCCAGAATTTTTATCATCTTTTCATCATTAACTTTTTTATTTTTACAACCAAAAAATAATATTGATCTATTAAATTATTTTTATAAATATGCAGCTATTCCTTGTGAGTTAATTAATAATTTACCTATTTCAGCTAATCAATTTTATAACAATAACTGCAGTTTAGAACCTGACGTTATAATATTTCCAGATAAAAATATATTACTAAGTATTTTTATTTCATTATTTTTACATGCAAATTTTTTACATATACTTGGTAACTTATGGAGTTTCTGGATTTTTGGTAATAACGTCGAAGATAAGCTAGGGAAAGTTAAATTTATATTATTTTTAATCGTCAGTGGAGTAATAAGTATTATTGGTCATTCATTCTTAAATTTTGGAAATATAAATCCAATAGTTGGTGCATCAGGTATAGTCTCTGCACTTATGGGTGCATATTTATATTTATTTCCAAATGCTAAATTATTGGTTCTTGTGCCTTTTGGTGTTTTTTTTCCAACAACAATAAAAGCAAAGTTTTTTATGATTTTTTGGTTAATTTCACAGTTTCTTATCGCTATACAAAGTAATAATATTTCATGGGAAGCACATATAAGCGGATTCTTATTTGGTTATTTATTACTAAAAGTTTCAAATTTTAGAAGAAGTGCAATCTGACATTTTTTAATATTAATTTTTAAATTTTATAGCGGGAGGTTGATCTCTTTTCTTCCATTATTAAGACTCTAGCTGTTATTCTATTGCTCTCGTAAAAATTTTTAGCTGTTCGATCACTTGGCAGAGTATATGTTCTAATTTGTTTATTGTCTTTTTTCGAATCGATATTTATAGCTTCAAATAGCTTTGTTCCTATTCCTAGCTCTCTATATTCTTTTCTAATATATATTTCATATAAATTCCAATAAGTTTCATCAACTTGAATTGAGCAATATCCAATAAAATGATTTTCAATACTGATTAAATATTCTAATTTATTATTTAATTTTAAATTAAAAAAATAATCAATAAGTTCTTGATCAGTTTGTGAAAGTTCTTTTTTGAACTCATCTCTTAATTC
>QBZE01000015.1 GCA_003282445.1 OCS155 cluster bacterium AG-333-G23
TTTCGAAAAAAGGTTATAAAACATTAATCATTGATTTAGATCCACAAGGTAACGTTTCTACATACCTAAATTTCGATAAAAACACAGGCACAATTACAACGAGCATTGATTTATTAGAAGGTGTAAAAAACCTAAATCCAGGAACATTGAATGAAAAACTTTCAATAATTCCTTCAAATAAAGAAATTCTAAGGCACAGCGAAGAAAAAATAATCGGAGGATCAAAAATCTCGAAATTAAAGAAAAGTGGCTTATTTAATGGTTTTGATTTTATTTTTATAGACACCCCACCAACAATGAGCTCTTTGGTTCAAGAGGGGATTGCCGCATCAGATTATTACATAATACCTACAAAACCTGAATTTCTAGCAATTGAAGGCGTTGCTCAAGCAATGGATTTTGCTAAAAAAACATTAAAAAACATACCGAATATAAATACGATATTTTTAGGGGTTCTTTTGAACCAAGTTGAAACAAAAAGATCTAGTTATGAGGATTTTTTAACAGAATTAGAATATTTACTTGGTGATAGATTATTTAAAACAAAAATCTCTCACTTAACAGAACTTGCAGACAGCCCTTTTTATAGTAAAACTGTGATAGATTTTAAGGATGATAGTAAAGCAAAAATTGAATTTAATAAGCTAGCAGAAGAAATAATAGAAAGAGTTGGAACAAATGAAAAGATCACTTAGTTCACTAATAACAGATACAAATGTTAGAGAGTTTAAAGCAATAGAAATAGATATATCTTTAATTAATAGAAGTGACACACAGGCCCGTACAAACTTTGATAAAGAAAAACTATCCGAGCTTAGTCAATCAATTACCAAAAATGGTATTTTACAGCCCTTAATAGTTCAAGAAGTTGGTCCTAACGAATACAAACTGATTGCTGGAGAGAGAAGACTAAGAGCTTCTAAAGAAGCGGGACTAAAATCTGTTCCTTGCTTAATTAAAGACGTTAGCACAAGAGACGCTGCAGTAATTGGATTAGTTGAAAACGTACAAAGAAAACAACTTAACACAACTGAAGAAGCAGCCGGATATAAGAGGTTGATTGAGGAATATAACTTAGAAACTAAAGACATAGCAACTCTTATTGGTAAAAGTAGATCATATGTATCAAATCTTCTAAGGATATCAAAATTAAGCAATAGGGTTTATAGAGCACTTCAGGAAGAAGTTGTAACAATGGGACAAGTTAAACCAATAATTAATTTAGAAGAAGAAGAACAAGACAAACTTCTATCTGAGATTTTAAATTTAAAATTATCTAGTAGACAAGTAGAAGAACGAGTAAGAAATATTTCTGGCACGAATAAAAAAACTTCTGAGGAAATAATTCATTATAAAAATTTCTTTGAAGACAAAACTGGTTCAAAGGTTGATATAAAGAAGAACGAAAACAAGTTTAAGGTAACACTAAATTTTCCAACAGAAGGGGACCTTAAAGACTTTATAAATAGATTTAAGTAGACAGTAACTTATTCAATTCATCTAGAAGAAAAGCTAATAAATTCTCTATTTTATCAATTTGGTAAAATTTACCATTTATAACTATAGAAACAGACTTAGTATTTTTTAAATAGTTTGAAGATCTTCCGGAAACAGAAATATTAAATTTATCACCAATAGCTTCGCTTAATTTTTTTCCAATAATACTTTCTGAAAAACTTCCTTTGAAATACTCAACAAAACTTTCATCAGAGTCATTAAAAGAAACAAAAAGAGCAGGTTGTTTATTGTTTACATAGTCTATTATATTTTTTTCTTTTATCTCTTCACCCGCTTCAGAAGCAAAAGAAGCAAGAATGTTTTTTTCTAAACAGAGAGTCTTTGTTTTTTCATAAATATCAATTTGTTCTTTATAGCTTCCGACATTTGGAAGATTAAAAGAAACAGAATAACCAATGCTACCAGTCATAAAGCCTGGAGATATTGTTTTTATTGCTTCATTTAGAGAAGTATCAAAACCAGGTCTTATAAGCTTCCTAATTTCTTCAACTGTATTTAGACCGACCGTTCCATCTATATCTAGACCTCTATTTTCTTGAAATTTAATCACAGAAGAAACAACATCGTTTGTAAAAATTCCATTTATAGGTTCTGAGTAAAAACCTAATCTAGATAAAAGCTCTTGAAGTTCTTCGACGTCTGCTCCATAAAGGCTTGGGTTTGTTTTGGTTAAAATTCTATCTCCAAGCTTATATCCATAGTTGACAAGCTCTATCCAAAGCTCCTCTTTCGTTGAAAGATCTCCCAAACTCCTGTCTTCAAGAAATAAAGACAGAATAGATTTAATTTCTGTTGTTTTTTCTGGTGGTGGATACCCCACATAAGTCAACCTTTCTCTAAGGTCTTGTAATTCAACCTCTGAAAGCTCATCTACAAAAGATAGAGAATTTAGATTAATGGTCAAGCCACCTTTCGGCGTCAATTGCTGCTTGGCAGCCAGTTCCAGCAGCCGTTACTGCTTGTCTATAAATTGAATCAGCAACATCACCTGCTGCGAAGACTCCGGGAACAGAGGTGCTAGTTTCAGTTGTGAAGCCAGTTTTTACATATCCCTTTTCATCTAGCTCAACTAATCCATCTAGGAAATCTACGTTTGGAGTATGGCCAATTGCCATAAACACACCATCTATATTTAGCTCAGAAGAAGAACCATCTTTAGTATCAGAAAGAGACACAGACTCAACACTTTCAGATCCATGAATTTCAGTCACTTCTTTATTCCAGAGCACTTCGATTTTATCATTGCCTAAAACTCTATCTTGCATAATTTTACTTGCTCTAAAAGAATCTCTTCTGTGGACAATATAAACCTTCGTTGCAAACTTAGTTAAGAAAAGTGCTTCTTCCATTGCAGAATCTCCCCCACCTACAACAATTACTTCCTTTTCTTTAAAAAAGAAACCATCACATGTTGCACAAGCAGAAACACCGTGTCCTTGAAGCTCTTTTTCTCCTTTTATGTCAAGCCATTTTGCAGAAGCACCGGATGAAATAATTACTGATTTAAATTCATAAGAATCTTTGGCGCTTTTAAGAATAAAACCACCATCTATTTTTTTAATCGAATTAATAGTTTCGGTTTTTATCTCAGTACCAAACCTTTCGGCCTGTTTCTTAAATATTTGCATCAAATCAGGACCCATTATCCCTGAATCAAAACCTGGATAGTTTTCTACGTCTGTTGTTAACATAAGCTGGCCACCAGACTCCAAGCCCTCAAAAAGAACGGGTTTTAAACTTGCTCTTGAAGCATAGATGCCGGCAGTATAACCAGCAGGTCCCGAACCAATAATTGCTAAATCAAGCATTTCTTTTCTTCCTATAGTTGTTTAATGACAAAATTAAAAAAACTAAACCTAGTGCAGCTAAAGCAAAACCAGTTGGGTTAACCCCAAGCAAAACACCAAGCCCCTGCATTATTTTAAGTACTCCCATAAATAAAAAAACCAAAGCAGTCAGCAACAAAACAACAAGCAATAAACCTAAACTTGCAAAGCCTGTGAAACGCTGAATGGGCCTAACAATAAGATTTTTTATTGTTTTTATTAAGCTGTCTATAG